>NZ_VMNX01000074.1 GCF_009377235.1 Streptomyces acidicola
CGCTCAGAGAGCCACGTAGGCGGGGGCGAGGAAAAATCCGGACCGCCCCGCCTACGTGGCTCTCTGAGCGAGGGAGAGTGTGCGGTGGGCGGAGGCCACGACCGCCGCGTCGACGAAGCAGCCGTTCGGGAGTGCCTGGGCTCCGGGCTCCTTGGCGGCGGCCGCGAGGATCTCCTCGGCCGACTCGATCTCCTCCCGCGTCGGCAGGTACGCCCGTTCGATGACGGGAAGCTGGCGGGGATGGATGGCCGTGCGGCCGAGGAAGCCGAGGGCGCGGCCGTGGGCGCAGGAATGGGCCAGGCCGTCGAGGTCCCTGGTGTCCGGGTAGATCGACTGGGCGGGAGGCGGCAGGGACGCGGCCCGGGCGGCCAGGACGACCCGGGAACGGGGCCAGTCCAGCGCCGTGTCGGACCGTACGCCCAGTTCGGCCCGGAGGTCGGCCTCGCCGAGAGCGATGCCCTTGAGCGCCGGGTGGGCGGTGGCGACGACGTAGGCCTGTTCCACGCCCAGGGCCGTTTCCAGGAGGGCGTACAGGGGCATCGCTCCGCCCTCGGCGGGGGCGGACTCCTCCGCCACGTGGACGACCTGCGCGGGGGACGTCACCTTGGGCAGGCGCAGGCCCGAGAGGCCGGGGAGAGGGGCCAGAGCGGTGAGGTCGGCCGCCGCGGGCGGGGTGTTCAGGGCGTTCACGCGGACGTGGACCGGAACCGGCGGGGGTTCGGCGAGCAGGTCGGCGGTGGCCGTGCGCGCGTACTCCTTGCGGTCCGGGGCCACCGCGTCCTCCAGGTCGACGACGACCACGTCCGCGCCGGAGGCGAGGGCCTTGGAGACCACCTCTGGGCGGTCGCCGGGGACGTACAGCCAGGTCAGGGGGTAGGCCTCCGTCGGCATGGGAGGCGTGGGAGGCGTAGGAGTCACAGGGGGCGTCGGAGTCACAGGACGCCTTCCGAGCGCAGGTCGGCGAGGTCCGTGTCCGTCAGGCCGAGCTCCGTGAGGATGGCCTCCGTGTCCGCGCCGTGCGGCCGGCCCGCCCAGCGGATCGCGCCGGGGGTGGAGGACAGGCGGAAGAGGATGTTCTGCATGCGGAGAGGGCCCAGTTCGGGGTCGTCGACGGTCGTGATGGTGTCGAGCGCCTCGTACTGGGGGTCTCGCATCACGTCCCGTACGTCCTGGATGGGGGCCACCGCCGCCTCCGCCTTCTCGAAGGCCTCGGTGACCTCCTCCCGGGTGTGGCGGGCGATCCACGCTCCCACCGCCTCGTCGAGGACGTCCGCGTGGCGGGCCCGGCCCGTGCCCGTCGTGAACCACGGTTCGGTGGTCAGTTCGGGGCGGCCCACCAGTCGCATCACCCGCTCGGCCACCGACTGGGCCGAGGTCGAGATCGCGACCCAGCGGTCGTCCGCCGTGCGGTAGGTGTTGCGGGGCGCGTTGTTCTGGGTGCGGTTGCCCGTACGGGGCTGGACGTGGCCCAGCTGGTCGTACCAGAGGGGCTGCGGGCCCAGGACCGTGAGGATCGGTTCGATGATCGCCATGTCGACCACCTGGCCCTCGCCCGTGCGCCCGCGGGCGGTGAGGGCCGTCATCACCGCGTATGCCGTCGTCAGGCCCGCGATGGAGTCGGCCAGGCCGAACGGCGGGAGCGTCGGCGGGGCGTCCGGTTCGCCGGTGATCGCGGCGAAACCGCTCATCGCCTCCGCGAGGGTGCCGAAGCCCGGGCGGCGCGCGTACGGGCCGTACTGGCCGAAGCCGGTGACGCGGGCGAGGACCAGCCGGGGGTTCGCGGCGGACAGGTCGGACCAGCCGAGGCCCCATTTCTCCAGGGTGCCGGGGCGGAAGTTCTCGATGATCACGTCGGCGGTCGCGGCGAGCCGCAGCAGTGTCGTCCGGCCGCCCGGCTTGGACAGGTCCAGAGCCATCGTGCGCTTGTTGCGGCCGAGGAGCTTCCACCACAGACCCACGCCGTCCTTCGACGGGCCGTGGCCCCGGGACGGGTCCGGTCGGCGCGGATGCTCGACCTTGATGACCTCCGCGCCGAAGTCGCCGAGCATCGTGGCGGCCAGCGGGCCGGCGAAGAGGGTCGCGAGGTCCAGGACGCGGAGGCCGGACAGCGGTGCGGGCGTCGCGTTCACTTCGTGCATCGAGGGGTCGTCTCCCGGAGGGTGAGCTGGGCGAGGGCGTCGAAGCCGATGCCGTTGAAGTCGGCGACGGAGGTGGCCAGACGGTTCTTGAGGGGCTGGGTCCAGCGCTGGGGCAGGCCGGTGGGGTCGCCGGCGAGGAGGCCCGCGACGCTGCCCGCCGTCGCGCCGACCGAGTCGGTGTCCAGGCCGCCCGACACCGCACGGCAGATGGAGCCGGTGAAGTCGCCGTCCGCGTGGGTGAGGGCGGCGGCGAGCAGCGCGGTGTTGGGGACGGCGTGGACCCAGTGGTAGTCGGCGTGGGTGAGGTGGAGCCGGTCGACCACCGTGTCGAAGTCCCGGTGGTCCTGGGCCAGTTGGATGGCGTGGCGGACTGCCCGGGCCAGGCGGGAGCCGGGGGGTACGACCCGCAGTCCTGTGCGCAGGCAATGGTGGACGTCGTGGGTGCCGGCCGCGGCCTCGGCGATGGTGGCGGCGGCGAACATGGCCGCGTAGACGCCGTTCGCCGTGTGGGTGAGGACTGCGTCGCGGTGGGCCTGTCCGGCCGCGGTCGCGGGGTCGCCCGGGTGGGTCCAGCCGTGGACGTCGGCACGGATGAGGGCGCCGATCCACTCGCGGAACGGGTTGCGATGGCGGGCCGTGCGCGGTGGGGCGATGCCGCTGAGGAGGTTGCGGTAGGCGACGCGTTCGGCGGTGAAGGTGCGGCCCGCGGGGAGTTCGTCGAGCCAGAGCCGGGCCACGTCGGCGGTGGTGAATCCGGGGCCGTGGCGCTGCAGCAACAACAGGTTGAGCAGGGCGTAGTTGAGGTCGTCGTCCTCGGGCATGCCGTCGATGTTCTCGGCGAGGGAGGTGGCGGCCGAGCGGCGGTTCCAGGGGTGGGCAGCGGCGAGGTCGGCGGGCAGGCCGAGTGCGGTGAACCAGGTGCTGAGGGGCCAGTTGCCGGTGGCCCGGGCGAGCTCGCGGATGGCGTGGAGAGGGAGCTTCTCCACGGGTTTGCCGAGGAGACAGCCCGCGGCCCGGCCGAGCCACGCGGCCTCCAGGCGGGCGAGATGGCCGGCCGGGACGTTCCCGTCCCCCGAGGTCGGCCACTCGGGGCACAGGGCGCGGATCCCGTCGAGCTCCGTCGGCTCCACGTCCCGCAATCCGCTGGGCAGATCGGCCAGTTCGTCCAGCAGGTCCTCGGCGAGCAGTCGCAGGTACGGCGACACGGGCTCCGGTGACGCGCCGTCGCGGGGCGGGGCCGCCGGGCCCCCGGCCGCGGTCCAGCGCGCCGCGACCGCCGACGGCTCGCGGCCGTCCTGGGTGGCCTGCCGCAGTTCGTGCCCAAGGAGGTCCTCCGGCTGCACCCAGGTCAGGCGCAGGGCGGTCACCGCCCGGCCGCCAGGGGCGCGAAGGCCTCCTCGTGCGCCCTTCGGCGCCGTACGTCCCGTTCGAAGACCTCGCGCGCCACCTCCGCGAGAACCGCCGCCGGGGCGTGCAGGTCCAGACGGCTGGCCTCGGCGACCTGCTTCGCCCAGTCGGAGGGGACCTCCGAGCCGAGCGCGCCCGCGAGGGCACCGGACATCGTGGCGATGGAGTCGCAGTCGCGGCCGTAGTTCACCGAGCCGAGCACGGCGTGCCGGTAGTCGCCGCGCGCCACCACCAACATGCCCAGCGCGATGGGGAGTTCCTCGATGGCGTGCAACCGGGAGGGGCGGCGGGCACCCAGGGAGGGGGAGCGGTAGTCGGGACCCACGGTGTCGTACGGCGTCACCGCCTTGCGCAGGGGCGTGAGCGCCGACTCGAAGTCCGTGTAACGGGACGCCACTTCGCAGACCGTCTCGATCGCGGCCCGGGTGCCGTCCTTGGCCAGGGACAGACAGGCCGCGACCACCGAGTCCGGGGTCGCGCCCGGCGCGCACGCCGCCGCCACGGCCGCCGCGAACACCCCGGCCGCCTCCCTGCCGTACGACGACTGGTGGGCGCCCGCCACGTCGAGCGCCTCGGCGTACGCGCCCCGCGGATTGGCCGCGTTGACCAGGCCGACCGGCGCCATGTACATCGCGGCACCGCAGTTGACGATGTTGCCGACGCCGGCCTCGCGCGGGTCGACATGGCCGTAGTGGAGGCGGGCCACCAGCCACTTCTCCGCGAGGAAGATCCGCTGCAACGGCAGTGCCTCCGCCTGGAGTTCAGGGATCCAGCGCGGGGTCGTCATCAGGTCGGGGACCAGGTGCTCGGCGACGGCGTACGCGTCGAGGTGGTCGCGGACCGTGGCGTACACGCGGACCAGCGCGTGGGTCATGAGGGTGTCGTCGGTGACGTGTCCGTCGCCCTTGTGGTAGGGGGCGATGGGGCGGGCCGTGCGCCAGTTGTCGCCGTTCCAGGGGCCGACGACGCCGTGCACGCGGCCGCCGTGGCGTTCGGCGATCTGCTCGGGGGAGTAGCCCTCGACGGGGCCCCCGAGGGCGTCCCCGACGGCCGCGCCGACCAGGGCGCGGGTGATGCGTTCGTCCAAGGCCGGGCTCTCTTCCCGTTCGTTCGGAGTGTTTGGATTGTTCGGAATCTTCGGAGTGTTCGGAGTTTCGTGTGTGCGAGTCGTATCTGAATGGCGCTTCATGTCCGAATCATTCACCTGGGGTGGCCAGTTCCGTGGCTGCGAGCAGTTCGGCGAGGTGTACGAGATCCGTACCGGTGAGGCGGGGCAACGCGCAGCCGGAGAGGGTGCGGCAGGCCTCCCGCCATGTGGCCGGGATGGCGGCGTCGCCGCCGAGCGCGCCGGTCAGGGCACCGGCGAGGGCGGGGGCGGAGTCGGCGACACGGGACAGGCAGGCGGCGGCGGGTACGGCCTCGGCGATCCGGCCGCGGGCGGCGGTGGCGAGCGCCAGGGCGACGGGGACGGTCTCGGCGGCCGCGATGCCGTAGCTGTAGACGTGGTCGACGATCTGGTGCTCCAGGAGCGGCACGAGAGCGAATGTTCCTTCGCTTGCGTGGTCCTGGGCGAGGCGCACCGCGTGCCGGGCGTTGCGGCCGATCTCTGTCTCAGCCGGAAGCTCGGCGAGCGCCGCCGCCACACAGGCGTCCACGTCCGCGCCGTCGAGCGCGAGCGCGAGCGCGGCGCCCATGGCGCGGGCGCCGTGCACACCGTCGCCGTCCTGCGTGTAGCGCGCGTCGAACTCGGCGAGCTCGGCGGCGAGTTCGGGGTCCCCGGTGTGGGCGATGGCGAGCACACAGGCCCGTACGCAGGCGGCGTCGTCGAAGTAGTGCGGATTGTCGTGGCCCGTGGCTGGCGGGCGCAGTCCGGCGGCGAGGTTGCCGAGTCCGGCGCGTACGGAGATGCGGGCGCGCAGTGGCAAAACGGCCGACTCGACCTCGGGTGCCCGCTCGGCGGCGGCCGCGACCTCGCTGGCGACGGCGTTCCAGGACAGGTCGATCGCGGCGCGCATCCGCCGGGCCCGGCTGAGGTCGCCGAGCGCACCGCAGTCCCCGGCCCGCAGCACGGCCTCCGCCGCGAACACCGCCCACTCCGCGTCGTCGGAGGGCCCGAGCCTGAGCGGTTCCGGCGGCTGGTTGAGCGCGATGGGTACGGGCAGCGTGGTCGTCGCGTTCTGCTCGGCGAACGTGTCCAGTTCGCGGGTGAGCCGCCGGGTCCACTCCGGCATCCGGGCGGCCCGGTGCCGCGCGGCGGGCCAGCCGGCGGCGTCACCGGCGGCGAGCCCGAGGAGGAGGCCCTTGATGCGGTGGCCCTCCGGGGGGTGCGCGGGCGTGCCTGCCTCGGCTTCGCCTTCGGCCGGTTTTTGTTTCCCACTCGCACCGCCCGTGCGGCTTTCGTCTTCGGGTGCGGGTGGCCCCTGTGGGGTGTTCTCGTCGTCGGCGGCTGCGGGTCCGAGCGGGGCTTCGGCTGTTTTCTCGGTCCAGGGCGCGAGTGCCTTCACGGTCGTACCTCGTTCTCGTCCGTGGTGAGTACGTACGCGTCCCGCTCCGCGGTCGGGGCGTCGTCCGGCGGGAGGCCCGGCAGCAGTCCGGGCGCCCACTTGGGGGACTCGTCCGGGGTCAGCAACTCCGCGATGTCCAGGACGTGGTGGCCCTCCATCGAGGGCAGGCAGCTGCCCCGCGCCGGGCCGATCGCCGCCGCCCAGGCCCCCGGGATCGCCGAGACGCCCCGGGTGGCGCCGGCCAGCGCGCCCGCCACGGCCGCCGTCGTGTCGGCGTCGCGCCCCATGTTGACGGCCGTGAGGACCGACTCCGTGAAGTCGCCGTCGGCCGCCGCGTACGCGCCGAAGGCCAGGGCGACGGCCTCCGGTGCCAGGTCCGTCCAGGGGTAGCCGCCGATCACCACGGCGGAGCGGACCGCGCGCTCGCCGAGATGGGCGGCCGCCACCGCCCGGCGCAGGGAGCGGGCGGTCCAGGAGTCGTCCGGGACGAGGGCCAGGGCCGAGGCGACCACGGCGATCGTCGGGGCGCCTCCCATCGCGGCCGCCACGCCCGCCGCGACCGCCTGGCCGCCGTAGATGCCCTCGCCGTCGTGGCTCACCGAACCGTCGATGGCGACCAGCCGGGCCGCTTCCGCCGGACGGCCCGCAGCGAAGACACCGAAGGGCGCGGCCCTTATGGCCAGCCCGTCGCTCCAGGCGTGCCGGTGCTGGGCCGAGATCGGTGCCGCGAGGCCCCGGCGCAGGTTCTCCAGCGTGCCGCGCTCGCTGAAGCCCGCGCCGCGGAACGGGCCCTCGTCACGGTCCGCGATCCACTGGTGCCAGGCCGACTCCACATGGGCGACCGTGAGCGCCGACCCGTGCCGGGCCAGTAGCAGCCCGGAGAAGATCGCGTACTCGGTGTCGTCCGTGCCGCAGGGGCGCTCGGCCACGTACCCCGTGATCCGGCCCCAGCGCGCACGGATCTCCGACGGCTTCATGTTCTCGGCGGGTGCGCCGAGCGCGTCCCCGACGGCGAGCCCGAGCAGCGCGCCGCGGGCCCGCTCGCGCAGGTCGGCGGCGTCCCCGGGCGCCGGGACCGAGGGAGTGCAGGCGATGGCAGCCATACGATGCCTCTCTGAGGGCCTAAGCGACTCCAGGGAAGTGCAGGCACGCCCCGTGCCGCCCGGCACGCACCCTGGCGACGCCGAGAGCACGCACCGGACGACGCGGGAACGCACGCGTACGTCCCCGGCACCGCTTAGCTGCGAGTAGTTGATCCGCTCTTCGGATCTTTGCCACACGCTGCGCCCCACCGGCTTCCGGAATCCCCGCCAATCACCCGGTCGACATCTGTGCGGAACCCTGTACGAATGAGCGGGCGAGGGTGCGTGATGCCTTGAAACCACTGGCCCGCATGCTGAGATGCCGCAGGTAAGTACGGCCTTCCTTGCTGGCAGGAGCGATTTTCCGCGCGTACGTTCGGGTGTTGAAGAGGGCTGAAGACGGCCGACAGCATCCGAGGGGGACCCGAATCGTGACCATCATCGACACCGCGGCGACGCTGCACGAGGCGCACCGGGACAATCACACGCACCGGGATGTGAACGGTGGCTGGTTGCGTCCGGCCGTCTTCGGGGCGATGGACGGGCTCGTATCCAACCTGGCCCTCATGACCGGTGTCGCCGGCGGGTCCGTGGGTCAGCAGGCGATCATCCTCACCGGGCTCGCGGGGCTCGCCGCGGGGGCCTTCTCCATGGCCGCCGGGGAGTACACCTCGGTCGCCTCGCAGCGCGATCTCGTCGAGGCCGAACTCGACGTGGAGCGGCGGGAGTTGAGGAAGCATCCGGAGGACGAGGAGCAGGAACTCGCCGCGCTCTACGTCAGTCGTGGCGTCGAGCCGGAGCTCGCCCGCAAGGTCGCCGGACAGCTGTCGCACGATCCCGAGCAGGCTCTGGAGATCCATGCCCGTGAGGAACTGGGCATCGACCCCGGAGACCTGCCCTCGCCGACCGTCGCCGCCGTCTCGTCCTTCGGCTCCTTCGCCCTGGGCGCCCTGCTCCCCGTGCTGCCGTACCTGCTCGGTGCGACGACCCTGTGGCCCGCCGTGCTGGTGGCGCTCGTCGGGCTCTTCGGATGCGGCGCCGTCGTGGCCAGGGTGACGGCACGGAGCTGGTGGTTCAGCGGGCTGCGGCAGCTCGCGCTCGGTGGTGCCGCGGCGGGTGTGACGTACGCTCTGGGCAGTTTGTTCGGTGCGGCCCTATGATGGGTCGGCTCACTACCTATGCGAGGGGTCGCATAAGTAGTCGTTACCAGACGGTTTCGAATGCTTAACCGCTGGGCATGAGCCGTAAGCGCCGCGGGCAATGACGCTCGCTCCGCACTCTGTGGTGGGCGACGCCCTCCTCTGCACATCCCGAGCCGACGGGCATTGATCTGTTCGTCCGGCTCCCCCTGACTCCGCCGCCGCGCGCGGTACCCGCGCCGCGCGCCAGCGGCGTCCCGCATGTTGGAACGAACTGTCCCGGTTCCCGAGAACCGTTCCATCATGTAACCTGCACGAAATTTTGAGCAGAGGGCCAGCGTCGTCCCTCGGCACCTGCTATATGCCACTGACGACGACGGGAGAGCCGATGCGTACGCCGCGCCAGCCGTCCCAGCACTCCACGAATGGCCAGAAGTGGTCCTTCATGGATGCTCGCCCTGCTGCGCAGGGAATGTACGACCCCCGCAACGAGCATGACGCGTGCGGCGTCGGCTTCGTCGCGACCCTCACCGGCGAGGCGTCCCATACCCTGGTCGAACAGGCCCTTACGGTTCTGCGCAACCTGGAGCACCGGGGTGCCACCGGCTCCGAGCCCGACTCCGGCGACGGCGCCGGAATCCTCTCCCAGGTACCCGACGCCTTCTTCCGTGAGGTGGCCGGATTCAAGCTGCCCGAGGCCGGCGCCTACGCGGTCGGCATCGCCTTCCTCCCGGAGAACGGGACCGAAGATGCCGTCTCGCGGATCGAGACGATCGCCGCCGACGAGGGCCTGACCGTCCTCGGCTGGCGCGAGGTGCCGGTCGCCCCCGAGCTCCTCGGCGCCACCGCCCGCTCGACGATGCCCGCCTTCCGCCAGGTCTTCGTGACCGACGGCGCGAGCAAGGGCATCGACCTCGACCGCAAGGCGTTCGTGCTGCGCAAGCGCGCCGAGCGCGAGGCCGACGTCTACTTCCCGTCGCTGTCCGCGCGGACCATCGTCTACAAGGGCATGCTCACCACCGGTCAGCTGGAGCCCTTCTTCCCGGACCTGTCCGACCGCCGGTTCGCGTCGGCCATCGCGCTGGTCCACTCGCGCTTCTCGACCAACACCTTCCCGAGCTGGCCGCTCGCCCACCCGTACCGCTTCATCGCGCACAACGGCGAGATCAACACGGTCAAGGGCAACCGCAACTGGATGCGCGCCCGCGAGTCCCAGCTGGTCTCCGACAAGTTCGGCTCTGCCGACAATGGACGCAGCGGCTCTGCCGACAATGGACGCGTCGGCTCTGCCGACAACGGACGCGGCGGACCGCAGGAGACGCTGGAGCGGATCTTCCCGATCTGTACGCCCGAGGCGTCCGACTCCGCCTCCTTCGACGAGGTCCTGGAGCTGCTCCACCTCGGCGGCCGCTCGCTCCCGCACTCCGTGCTGATGATGATCCCGGAGGCGTGGGAGAACCACGACTCCATGGACCCCGCCCGGCGCGCCTTCTACCAGTACCACTCCACGATGATGGAGCCCTGGGACGGTCCGGCCTGCGTCACCTTCACCGACGGCTCCCAGGTCGGTGCCGTGCTGGACCGCAACGGCCTGCGCCCCGGCCGTTACTGGGTCACCGACGAGGGCCTCGTCGTCCTCGGCTCCGAGGTCGGCGTCCTCGACATCGACCCGTCCAAGGTCGTCCGCAAGGGCCGCCTGCAGCCCGGCCGCATGTTCCTCGTCGACACCGCCGAGCACCGCATCATCGAGGACGACGAGATCAAGGCCCAGCTCGCCGCGGAGAACCCGTACGCGGAGTGGCTCGAGGCCGGCGAGATCGAGCTGTCCGACCTGCCCGAGCGCGAGCACATCGTGCACACCCACGCCTCGGTCACCCGCCGCCAGCAGACCTTCGGGTACACCGAGGAGGAACTGCGCGTCCTCCTCGCGCCGATGGCCAAGGCCGGCGCCGAGCCGATCGGCTCCATGGGCACGGACTCGCCGATCGCGGCCCTGTCCGAGCGCCCCCGGCTGCTCTTCGACTACTTCACCCAGCTGTTCGCGCAGGTCACCAACCCGCCGCTGGACGCCATCCGCGAGGAGCTCGTCACCTCGCTGCGCTCCTCGCTGGGCCCGCAGGGCAACCTGCTGGAGCCCACGGCCGCGTCCTGCCGGTCGGTCACCCTGCCCTTCCCGGTGATCGACAACGACGAGCTGGCCAAGCTCATCCACATCAACGCCGACGGCGACATGCCCGGCATGAAGGCCGCGACCCTCTCGGGCCTGTACCGGGTGAGCGGCGGCGGTGAGGCGCTGGCCGCCCGTATCGAGGAGATCTGCGCCGAGGCCGACGCCGCCATCGACAACGGCGCCCGCCTCATCGTCCTCTCCGACCGCCACTCGGACGCCGAGCACGCGCCGATCCCGTCGCTGCTGCTCACCGCGGCCGTCCACCACCACCTCATCCGCACCAAGGAGCGGACCCACGTCGGGCTGGTGGTCGAGGCCGGTGACGTCCGCGAGGTCCACCACGTCGCGCTGCTCATCGGCTACGGCGCCGCGGCCGTGAACCCGTACCTGGCGATGGAGTCCGTCGAGGACCTCGTCCGCGCGGGGACGTTCCTGTCGGACATCGAGTCCGAGAAGGCGATCCGCAACCTGATCTACGCCCTCGGCAAGGGCGTCCTGAAGGTCATGTCCAAGATGGGCATCTCCACCGTGGCCTCCTACCGCGGTGCCCAGGTCTTCGAGGCCGTCGGTCTCGACGACGCCTTCGTGGAGGAGTACTTCAACGGCACGGTCACCAAGATCGGCGGCGTCGGCATCGACGTCATCGCCAAGGAGGTCGCCGCCCGCCACGCCAAGGCGTACCCGGCCTCCGGCATCGCCCCGGCGCACCGCGCGCTGGAGATCGGCGGCGAGTACCAGTGGCGCCGCGAGGGCGAGCCGCACCTGTTCGACCCGGAGACGGTCTTCCGCCTCCAGCACTCCACGCGCGCGGGCCGCTACGACATCTTCAAGAAGTACACCGAGCGCGTGAACGAGCAGTCCGAGCGCCTGATGACGCTGCGCGGCCTGTTCGGCTTCAAGAGCGACCGCGCGCCGATCTCCATCGACGAGGTCGAGCCGGTCTCCGAGATCGTCAAGCGCTTCTCGACCGGCGCCATGTCGTACGGCTCGATCTCCCGCGAGGCGCACGAGACGCTCGCCATCGCCATGAACCAGCTCGGCGGCAAGTCCAACACCGGTGAGGGCGGCGAGGACCCGGAGCGCCTGTACGACCCGGCGCGCCGGTCGAGCATCAAGCAGGTCGCGTCCGGCCGCTTCGGCGTGACGTCCGAGTACCTCGTCAACGCGGACGACATCCAGATCAAGATGGCCCAGGGCGCCAAGCCCGGCGAGGGCGGCCAGCTGCCCGGCCACAAGGTGTACCCGTGGGTGGCGAAGACCCGGCACTCCACGCCGGGCGTGGGGCTCATCTCCCCGCCGCCGCACCACGACATCTACTCCATCGAGGACCTGGCCCAGCTGATCCACGACCTGAAGAACGCGAACCCGCAGGCGCGGATTCACGTGAAGCTGGTCTCGGAGGTCGGCGTCGGTACGGTCGCCGCGGGTGTCTCCAAGGCGCACGCGGATGTCGTACTGATCTCGGGTCACGACGGCGGTACGGGTGCCTCCCCGCTGACCTCGCTCAAGCACGCGGGCGGTCCCTGGGAGCTCGGCCTCGCCGAGACCCAGCAGACGCTGCTGCTCAACGGCCTGCGCGACCGTATCGTCGTGCAGACCGACGGCCAGCTGAAGACCGGCCGTGACGTGGTCATCGCCGCGCTGCTCGGCGCCGAGGAGTTCGGTTTCGCGACCGCGCCGCTCGTCGTCTCCGGCTGCGTCATGATGCGCGTCTGCCACCTGGACACCTGCCCGGTCGGCATCGCCACCCAGAACCCGACCCTGCGGGAGAGGTTCACCGGCAAGGCCGAGTACGTCGTGAACTTCTTCCAGTTCATCGCCGAGGAGGTCCGCGAGGTCCTCGCCGAGCTGGGCTTCCGCTCCATCGAGGAGGCCGTCGGCCACGCCGAGGCGCTCGACGTGACCCGCGCGGTCGACCACTGGAAGGCGCAGGGCCTGGACCTGGAGCCGCTGTTCCACGTTCCCGCCCTGCCCGAGGGCGCGGTGCGCCACCGGATCGTCCCGCAGGACCACGGCCTGGAGAAGGCACTCGACAACGAGCTGATCAAGCTCGCGGCGGACGCGCTGTCCGCTTCGGACGCGACGGACGCCCAGCCGGTGCGCGCACAGGTCAAGGTCCGCAACATCAACCGCACGGTCGGCACCATGCTCGGCCACGAGGTGACGAAGAAGTTCGGCGGGGCCGGTCTGCCCGACGGCACGATCGACATCACCTTCACGGGCTCGGCGGGCCAGTCGTTCGGTGCCTTCCTGCCGCGCGGTGTGACGCTGCGCCTGGAGGGCGACGCCAACGACTACGTCGGCAAGGGCCTCTCCGGCGGCCGGGTGATCGTCCGTCCCGACCGGGGCGCCGAGCACCTCGCCGAGTACTCGACGATCGCGGGCAACACCATCGCCTACGGCGCGACCGGCGGCGAGCTGTTCCTGCGCGGCCGTACGGGCGAGCGGTTCTGCGTCCGCAACTCCGGCGCCCTGGTGGTGTCCGAGGGCGTGGGCGACCACGGCTGCGAGTACATGACCGGCGGCCACGCGGTGGTCCTCGGCGAGACGGGCCGTAACTTCGCGGCCGGCATGTCCGGCGGCATCGCGTATGTGATCGACCTGAACCGCGACAACGTCAACGTCGGCAACCTGGGCGCGATCGAGGCCCTGGACGACACCGACAAGCAGTGGCTGCACGACGTGGTGCGCCGCCATGCCGAGGAGACCGGCTCGACGGTCGCCGAGAAGCTGCTCGCGGACTGGGACGCGTCCGTGGAGCGCTTCAGCAAGATCATCCCCAGCACGTACAAGGCAGTGCTCGCCGCCAAGGACGCCGCCGAGCGAGCCGGTCTCTCCGAGACCGAGATCACCGAGAAGATGATGGAGGCGGCGACCAATGGCTGATCCCAAGGGCTTCCTGAACCACGGCCGCGAGGTCGCCACGTCCCGCCCGGTCGGCGAGCGCGTCAAGGACTGGAACGAGGTCTACGTCCCCGGTTCGCTGCTCCCGATCATCTCCAAGCAGGCCTCGCGCTGCATGGACTGCGGCATCCCGTTCTGTCACAACGGCTGCCCGCTGGGGAACCTGATCCCGGAGTGGAACGACTACGCGTACCGCGAGGACTGGGCGGCCGCGTCGGAGCGTCTGCACGCGACGAACAACTTCCCGGAGTTCACGGGCCGTCTGTGCCCCGCTCCGTGCGAGTCGGCCTGCGTGCTGGGCATCAACCAGCCTGCGGTCACCATCAAGAACGTCGAGGTCTCGATCATCGACCAGGCGTGGGAGACCGGCGACGTCGCCCCGCAGGCGCCCGAGCGCCTGTCCGGCAAGACGGTCGCGGTCGTCGGGTCCGGTCCCGCGGGTCTGGCTGCCGCCCAGCAGCTGACCCGGGCCGGTCACACGGTCGCGGTGTACGAGCGCGCCGACCGTGTCGGCGGCCTCCTCCGCTACGGCATCCCCGAGTTCAAGATGGAGAAGCGGCACATCAACCGCCGTATCGAGCAGATGCGCGCGGAGGGCACCCGCTTCCGCACCGGCATCGAGATCGGCCGCGACCTCAAGGCGACGGACCTGCGCAAGCGGTACGACGCGGTCGTGATCGCCGCGGGCGCCACGACGGCCCGTGACCTCCCCGCCCCCGGACGCGAGCTCAAGGGCGTCTACCAGGCGATGGAGTACCTGCCCCTGGCCAACAAGGTGCAGGAGGGCGACTACGTGGCGCCCCCGATCTCGGCCGAGGGCAAGCACGTCGTCGTGATCGGCGGCGGTGACACGGGCGCGGACTGCGTGGGCACGGCCCACCGTCAGGGCGCGGCCTCGGTGACCCAGCTGGAGATCATGCCGAGGCCGGGTGAGGAGCGTGCCGGGCACCAGCCGTGGCCGACCTTCCCGATGCTCTACAAGGTCACCTCGGCCCACGAGGAGGGTGGCGAGCGCCTCTACTCCGTCTCGACCACCCACTTCGAGGGCGACGAGGACGGCAACGTCCAGTGGCTGCACCTCATCGAGGTCGAGTTCGTCGACGGCAAGCTGACCCAGAAGCCGGGCACGGAGCGCCGGATTCCGGCCCAGCTGGTGACGCTGGCGATGGGCTTCACGGGCACGGACCGCGAGAACGGCCTTGTCGACCAGTTCGGCCTGGACCTCGACGAGCGGGGCAACATCGCCCGCGACGCCGACTTCCAGACCAACGTGCCGGGCGTGTTCGTGGCGGGCGACGCCGGCCGCGGCCAGTCGCTCATCGTCTGGGCCATCGCGGAGGGCCGCTCGGCGGCGCGCGGGGTGGACCGCTTCCTCACGGGCGCGAGCGACCTGCCGGCCCCGATCCGGCCCACGGACCGGGCGCTGATGGTCTGAGAGCCCGCACGAGAACGGTGACCTGACGGTCACTCATATACGTCCCGTACAACGGCGTACGGAACACGCGACGCCCACCCCTTGTCCCCGACCGGACGTTGGGTGGGCGCCGCATTTTTGCGCCCGCGCCGCCCTTACCCGTCCCGTACCCAGGGGCGCCGCCCCTTCGCCCCCTAGGGGCTCCGCCCCCTGGACCCCCGCTCCTCAAACGCCGGAAGGCTGGAATGTGCGGGCCGGGCTGGGAGCTTGCCCGGCGGGGCCGGGATCTTCCGCCGGCGGATTTTCAGCCGAGGCCAGGCACCACCCAGCCCGTCCGGCGTTTGAGGACGAGGCCGTTCAGGCCGACAAGCGGGGGGTCTGGGGGCGCCAGCCCCCAGGGAAGGGATGGGACGAGTAGGGGCGGCGGGGGCGAAAAAAGCCCCTGTGGCTACTCCGCCACCCGGAACGTCTCCCCGTACACCTGCCACACCAACGGCGTCCGCAACTCCAGGTTCCCGTCGTACAGGAACCGCCGCTGAGCCGTATCGATGCGGGTCGTGTCGAGGTCGGGGTTGTCGGACTTCATGGACGTGCGGCGGACGTCGAGGAACATATCCAGGTACGTTTTCTCGCGGCCGCCCTCCGCCGGCGTGTCCGCCTCCTGGAGGGCACGTTCGCGGAGGCCGTAGAAGCCGTCGGGGCCGGTGCCGGGGCCGTGGTGGACCATGGCGTCGTAGTAGACGAACTGGCCGAGCGTGCCGAGGCCGTCGAGTTTGGCGAGGCGAACCGCGGGGTCGAAGTAGACGCGGTCGCGTTCGGAGTCCTGGGCCTCGCGGAAGGCCGGGGCCTTCGCCTCCGCCTGCCAGGCCTCGGTGAAGCCGGGGTCGAGGCCTTCGTGGGAGTCCGTGCCGTCCACCTCGCGCAGCGCGGGAAGATAGGCGGCGAGGCCGTTGTCCGGGTGGGACTTCGTGTAGCGCTCGATCAGGACGCGCAGGTCGTTGGTTCCGGTGCAGAAGCCGATGATGCCCGCGGTGTAGCCGCAGCCGTCTCCGGCATCCTCGATGGTGCCGTATGTGGTGCGCCAGTCGAGGGTCGAGTTCTCGGCGCTCGCCACCAGTTTCTGGGCCAGTTCCTTCTTGTCGGGGGCGGCCAGGCCCGGGGGCGCCGCGGCGATCACTTTCTCGTCGGCCTCGCGTTCGGCCTCGGCCCTTGCCTTGGCGTCCTGGCGGGCCTGCTGGGACGCGGACACCCGGCTCCCGGGGGAGTCCGGGGCCGAGGACTCGGGCGTGAAGACGTAGACCGCCGCCGTGATGACGAGCGGGGCGGCGGCGAACAGGAGGCAACCGGCGCGTTTCATGGCGCATAGCGTATGTGGGGAGCGTGTGGGTGAGTGACGGGCGTGTTGTGAGACGCCCGCGCGCTCCCTGCTCCACGCGTCTCGGGTGCCGCCCCGCGTCTCCCGCTGCCGTGCCTCAGGCCGTTCCGTTCTTCAACGCCGAGGCCATCCCCACCGCCAGAAGCACCAGTACCGCCAGCAGCGCCACGCACGCCCCCACCTGCACCAGCGTGCGACGGTCGCCGCGGGGTGCGTACGCGAAGGCCAGGGCCACCGCCGCGCCCGTCAGCAGGCCGCCCAGGTGGCCCTGCCAGGAGGTGATCGCCGCGGAGAGGACCAGCCACAGGAGCAGGCCCGCCATGAAGCGGTTGACGCTCCCCGGGTCGGCACCGAGGCGGCGGGCCAGGACGTAGTACGCGGCGCTCACTCCGAAGAGCGCCCCCGACGCCCCCACCGTGCTCGTGGTGGGTGCCAGGAGGAGGACCAGGACCGAGCCGCCCAGCGCGGACAGCCCGTACAGGGCGAGGTAGCGGGAGCGGCCGAGCTGCGACTCCACCACTCGGCCCACGTTCCACAGCGTGACCATGTTCATCACGATGTGCAGGATCCCGAACGTGCCCTGCGTGGGCGGCAGATGGAGGAACGCGCCGGTGAGCAGGCGGTCCCACTCGCCGTTCACGACGCCCTCGGGCGCGAAGCCGGCGGGGTAGGTGTCCTGCCAGACGTAGTGGCCGCCGTCCGGGCCCGTCAGCCCCGCCCCCAGCATCGAGAAACGGTCCAGGATCTCCGGGCGGACCACCTCGGCCAGGTAGGCGAGGACGTTCAGGGCGATGAGGGCGTACGTCACGAGCGGCCCCGTGGTGATACGCCCGCCGAACACCGTGCGCGCCTCCCGGACCGACCGGGCGCCCTCCCGTACGCACTCCACGCACTGGTGCCCGACGGCCGCCTCCCGCATGCAGTCCGGGCAGATGTACCGGTCGCACCGTGTGCAGCGGACGTGGGACTCCACCCTGGGGTGGCGGTAGCAGGTGGTGACGGCGGACTCGGACGGCGAATCGGGTTCCACTGCCGGCTCCTTGTGGGTGCGGGTCTGACGGTGAGCCGGTGGGGACGGCGGCGAACAAAATACGGCGGCGAACAAAATAGCGAACACCGGTGACCGGAGTGAGGGACGGGGGTGGTGTGGCGATAGCCTCGGCGTCCCGTACCAGCCCCGAAGGAGCCCGCATGGCCGCGATCAGCCTCAGCAAGGTCGAGGAGACCGCGCCCGCACTCGTCAGCCTCTACAAGACCGCCGGCGTCAGTCTCGCGAAGCACGGGCTGAACGGGCAACGGGCGGCCGTCTACCTCGTCGTCGACTACTCCGGGTCGATGCGACCGTACTTCCGGGACGGCAGCGTGCAGGCGCTCGCCGATCGCGTGCTCGGTCTGTCCGCGCACCTCGACGACGACGGGACCGTACCCGTCGTCTTCTTCTCCACCGACGTCGACGCTGTCGCCGACATCACCCTCGCCGACCACCGGGGCCGTATCGAGCGCATCGCGGCCGGTCTCGGTCACATGGGGAAGACCAGCTATCACCTGGCCATGGACGCCGTCATCGACCACTACCTCGACAGCGGTTCACAGGACCCCGCCCTCGTCGTCTTCCAGACCGACGGCGGGCCGATCAGCAAGCCCGCTGCGGAACGGTATCTGTGCAAGGCGGCCCGGCTGCCGCTGTTCTGGCAGTTCATCGGTTTCGGGGACCCGGACAGCAAGCAGTTCGACTTCCTGCGCAAGCTCGACGAGCTGGCGGTGCCGGGCAAGCGGGTCGTCGACAACGCCGGCTTCTTCCACGCCGGTTCGGATCCCGGGCAGGTCTCCGACGGGGAGCTGTACGACCGGCTGGTGGCTGAGTTCCCGAAGTGGCTGGTGGCGGCGCGGGCCCAGGGGATCGTGGCGTAGGGCCCTGAGCGCACCCCGGGATCGCGGTGTGAGTACGCGCGAGGATTCGCCGTGTGAGCGGTGTGACAGAAGTGGGGAGTGGGCCCCATTTACATCGTACGCCGTGCGTGCCACCCTGAGGGCAGCCGACGGGAGGGCGGGCGACGACGCATGGACGGCGCGCGATCGGTCAGCGGGAAGGGCGGCGGAAGAGGCGCCACGACGGGCAACGGGGAGCGGCTCGCGGACTGGGCCGACGGGCGCCTGGGGGTCTACGCGCCGGCGAAGGCCAACCTGCGCAAGGTGTTCCCGGACCACTGGTCCTTCATGCTCGGCGAGGTCTGCCTCTACAGCTTCCTCATCCTGATCCTCACGGGCGTCTACCTCACGCTCTTCTTCGAACCGAGCGGCGTCGAGGTCGTCTACAACGGCTCGTACGAGCCCCTGGGCGGCGTCATCATGACCAGGGCGTACGAGTCCACGCTGGAGATCAGCTTCGATGTGCGCGGCGGACTGCTGATCCGGCAGATCCACCACTGGGCCGCGCTCGTGTTCGTCGCCGGGATGCTCGTGCACATGATGCGGGTGTTCTTCACCGGCGCCTTCCGCAAGCCGCGCGAGGTCAACTGGCTGTTCGGCTGGACCCTGTTGATGCTCGGCCTCATCACCGGCCTGACCGGCTACTCGCTCCCCGACGACCTGCTCTCCGGCACCGGCGTCCGGTTCGCGCAAGGCGCCATCCTGTCGGTCCCGGTCGTGGGGACGTACCTCTCGTTCTTCCTCTTCGGAGGGGAGTTCCCCGGGCACGACATCATCTCGCGGTTCTTCCCGATCCACGTGCTGCTGCTGCCCGGGATCATGCTGGGCCTGGTCGTGGCCCATCTGATCCTGGTCTTCTACCACAAGCACACGCAGTACCCCGGGCCCGGACGGGACCAGAAATCCGTGGTCGGCATGCCGTTCATGCCGGTCTACATGGCCAAGGCCGGCGGCTTCTTCTTCCTCGTCTTCGGCGTGCTGTCGCTGATGGGGGCGATCGCGACCATCAACCCCGTGTGGGCCTTCGGACCGTACCGGCCCGACCTGGTGACGACCGGCGCCCAGCCCGACTGGTACCTCGGCTTCTCCGAGGGGCTGATCCGGGTGATGCCGGGATGGGAGATCAACGCCTTCGGCCACACGCTGGCCCTGGGCGTCTTCATCCCCTTCTCGCTCTTCCCGCTGATCATGCTGGCCATCGCCGTGTACCCCTTCATCGAGGCGTGGATCACCGGCGACAAGCGTGAGCACCACATCCTGGACCGGCCGCGCAACGCCCCCGTACGCACCGCGCTGGGCGTGGCCTGGCTCAGCCTGTACGGGGTGCTGCTGATCGGCGGCGGCAACGACGTCGTGGCCACCCATCTGCACCTGTCGATCAACTCCATCACGTGGTTCGTACGCATCGGTTTCTTCGTGGTGCCGGTACTCGCCTTCGTCGTCACCAAGCGGATCTGCCTGGGGTTGCAGCGCCGGGACCGCGACAAGGCGCTGCACGGGAGGGAGACCGGCGTGCTCAAACGGCTCCCGCACGGCGAGTACGTCGAGGTCCACGCGCCGCTCTCGCGGGAGCAGTTGCACACGCTCACACAGCACGAGCAGCTGCCGCCGTACGAGATCGGCCCGCGCGTCGACGCGAACGGCGTCGTCCGCCGGGTCAAGGGTGCCCAGCGGCTGCGCGCGCGGCTCGCCCGGGCCATGTACGGGCCCGACAGCCACGTCCCGAAGCCGACGGCCGAGGAGTACCGGGAGCTCACGAGCGGTGACCACCACCACTGAGCACCACCTCCCGACACTCGCCCGGTGTGCCCCACACCGTGCGCAGGGCACGGGCCTTGGTGAGCCAGAGCGACAGGTCGTGCTCGGCGGTGTAGCCGATCGCGCCGTGCAGTTGCAGGGCCGTGCGCGCGGTCGCGTACGCGGCCTCGCAGGCGGTGACCTTGGCGGCGGCCACATCGGCCGGGTCCAGGGTGACCGCCGCGCCGAGCACCAGCGGGCGCGCGAACTCCAGCGCCACCTTCGCGTCGGCCAGCCGGTGCTTCACCGCCTGGAACGAGCCTATGGGCACGCCGAACTGGGTCCGCTGCCGCACATACGCCACCGTCCTGTCGAGCAGCGCCAGCCCGACCCCGAGCGCCTGCGCGGCGGTGGCTAGCCGGGCCCAGAGGAGGGCGTGGGCGAAGGGGGTTGAGGCGGCGAGGAGTTCGCCATCGGGGTGCAGGATCGTGAGGCGGCGAGCCGGGTCCAGGGAGCGGCGGACGGGCCCGTGTCCGGGGGCGAGACGCAGTGCGCCGTCGGCGGTCAGGGACAGGCGGGTCGTGGCGGTGTCCCCGTCGAGGGCGTACGACCCGGAACGCGCCACGGTCGCCGTCGACTCGCCCGTCACCAGCGCCGGGACCAGACGCTTGGCGGGACCCGGGTCGTCCAGCCCGGTGAGCAGAACGGTCGCCGTCACGGTCTCCACCAGCGGGCCCGGCACGGCATGCCGCCCCAACTCCGTGAAGGCGACCACGAGTTCGACAGGCAGCGGGCCCACGCCCTCGTACGCCTCCGGTGCGGCCAGCGCGAAGAGCCCCGCCTGGCCGATACGGCGCCACAGGGCGCGCCCCGCTACGTGATCACCACGACCCCAGTCACGTATCACCGACGGTGTGTCCGCGGCCGTCAGCATCGAGCCCAGCGAGTCGGCGAAGGCCCGCTGCTCAGTGGTCAGGAGGAAGCGCATCTAGCGGCGGCCCTTCGGGAGGCCGAGCAGGCGCTCGGCGATGATGTCGCGCTGGATCTCGTTCGTGCCGGCGTAGATCGGGCCCGCCAGGGAGAACACATAGCTCTCCGACCAGTCCGTGTCCGCCTGCTCGCCCTCCTCGCCCAGGAGATCGAGGGCCGTCTCCTGCACGGCGATGTCGTACTCCGACCAGAAGACCTTGTTCAGGCTGGACTCGGGCCCGAGCCGCTCGCCCGCGGTGGAGCGGGAGGCGGCGGCGTACGTGAAGAGCTGGTAGGCGCGGGCTCCGATCAGGGCGTCGGCGACGCGGTCACGGGCGAGCGGGTCCCGGCCACGCTCCCGCCAGAGTGCGGCCAGGCGGTCGGCGGCGGCCATGAAGCGGCCGGGGGAGCGGAGCGTGAGCCCGCGCTCCTCGGCGGTCGTCGACATGGCGATACGCCAGCCCTGGCCCGGCTCACCGATCACGTCCTCGTCGGGCACGAAGACCTCGTCGAGGAACAGCTCGGCGAAGGCGGGCCTGCCGTCCAGGCGGCCTATGGGGCGGACCGTGACGCCGGGCGCGCGCAGGTCGAACATCAGGTAGGTGAGCCCCTGATGAGGCGATGGGGGTACCGCCCGCGCGAGCGAGGCCGAGCGTGGGGGAGTGTCCGGCTCGCTACGGAACAGGCCGAACGCCCGGTCTGCGAACGCCGCCCGCGACGACCACGTCTTCTGCCCGCTCAGACGCCAGCCGCCGTCGGTGCGCACCGCGCGCGAGGTGAGCGAGGCCAGATCCGAACCGGCCTCCGGCTCCGACCAGGCCTGCGCCCACACCGTCTCACCGGTTGCCATCGGCGGCAGCACGCGCGCGCGTTGCTCCTGCGTGCCGTGGGTGAAGAGCGTGGGGGCGAGGAGACTGATGCCGTTCTGGCCGACCCGGCCCGGGGCGCCCGCCGCGTAGTACTCCTCCTCGAAGACCAGCCAGCGGAAGATGTCGGCCCCTCGGCCCCCGTACTCCTCGGGCCAGGACACCACCGCCCAGCGGTCCGCCGCCAGCTCGGCCTCCCAGGTGCGGTGGGCCGCGAAGCCGTCTTCGGTCTCCAGCGAGGGCAGCGGCTCGGCCGGCACATGGGCGTCGAGCCAGGCGCGGGCCTCGGCTCGGAACGCCTCGTCGGCGGGGGAGAGCGTCAGGTCCACGGTCACCGTCCTTCGCTGTCATGCGTCGCCGTTCTTCCCTAACAATCGTTTGGTAGATTAGCGTGGCCCTATGACAGACGTCGAGAGTCCGGCGTACGTGCCCGGTCACGGACTGTTGCGGGGGCGCACCGCGGTGGTCACCGCGGCCGCGGGGGCGGGAGTCGGCGGGGCCACCGCGCGCCGGTTCCTGGAGGAGGGCGCGCGGGTCCTGATCAGCGACGCGCACACCCGGCGGCTCAAGGAGTACGAGGAGGAGCTGGCCGGGGAGTTCGGCGAGCACGCCGTCGGCGCACAGCCGTGCGATGTCACCGACGAGACCCAGGTCCAGGGGCTCTTCGACACCGCCCGGAGTCGGCACGGCGGGCTCGACATCGTGGTCAACAACGCGGGCCTCGGCGGTACTTCGCCCCTCGTCGACATGACCGACGAGCAGTGGTCGCGCGTCCTGGACGTGACGCTGAACGGCACGTTCCGCTGTCTGCGGGCCGCCCTGCGGGCCTTCCGTGAGGCAGGCGCGAGCGGCAGCCGCGGAGGAGTCATCGTCAACAACGCCTCCGTGGTCGGCTGGCGCGCCCAGGCCGGGCAGGCCCACTACGCCGCCGCCAAGGCCGGCGTCATGGCGCTGACCCGGTGCGCGGCCGTGGAAGCCGCCGAGTACGGGGTACGGGTCAACGCGGTCTCGCCGAGCCTCGCCATGCACCCCCACCTGGTGAAGGTGACGACCCCGGAACTGCTCGCCGAGCTGACCGCCCGCGAAGCCTTCGGGCGGTACGCCGAACCATGGGAGGTGGCCAACGTGATCGTCTTCCTGGCGTCCGGGTACTCGTCCTACATGACCGGCGAGGTCGTCGCCGTCAGCAGCCAGCACCCCTAGGACCACAATGTGTCCGTGCCTACCAAGAAGAAGCCCCAGGTGACCGCCGCACCGGAACGGCGGCGCGAACTCCTCGACACCGCCGCCGAGGTCTTCGCCGAGCAGGGCTACAACGCCACCACCGTCCGCAAGATCGCCGATCACGCGGGGATGCTCGCGGGCAGCCTCTACTACCACTTCGACTCCAAGGAGTCGATGCTGGAGGAGATCCTGCGGACCTTCCTCGACGAGCTCTGGGACGGCTACGACGCGGTCCTGGGCGACGAACTCGGGCCCCGGGAGACCCTGGAGGCCCTGGTCACCGAGTCCTTCCGGGAGATCGACCGGCACCGCGCCGCCGTCGCCATCTACCAGAAGGAGTCCAAGCAGCTCGCCCCGCAGGAGCGCTTCGCGTTCCTCGCCGAGTCGCAGCGCAAGTTCGAGAAGGCGTGGCTGTCCACGCTGGAGCGCGGGGTCGCCGCCAAGGTCTTCCGGGCCGACCTCGACATCCGGCTCACCTACCGGTTCGTGCGCGACACCGTGTGGGTCGCCGCGTCCTGGTACCGGCCCGGCGGACAGCACAGCCCGGAGGAGATCGCCCGCCAGTACCTGTCGATGGTGCTGGACGGAATCGCCGTACGCGAATAGCTGTTTCAGCTGTTGAACCCAGGGAGCCGAGATGACCGAGGCCTATATCGTCGAAGCGGTCCGCACGCCCGTCGGGCGGCGCGGGGGAGGCCTGGCCGGGGTCCACCCGGCCGACCTCGGGGCGCATGTCCTCAAGGAGCTGGTGACCCGCTCCGGGATCGACCCGTCCGCCGTCGAGGACGTGGTCTTCGGCTGCCTGGACACCGTCGGGCCCCAGGCCGGCGACATCGCCCGCACCTGCTGGCTCGCCGCCGGACTGCCCGAGGAGGTGCCGGGCGTCACCGTCGACCGCCAGTGCGGTTCCTCCCAGCAGGCCGTGCACTTCGCCGCGCAGGCCGTCCTGTCCGGCACCCAGGACCTGGTCGTCGCGGGCGGCGTCCAGAACATGTCGATGGTCCCCATCGCCTTCGCCTCCCGCCAGGCCGCCGTACCTCTCGGCCTCACCGAGGGACCCTTCGCGGGCAGCGAGGGCTGGCGCGCCCGCTACGGGAACCAGCCCGTGAACCAGTTCGCCGGCGCCGAGATGATCGCCGCCAAGTGGGGCATCAGCCGCCGCGACCAGGAGGAGTACGCCCTGCGCTCCCACCAGCGCGCGGTCCGTGCCCTCGACGAGGGCCGCTTCGAACGCGAGACCGTCCCGTACGGCGAGGTCACGGCCGACGAGGGCCCGCGCCGCGACACCTCGCTGGAGAAGATGGCCGCCCTCAAACCGGTGATCGACGGCGGCACCGTCACGGCCGCCTGCTCCTCCCAGGTCTCCGACGGCGCCGCCGCGCTGCTCCTCGCCTCCGAACGGGCCGTACAGGAGCACGCGCTGACCCCGCGCGCCCGCGTCCACCACCTCTCCGTGCGTGGCGAGGACCCCATCCGTATGCTCACCGCCCCCATCCCGGCGACCGCGTACGCCCTGAAGAAGACGGGACTCTCCCTCGACGCCATCGACCTCGTCGAGATCAACGAGGCCTTCGCGCCCGTCGTCCTGGCCTGGCTGAAGGAGACCGGCGCCGACCCGGACAGGGTCAACGTCAACGGCGGCGCCGTCGCCCTCGGCCACCCCCTCGGCGCCACGGGCGCCAAGCTGATGACGACCCTCCTCCACGAACTCGAACGCACCGGTGCCCGCTACGGCCTCCAGACGATGTGCGAGGGCGGGGGGCAGGCGAACGTGACGATCATCGAGCGACTCTGAGCGCCTCCAGGGACTTCAGCACCTCCTCCGCCTCCGCCATGATCCGGTCCACCAGCTCCGCACAGGAAGGCAGGTCGTCGATCACCCCGGCGACCTGCCCCGACGCCATCACCCCGAGGTCCGTACGGCCCTGAACCATCGACGCCTTGAGGAGCATCGGGGTGTTCGCGGCGAGGAGGACCTGGCTCCAGGTGAGGTCCTTGCCGTGCCGCAGGGCGAGCCCTTCGCGGACCATCCGGGACCAGGACAGCCCGGAGACTTTGCGGAAACCGGCCGCATGGCGCACCGCCCGAATGAGCGCTCTCGCACGCCCGGACTTCTCCAGGGCGTCCACGAACTCGGTCCGCAGCATGCGGTGCGGCAGCCCGTCCACGGCCGCGGTGACCGTGACGTCCCGGACAGTCGCCGCGAGGTACGTGGCCTTCACGGTGTCCGGGACCGTCGAGTCCGCGGTCAGCAGGAACCGCGTGCCCATGGCGATCCCCTCCGCCCCGAACGCCAGCGCCGCCACCAGACCCCGCCCGTCGTGGAAGCCGCCCGCCGCCACGACCGGTATGTCCACGGCGTCGACCACCTGGGAAAGCAGCACGGTCGTCGCCACCTCCCCGGTGTGCCCGCCGCCCTCGCCGCCCTGCACGATCACCGCGTCCGCACCCCACGCCGCCACCTTCTCCGCGTGCCGGCGGGCACCTATGGAGGGGATGACGACCACACCGGCGTCCTTGAGCTCGCCGATCAGCTCCCTGGACGGCGCCAGCGCGAACGACGCCACGCGCACACCCTCCTCGATGATGATCCGTACCCGGTCAGGGGCATCCTCCGCGTCGGCCCGCAGGTTCACCCCGAACGGCGCGTCCGTGCGGGACCGCACCTCCCGTGCGGCGTCGCGGAGTTGGTCGAGTGTCATCGTCGCGGACGCCAGGATGCCGAGCGCGCCCGCGTTCGCCACGGCGGAGACCAGGCGGGGGCCCGCCACCCAGCCCATGCCGGTCTGCACGACGGGGTGACGGACTCCGACGAGCCGGGTGAGCGCGGTGTCCATCAGCGGACCGCCTCTCCGGCCGCGGTGGAGGTCGGGACCTCCCGCTCCCGGGTGCCCTCCGGGTCGAGCACCTCGCGGATCAACCGCAGCTCTTCCGGTGTCGGTTCAGGGGTCCGGGGAGGGTCACCGGGAACCGTGAGCTCGAATCCCGTCGCCTCCCGCACCTGCTCCACCGTCACCCCCGGGTGCAGCGAGGCCAGGCGCATCGAGTGATCCGGCGTGGCGAAGTCGAAGACCCCGAGGTCGGACACCACGCGGGGGATGCGGTGGAAACGGCCCGTGACCGGATGCTCGGCCACACGGTCGTATCCCACCCCGCACACCATGTCGACCTGCTCGACGAAGACCCGCCGGGAGTGCCTCGGTATCCAGTAACTGGTCGGGTTGTTGAGCGTGTTGACCGGTGCGCCCCGCACTCCGAGCAACTGCCGGCGGGGCCTGGCCCAGTCCCCGATGCACGAGATGTTCTGGTTGCCGTACCGGTCGATCTGGCTCGCGCCCATCATCACGTGCCGTCTGCCGCCGGTGACCAGGGCCAGGTGCCGGCGGTACGGCAGCCAGCCCTCCGGCGCGCCGTCCGGACCGACGAGCGTCGCCTCACCGTCGGTCAGCAGCAGCTCCGGGGCGAAGGTCAGCCGGGCCAGCCGCGCACCCACGGAGGGGATCAGGCCCATGGGGCTCGCGAGGATCTCCCCCGCACCGCGCCAGGCCTCGGCGCAGGCGATCACGCAGTACTCGGCCCGGGTCACGGCCGTCATGTCCCCTCCTTCTCCTCGTGCTTCTCCCCGCGCGCCCTCTTCTCCTCGCGCACCTGCTTCTTCCCGTGCTCCTTGTTCTCTTTGTGCTCCTTGTGCCAGGCCTGTACGGCGCGCTGATAGTCCTGCTCGTCCCCGGTGAGGAACCGCTCGGCGAACTCCGGCCAGGGTGTGCTCGCGTAGTGCCGCTGGAACTCCTCGTCCCGGCCGTAGTCCGGCACACACGACGTGAAGTGCGCCCCGGTCGGGGCCTCCACCACTCCGGTCACCGTGTGCCGTCCCACCAGCAGTGTCTGGGGCGCCGCCTCCTTCGTCAGCTCCGCCGTGTCCACGATGCGCTCGCACGAGACGTACGCGCGGTCGGCCGCCTCGCAGAACAGGTCGTCGAAGTACGGGTCCGGGCCCAGGTACTGCCCGTTGCCCAGCCGGTCCGCGCGGTTCAGGTGGACGAACGCCGCGTCCATCCGCAGGGCGGGCATGGCGACGAGCGTCTCCCCGTCCTCGTACGGTGACCGAACCGTCCGTAACCCGGGATTGACCCGCATCACGTCCGAGCCGATGCCCGCGCGCACCGGTATGAAGGGCAGCCGGTTCGCGGCCGCGTGCAGGCCCCACATGAACATCGCCTCGTCGACCTCCATCAGCTCGAAGGCTCCGCGCTCGCGGGCCGCGCGGTAGTGCGGTTCGAGCGGGATCGAGTCGAGGGTCGCGAACGCGGCGACCAGCTTCCGTATGCGCCCGGCGGCCGCGAGCATGCCCACGTCCGGGCCGCCGTACGAGACGACCGTGAGATCGGTGATCCCGGAGCGCAGCAGTGCCCGCACCAGGGCCATCGGTTTGCGGCGCGAGCCCCAGCCGCCGATGCCGAGGGTCATGCCGCTCTCCAGCCGGGAGACGACCTCGTCGGAGGTCATCGTCTTGTCAGCCATGGTCACCCACCTGTGCCCCCTCCTTCCCGAAGGTGTCCCGGACCCGGTCGCCCACCCCGCTGAGGCTCGCCTCGAAGGTGAAGCCCTGCTCGAAGCGGTAGCTGCGGCGGACGTCGACAGGGTCGATGCCGTTGATCGCGGCCTTGGCGAGCCGGATCAGCCGGCCGTCCTTGGCGGCTATCTCACGGGCCAGCTCCAGCGCGGCGGCGCGCAGATCGCCGTGCGGCACGACCCGCCACACCGACCCGTGCGTGTGCAACTCGGCAGCCGTCGCCGTGCGCGACGTGTAGTACAACGCCCGCATCAGGTGCTGCGGGACCAGCCGGGCCAGGTGCGTGGCCGCGCCCAGCGCGCCCCGGTCCAGCTCGGGCAGGCCGAACGTGGCTTCGTCGCTCGCCACGATCGCGTCCGCGTTCCCCACGAGGCCTATCCCGCCGCCCAGACAGAAGCCGTGCACCTCCGCGACCACGGGCACCTCGCACTCGTACACCGCGGCGAAGGCCTCCGCGCAGCCCTCGCTGGCACCCGCCAGCGCCGGGCCGCCCTGCGCCTGTATCTCCTTGATGTCCACCCCCGCGTTGAACCCGCGCCCCTCGGCCGCCAGCACCACACAGCGGACGTCGGCATCGCGCCCGGCCGCGCGCACGGCCTCGGCCAGCTCGAACCAGCCGCGCACCGGCAGCGCGTTCACCGGCGGGAAGTCGACCGTGACGACGGAAATCCCCTTTTCCGGGGATGAGGTGGAGACACCCATCAGCTCATCAGCTACCTTTCCACCAAACATTTGTTAGGTTCGTGTCGAAGGTAGCAGCGAACGGAAGCCCGCGGGAGAGCCTGTGGATAACTCCGCACAGCGAGCAGGACAGCAGCGAGCAGGACAGCAAGGCGATACCGGCCTGAGGGGCAAGCTCGCTCTCGTCACCGGAGGCACCCGCGGTGTCGGCGCCGGGATCGCGCGGGCCTTCGTCGAGGCGGGCGCCCACACCGTCGTCTGTGCCCGGCGGCCCCCCGAAAAGCCGGTCGAGGGAACGGAGTTCGTGCCCGTGGACGTCCGGGACCCCGACGCCGTGCACCACCTGTTCGACGGCCTGCCCCGTGTCGACGTCCTCGTCAACAACGCGGGCGGCTCCCCCTACCGCCCCCTGGCCGACGCCGGTGCCGCTACCGCCGCCCGGCGCCACGCCCGCGTCATCGAGCTCAACCTCACCGCGCCGCTGACCGTCTCGCTCGCCGCGTACGAGCACCTCAGGCGGGCCAGGGGCGCCATCGTGATGATCGGCAGTGTGAGCGGGGCCCGGCCCTCGCCCGGGACGGCGGCGTACGGCGCGGCCAAGGCGGGACTGGAGAACCTGGCCCGCTCGATGGCCGTGGAGTGGGCGCCGGACATCCGCGTCAACACACTCGTCGTCGGCATGGTCCGCACCGAGCTGTCCCACCTCCACTACGGCGACGAGGGCGGTGTCGCGGCCGTCGCCCGCACGGTCCCGCTGGGGCGCCTCGCCGAGCCCTCCGACATCGGCGACGCCGCCGTCTTCCTCGCCTCGGACTCCGCCGCGTACATCACCGGGGCCTCGCTCCTCGTCCACGGCGGCGGCGAACGGCCGGCCTTCCTCGATGCAGCGACCGTCAACCACCGGACCGGGAAAGGAGAACCGGGATGAACGCACGCCGGCTCTGTGAGGGGCGCGTGGTCATCGTCACCGGCGCGGGGCGCGGACTGGGGCGCGCCCACGCCCTCGCGTACGCCGCCGAGGGCGCCCGTGTCGTCGTCAACGACCTCGGCGTCGGTCTCGACGGCACCCCGGGACCGGACAGCCCGGCGTCCCGGGTCGCCGACGAGATCCGCGCGGCCGGTGGCCAGGCGGTCACCCACGGCGGCGACATCGCCACGACCGAGGGCGCAGCGTCCCTCGTACACACCGCGCTGGAGACGTACGGCCGGCTCGACACCCTCGTCAACAACGCCGGGTTCCTGCGCGACCGGATGCTCGTCAACCTCGACGAGGACGACTGGGACGCCGTCGTCCGCGTCCACCTGAAGGGGCACTTCCTGCCGCTGAAGCACGCGGCCGCGCACTGGCGGTCCGAGGCCAAGGCGGGGGGAACACCGGTGGCCCGGGTCGTCAACACCAGCAGCGGCGCGGGCCTGCTGGGCTCGGTCGGTCAGGGCAACTACAGCGCGGCCAAGGCCGGCATTGTCGGGCTCACCCTGGTCGCTGCGGCCGAACTCGGGCGCTACGGGGTCCAGGTGAACGCCATCGCTCCCGCGGCCCGCACCCGTATGACGGAACACGCCTTCGCCGAGACGATGACCGCACCCGACAGCGGCTTCGACACGATGGCCCCGGAGAACGTGTCGCCGCTGGTCGTGTGGCTCGGCTCCGCGGCGAGCGCGGGTGTCACCGGGCGCGTCTTCGAGGCCGAGGGCGGCCGCATCACGGTCATGGAAGGCTGGCGACCGGGGCCGACCGCCGACAGGGGAGCCCGTTGGACGCCGGCCGAGGCGGGCGAGGAGGCCCTCAAACTCCTGGCGGAGGCGGAGCTTCCGAGGCCGGTGTACGGGGCGGGGTGACGTGGGCGTCGACCTCCGGGGGAGCGGCGAGCGGGCCGATTCCCTCGGCCAGGGCGCCCCTCAGCAGCTCCACGATCTCCGCGTGGCCGGTCTGCTGGTCGTTGCCCGCCACCGTCCGGCCACCGGTGCGGAGTTCGACCACGACGGTGATGCCGCCGTCCTCGGGGACACGGTGGGTCGTCACTTCGTTGCCCGGGCCGTACGCCCGCTCCAGCCCGGAGCGCAGCTCCGACGCCACGTCCAGCGTCAGCCAGCGGTGCGCCTCCGCCAGAGCCTCCGCGCGCGCGTGGGCGCCGTGCCCCAGCAGGGCGCGCACGCACGAGGGGGAACCTCGGCGTGCCGCCGCCACCAGTGGGGGTTCGCCCGCCGGGGTGGGGCGGTCCGGGTCCGCGCCGTGCTCCAGAAGGGCCGCCACCACGTCGGCGTTGCCCCTCTGTACCGCCCACGTCAGTGCGGTGAAGCCCAGCTCCTCCTCCAGGTCGGGCGTCGCCCCGGCGGCCAGCAGCGCGCGGACGACCTCCGTGTGGCCGCCGCAGGCCGCTCCGCACAGCGGGGAGTCCGTGCCTGCGCTGAGACGGTCCGGGTCGGCGCCCGCCGCCAGGAGCAGGCGCGCGATGCCGGGCATGTCGCTGACCGTCGTCAGGTACAGGACCGACTGGCCGTCCTCGTCCGTCGCCTCCGGGCTGGCGCCGGCACGCAGCAGCCGTACGACCGCGTCCTCGTCATCCTCGTACACCGCCGTGAAGAGACCTGGTCCGGTCGGCGGCTCGTGCTCGCTCATACCGCCCGAGCCTCGCTCGCCCGGCCCGCTTCAGGCAAAGGCTTAAATGGATATGACACATGACGTGGTCCGGTATGGATCCTCAGGTGTCGCACTCCAGTACGGTCCGGCACAACCCGCAGCGGGCGCGGACCCGGCCCCGGACCGGGACCCTGATGCGCTGGTGGCAGGTGGGGCAGGGGAAGGAGACACGCAGTGGGCCCCGGCCGTCGGGTGTGAACGCGTACGGGACCCCCGGCAGCGGGCCAAGCGGGCGGGAGTCCTGGGTGGACCGGTGGTCCTGGGCATGGCGCCGGTCCCTGGCGTAGCGGCGGCGGCCCGCCCAGCCGGCGGCCGTCAGCGGGGGCTGCTGCTCGTCGCGACGGGCCTGGGCCGCGCCCCTGGTGTACGCGGTGTACGCCTGCGGGCTGGTGAACCAGATCGACGGGTCCTCGCCGAACAGCGCCGCCCGCTTCGCGAGCACATAGCCGAACTCCTCCGGGGTGAGGTAGCCCAGCTTCTGTGAGGAGGCCCGGTCCTCCCGGAAGGCGTCCAGCAGGAGCCAGCCCGCGCCGAGGTACGTCGTCGCCGTGTCCGTGAGGATCTCGTTGTCGCGGGTGCCGGAGAACGACAGGCCCAGACGGTGCAGGTAGACGTGCATGACCTCGTGGGCAAGGGCCGCGCCGATGTCCCGGCGGTGGGTGCGGAAGCGGTCGTTGAGCTCGATGAAGTACTCGGGACCCGCGGTCAGCTCGACGTTCGCCGCGTGGGCCATCTCGCGGAAGCTGATGATCATCCGGGTGTCCGGCAGCCGGTAGTGCAGGACGATCTCACGGGCGACGCGCTGCGCGCCCAGATGCAGGTCGTCCGTGTCGCAGAACGCCACGTCGACGGGCGCCACGCTGGTGCCGAAGCTGTGGATCGTGTCGTACGACAGGCGTTTGTACAGCGCGGTGATCGACTCCCGTACGGTGTCCAGGTGCGGGAAGCCGTGCTCAACAGGTCCGCCGTTCGCCACGTCAGCACCCCCACGACGCCTCGGTACGCCTCCACTTTAAGTCGACGGTCGTGCGTGCCGACGGGTTGGCACCCGGCGCACGGTGGCGCGTTTTCGCCCCTTGTGGCCGGTGGACGCGGATCTTCATACTTCACACAACGTTCTGACAGGGACCTGACCGTCATCTGAGGTGCGATATGCCCTTCGATGTGTCATGAACCTGACATTACGTGCCCCACCCCCCACGAAAGGACAGTCCGTTGAAGAAGCTGTTCTCCTTCCTCAAGAGAGCCGCGGTGGCCGGTGCCGCCGCCCTCGCCGTCGTCAGCCTCCAGCCGGTCAGCGCGAGTGCCGCGCCCTCCCCGGTCGTGGGCGGAACCCGTGCCGCGCAGGGCGAGTTCCCGTTCATGGTCCGGCTCTCCATGGGCTGTGGAGGCGCCCTCTACACCCAGCAGATCGTGCTGACCGCCGCTCACTGTGTGAGCGGTTCCGGCAACAACACCAGCATCACGGCCACCGCCGGTGTCGTGGACCTGCAGTCCACCAGCGGCCGCGTCCAGGTGCGCTCCACCAAGGTCCTCCAGGCGCCCGGCTACAACGGCACCGGCAAGGACTGGGCCCTCATCAAGCTCGCCCAGCCGATCAACCTGCCGACCCTGAAGATCGCCACGACCACGCAGTACAACACCGGTGACTTCACCGTCGCCGGCTGGGGCGCGGCAACCGAAGGCGGCGCCCAGCAGCGCTACCTCCTCAAGGCCACCGTGCCGTTCGTCAGCGACGCCACCTGCAAGGCCTACGGGGGTCTCTACGACGACCTCGTCGCGGGCGAGGAGATCTGCGCCGGCTTCCCGCAAGGCGGCGTCGACACCTGCCAGGGCGACTCCGGTGGCCCCATGTTCCGCAAGGACAACGCCGGTGCCTGGATCCAGGTCGGCATCGTCAGCTGGGGCGAGGGCTGCGCCCGGCCCAACGCCCCCGGTGTCTACACCGAGGTGTCGACCTTCGCGTCTGCCATAGCCCAGGCGGCGTCCACGCTGTGACGCGGCAGAGCACGCTGTGACACGACCGTGCACGCGGTGACTCCCGCGTCCACGCCGTGACGCACGAGGCGCCCGCGACCGAGGTCGCGGGCGCCTCTCGTCATGATCACGCCGGACCAGCGGCCCGGCGCGCGGGCCCGTCCGCCTTCCAGGCGCCCAGCCTCCGCCGCGAACAGAGCTACGGCGAACAGAGCTACCGCGAGACCGGCCGCAGCGACGGCATCCCCGGCGGCAACGACGACGTGCGCTTCCCCAGGCCGCCTGCGGCCTCCTGGAGCTCCAGCACCCACAGGTCGTTCACGCCCTCGCGCAGCACCGGACCGGGCACGTACAGCGCGTCCTGCGGCCCCACCGACCAGTAACGGCCCAGGTTGAAGCCGTTGACCCAGACGAAGCCCCGCGTCCAGCCCGGCAGTTCGAGGAGCGCGTCCCCCGCTCCGTTCACCTCGAACGTGCCGCGGTACAGCCCGCAGGCGCCCCCCTCGGGCAGCTCCCGGAACGGCACACCCTCAACGTCGTCCAGCGCGTCGAGACGCAACCCACGCGCGCGTACACCGTGCACGAACGCCCGCTCGTGCAGGACACCCCCGGTGATGCCCTTCGGCTCGCCGAGCCGGGGCCCGTAATTGGCCCTCCCCAGGGACTCCACCCACAGCTCCACGCGCGCGGGACCCGCGACAGGCTCCTTCAGCTGGGGCTCGTCCTCCGTGAGTACCCCGGCCCGCTCCCCGTCGACGTACACCACGGCGAGGTCGCGCAGCCCGCGCGCGAGCAACGGGTACGGCTCCCTGGGCCCGGGGATGTCCACGGAGTAGTGCACCAGTCCCCGGTCCACATCCAGTTCCTCGAAGGTGGGCGGCACCTGCGCCTCGACCGACGGGCCGCCGCGCGCCTCCAGGACGTCCTCCAGAGGCGCCCACGCGGTGAGCCGCGCCGTGACGGCCTCACCGAGGGACGCGGGCGGGGGCGGTACATCCGGCAGGGGTCCGTCCGCGTACTCCGCGAGGATCTCGCGGAAGCTCCAGAACTTCTCGGTGGGGCGCCCGTACTCGTCGATCGGCGCGTCGTAGTCGTACGACGTGACGTCCGGGTGCAGCGTCCCGTCATGCAGGACGCCGCCACCCCGGTTGGCGCCCGACCAGCCCGCGAAGTTCGTACCGCCGTGCGCCATGTAGAGGTTCACCGAGGCACCGCACTCCAGGATCTCGCGCAGCGACCGAGCGGCGTCCTCGGCATCGCGTGCCGCCTGCTCACCGCCCCAGTAGGTGAACCAGCCGCACCACCACTCCATGCACATCAGCGGGCCCGTGGGGCGGTGCCGGCGCAGCACGTCGAACGCCTCGCGCCCCCGGGACCCGAACGTGGCCGTCGCCAGCAGCCCCGGAACCGAGCCACCGGTGAGCATGTGGTCCTCCGGACCGTCCGTGGTGCACAGCGGCACCGTCACGCCCTCGGCGACCAGCAGGTCGGCCAGCCGCCGCAGGTACACCTGGTCGGTGCCGTAGCTGCCGTACTCGTTCTCGACCTGCACGATGATCACCGGCCCGCCGCGGTCGATCTGCCGGGGCACGACCTCGCCCAGCAGACGCCGGAACCAGCGCTCCACCGGCCCCAGGAACCGCTCGTCCCGCGTGCGCAGCCGACCCGTCACCCAGTGCGGCAGCCCGCCGTTCTCCCACTCCGCGCAGATGTACGGCCCCGGACGCACGATCGCCCACAGCCCCGCCTCCCGGGCCGCGTCCAGGAACCGGCCCAGCTGCCCCACCTCGTGGAACTCGCCGGGGCGCGGTTCGTGCAGGTTCCACGGGACGTACGTCTCCACACAGTTGAGGCCCATCGCCCGCAGCATCGCCAGGCGGTGGCCCCAGTGCTCCTCACGCACCCGGAAGTAGTGCAGCGCGCCCGACAGCAGCCGCACCGGGCGCCCGTCCAGCAGGAAGTCGCTGTCTCCGACACTGAATTCGCTGTCTCCCAGCCTGGATTCGCTCATGGCCCCACCCTTGCCCCCTGGCGGTGTGCCCGTCCATGGACAAAGATCGACGGCGCTTGGACGAAAGTGAGGGCACCGTGGACGCAGCCAGGCGCGCCTACCACACCTGGATGCGGTACTTCACGCCCGGTCCGGCCCTCCACCGGCTCGGCCTCGCCTGCCTCGGCGTCGGACTGCAGTACGGCGAGCTGCCCACCGTCGGCCCCCGCACCCTCGACCACCACGTGGCCGTCGTGATCGGCGCGGGCGGCGGCTGGTTCCGGGCCGGCGACGGGCCCCGCGTCGAGGTCACCGCGCCCGTCCTGCTCTGGCTCACCCCCGGCGTCCCGCACCACTACGGCCCCGACCCGCACTGGGACGAGAGCTGGGTCGCCTTCACCGGGCCCGCCACCGAGGCGTACACCGAACTCGGCTGCATCGAACCGGACCGGCCCGTGGTGCCCCTCTCGGACGCGTCCGGCGCCCGCGCGGTCATCGGCCGCATCGCCCGCACCGTCCAGCGCGACACGCCCCTGCCCGAGGTGGCGGCCGGCGCCGCCCTGCACGAGCTCCTCGTCACCCTGCGCGGCGCCCGCGCCGACCTCGCCCCCGACGGAAACCGGCTCCTGCAGGCCCTCGCCCGCGACGCCTGTCGGCCCCTGTCGGTCGCCGAACACGCCGCCCGGCTCGGCATGACCACCGCCGAACTGCGCACCGCCGTCCGTCGCGGCGCGGGCTGCAGCCCCAAGGACTACCTCCTGCGCATCCGTCTGGACCGCGCCAAGGAACTGCTGGCTTCGACCGACCTGCCCGTCGCCGCCGTGGCCCGCCGCGTCGGCTACGACGACCCGGCCTACTTCTCCCGCCTGTTCACCCGCCGCGTCGGCGTGGCCCCGGTCCACTTCCGCACCCAGGAGAGCCGCCCGGCGATCGAACAACCGCACGCCCCGTAGGGTGACGCCCATGACCACCAGCAACACCGGCATCGGAGAAGTCGACCCCGCCGTCCGCGCCGAGCTCGCCCGGCTGCGCGAGAGCATCGACAACATCGACGCCGCCGTCGTCCACATGCTCGCCGAGCGCTTCAAGTGCACCCAGCAGGTCGGCCACCTCAAGGCCGAGCACCGGCTGCCGCCCGCCGACCCCACACGCGAGGCCCAGCAGATCGCCCGGCTGCGCAACCTCGCCGAGAACGCCAACCTCGACCCGGCCTTCGCCGAGAAACTCCTGGGTTTCATCATCGCCGAGGTCATCCGCCACCACGAGCGCATCGCGGACGACGCGGTGAACGGCGCATCCGCCACGGGGGAGTGACACCGCGCCCCGGGCGCACCACGGAGGACGGCAGAGGGCGGCGGACAAAAGCCGTGTACCGGCCCGCCCCTGTGCCGTGTCAGTGGCATCAGGCAGCATGTCCTGCATGTCCGTACTGACGCGCGACGAAGCGCAGACCCGTGCCAAGCTCCTCGACGTCCACCGCTATCAGATCGACCTCGACCTGACACACGGCGACGAGTTGTTCGTCTCCCGCACCGTCATCCACTTCACGGTACGCGGGGACCAGAACGTCACGGACACGTTCATCGAGCTCAAGCCCGAAGAACTGCGCCACGCCGCCCTCGACGGACACAACCTCGACCTCGACACGTTCACCGAGAACCGGCTGCCCCTCAAGGACCTCACCACCGGCGAGCACGAGCTGCGCATCGACGCCGTCATGCGCTACTCCCGCACCGGCGAGGGCATGCACCGCTTCACCGACCCCACCGACGGCGAGACCTACGTCTACACGCAACTCGCCCTGGACGACTGCAAGCGCGTCTTCCCGGCCTTCGACCAACCCGACCTCAAGGCCGTCTTCGAACTGTCCGTGACGGCGCCCAAAAACTGGAAGGTCATCGCCAACGGCGTCACCGAACAGCAGGAGGACGGCACCTGGCGCGCCGCCCCCACACCGCTGATCTCCACCTACCTGGTCGCCGTCGCCGCCGGACCCTGGCACTCCGTGCACACCGAACACCAGGGACTCCCCTTCGCCCTCCACTGCCGCCGCTCCCTCGCCCCCCACCTGGACGTCGACGCCGACGAAATCCTCGACATCACGCGTGCGTGCTTCGACCGCTACCACGAGAAGTTCGAAGAGCCGTACCCCTTCGACTCCTACGACCAGGCATTCGTCCCCGAGTTCAACTTCGGCGCCATGGAGAACCCCGGCCTGGTCACCTTCCGCGATGAGTTCGTCTACCGCTCCGCCGTCACCGACACCGAGCGGCAGACCCGCGCCATGGTCATCGCCCACGAGATGGCCCACATGTGGTTCGGCGACCTCGTCACCCTCCAGTGGTGGGACGACATCTGGCTCAACGAGTCCTTCGCCGAGTACATGGGCTACCAGACCCTCACCGAAGCCTCCCGCTTCACCGACACCTGGGTCGACTTCGGCGTCGCCCGCAAGGCCTGGGGCTACGACGCCGACCAACGCCCCTCCACCCACCCGGTCGCCCCCGACACCGTCGACGACACCGCCTCCGCCCTGCTCAACTTCGACGGCATCTCCTACGCCAAGGGCGCCTCCGCCCTCCGGCAACTCGTGGCCTGGCTCGGCGAGAAGAACTTCCTCGCGGGCATCAACACCCACTTCGCCCGCCACCGTTTCGGCAACGCCACCCTCGCCGACTTCATCGACTCCCTCGCCGACGCCACCGATCGCGACGTACACGCCTGGGCCGCCTCCTGGCTGCGCACCACAGGCATCGACACACTCACCCCGAAGGTCAACCCGGCCGACGACGGCACCTACACCCTCACCGCCGAGCGCCACGGCAGCCGCCCGCACCGCGTCGCCGTCGGCCTCTACGACCGGGACCCCGGTGACAACGGCCACCTCGTCCTGCGCGAACGCCCCCAACTCGACATCCCCCAGGACGAGGCCAGGCCGATCGGCAAACGACCCGCGCTGCTCCTCCTCAACGACGGCGACCTCACCTACGCCAAGGTCCGCTTCGACCCCGAATCCTTCGCAGCCGTCCGCGACAACCTGTCCCAGCTCCCCGACCCGCTGACCCGCGCCGTCGTCTGGAACTCCCTGCGGGACGCCGTCCGCGACGGCGAACTGCCCCCCACCGCCTACCTGGAAGCCGCGCGCACCCATCTGCCCCTCGAAACGGACGTGGCACTGGTCCAGGGCGTCCTGTCGTTCGCGTCGGCCCAGATCGCGGACCGCTTCCTGGCCGACACGGAGCGGCCCGCCGCCCTGTCCACGCTCACCGCCCTGTGCCGCGACCTGATCCGCCGCACCGAGGACGGCTCCCACCCCGGCCTGCGCCTCACGGCCGTACGCCACTTCATCGATGTCGCCGCCCACTCCGACACCATCGCCGCCTGGCTCGCCGACGGCACCGTGCCCGGCGGTCCCGAGCTCGACCCCGAGCTGCGCTGGCGCATCCTGGGCCGCCTCGCGGTCCTCGGCGCCACCGGCGAGGCCGCGATCGCCGCCGAGGTGCAGCGCGACCCGAGCGCCACCGGCCAGGAGGGCGCCGCCCGCTGCCGGGCCGCGCTGCCCGACCCGGAGGCCAAGCGCACGGCCTGGGAGGCCATGTTCGCCACCGACGACCTCTCCAACTACCTGTTCACGGCCACCGCCCAAGGCTTCTGGCAGCCCGAACAGGCCGAGCTGGTCGAGGAGTACGTCCAGCGGTACTTCACCGACGCCGTCGCAGTCGCCGCCCGCCGCAGCCCCGCCATCGCCGTCGCCGCGGGCCGCTGGGCCTTCCCCGTGCACGCCGTCCACGCGAAAACCCTCCGCCTCGGCGAGCAGTGCCTCCGCGAGTCCGACCCGACCCCGTCCCTGCGCCGCCAGCTGACGGACCAACTGGATGACCTGGGGCGCGCATTGAAGGTGAGGGAGGCACACAGCGAGGGGAACTGACGGGAGCTGAAGCGCGCCCCGTAAGGGGCGCTGCGCTGCATCAAGACGCGGCTCCGCCGCGAGGAGGGGTACCTCCCCGCTCGAACAGAGTTGAGAGCTTGCGGGAGCAGCAAATCGCCCATACTCCCCCCAGACCCCCACAGGCAGAGCAGACCGCCACCGGCACAGACCCCCCACGGCCCCCCACGACACTCTCCAAACAGCACCCTTAGCGCAGCCGCATCGTTGTCCACGGCATGAGCGCCCCGCCCCTCGCCTCAGGAGCCGGAGGCCGCCACGCGCTGCGGCCCCTGCTCGACACGGTGCTCGACGCACTACAAGAAGGCGCGGACGCACGCGGCGGCGGCCCCCTCCCCGCAGGCGGGCCACAGGCCGTCGCCGCACACATCCGGGCCGCCCTCGGCGAGGTACTCCCACGCCACGGCGACCCAGACGCCCTCCACACCCTCGTCCGCGCGTTCGCCGCGGGCGCCGCCGACCCCGCCGACCCCCTGTGCGCGGCCCACCTTCACTGCCCGCCCCTCGCCGTCGCGACCGCCGCCGACCTCGCCGTCTCCGCCCTCAACCCCTCCCTCGACTCATGGGACCAGGCCCCGGCCGCCTCGGCGCTGGAGACACTCGTCACCAGAGCACTCGCCGACGAACTGCACGCGCGCGACGCCCTGGTCACCACCGGAGGCACCGAGTCCAACCAACTCGCCCTCCTCCTGGCCCGCGAAACCCGGCACGCCCCAGGGCCACTCCGGCTCGTCTGCGGCGCCAACGCCCACCACTCCCTGCGCCGCGCCGCCTGGCTCCTCGGCCTCCCCGAACCCGTCGTCGTCCCCACC
>NZ_VMNX01000075.1 GCF_009377235.1 Streptomyces acidicola
GCCCCCACCCGTCCGCCCGGCGCCAGCTCTCCAGGTCGGTGCCGATGGCGATCAGCCCGGTGCCGCCGGCGACCACCGCGCCCGCCCGCGTCCCGAGGGCGCCCACATACGCGGTGACCGCGTCGGCGGCCAGCGCGACCCGTCGCACATCGAGCTCGCGCCCCAGGGCCTCCGGGAGTTCGGCGCGCATCCGGTCGCCCAGAGTCGCGAACCCGGCGGCGCCGATCGCCACCGCCCGCGGTGGACCGCTCCCGGCGTCGTCGAGCAACTGCCGCGCCATGGGCAGGAGCTGCTCCAGCAGATGCCCGGCGTCGATGCCCCGCGGGCCGGTCCGCACCGGCTCCCTGGACACCAACGGAGCGGAGCGGACCCGGCCTTCCGAGGCCAGCACCGCGCGGAGCCCGGAGCCACCCGAGTCCACGGCGAGCACGACGGGTGGGGCGAGGCCTCGGGTGCCGGTCATGGCAGCCGCCGATGCACGGGCCGCGTTCCCTGCCGGGCGAGCAGGTCGCCCGCGCGGCCGAACGGACGGAAGTCGAAGAATCCGCGGTCCGCGGACACGGGGGAGGGGTGGGCACGACGACCACGGCGGCGTGGCTTGACCAGCGGACGCACCAAGCTCCTCCCCTTCCCGGTGACCGGCAGCGCGACCTGCTCGGCGGGCTCGAAGATCTGGACGAAGATCTGGACGACGAAGATCTGGGACGAGGAGGAAGAGTAGCGCCGAGAACGGCGTCCGCGCGTGAGGGCTTCTCCGTTTGTGCGGGGGCATGGCGTGGACCAGTAGAGTGACGCGCCGTGGCACCACGACCCTTGCATGAACTTGTTGAGGCAGGCTGGGCGAAGGCCCTCGAACCTGTGGCCGAACGCATCGCCTCCATGGGCGACTTCCTCCGGGCCGAGATAGGGGCCGGCCGGACCTATCTGCCGTCCGGACCGAATGTCCTGCGGGCCTTCCAGCAGCCCTTCGACGACGTTCGCGTCCTGATTGTCGGCCAGGACCCTTACCCCACACCGGGGATGGCCATCGGGTTGAGCTTCGCGGTGGCGCCCGAGGTGCGTTCCCTGCCGGGCAGTCTGGAGAACATCTTCCGGGAGATGAACTCCGACCTGGGGCTGCCCAGGCCGTCGAACGGGGATCTGACGCCGTGGACGAAACAGGGTGTGCTGCTGCTCAACAGGGCGCTGACGACGGCCCCCCGCAAGCCCGCGGCACACCGGGGCAAGGGGTGGGAGGAAGTCACCGAGCAGGCCATCCGGGCGCTGGCCGCGCGCGGTAAACCGCTGGTATCCGTCCTGTGGGGACGCGACGCACGCAATCTTCGGCCCCTTCTCGGGGATCTCCCGGCCATTGAGTCGGCTCATCCCTCGCCGATGTCGGCGGACCGAGGCTTCTTCGGCTCCCGCCCGTTCAGCCGCGCCAACGACTTTCTTGCCCGCCAAGGAGCCCAGCCGGTGGACTGGCGCCTGCCGTAGACGGCGACCGGGGCCGGCTGCTCGTTCCCGTGAGGGCCGGCCTGGCAGCCCCCGGACGTGTGCGGGAGCCGTAGGAGAAGTCTCCCGACGATCAGGCAGGCCCCGGACCCCGGCGTGCCCGTCAGCCCACCACCGCCGCACGCACGCACAGCACGTCCGGCAGGTGGGACGCCAACTGCCGCCAGCTGTCGCCGTCGTCCGCCGACGCGTACACCTCTCCGTTTCTGTTGCCGAAGTACACGCCCGCCGGGTCCGCGTCGTCCGTGCACATCGCGTCGCGCAGCACCGTGCCGTAGTGGTCCTCGTCCGGCAGGCCGGCCGACAGCGGCTCCCAGGTCCTGCCCGCGTCCGTCGTGCGGAAGACACGACAGCGCCGCCCCGCCGGGACGCGGTCCGCGTCGGCGTTGATCGGGAAGATGTACGCGGTGTCCCCGCGGTGGGGATGGGCCGCCGCGGCGAACCCGAACGTGGACGGCAGCCCCTCGCCGATGTCCGTCCAGTGCGCGCCCGCGTCGTCGCTGCGGTACACACCCCAGTGGTTCTGCAGGTACATCCGGTCCGGTGTCACCGAGTCCCGCGCGACCTTGTGCACGCACTGACCGAACTCCGGGTTCGGATCCGGCAGGAACACCGCGGAGACACCGGAGTTGGAGGGCGCCCAGCTCGTACCCCCGTCCTGGGTGCGGAACACGCCGGCCGCGGAGACGGCGACCGTCATCACCTGCGGGTCGCGCCGGTCGGTGAGGATGGTGTGCAGGCCCTCCCCGCCGCCACCGGGCACCCACTTGTCGCGCGTCGGGTGCTCCCACAGGGACCGGACGAGGTCGAAGCTCTCCCCGCGGTCCGCCGAGCGGTACAGGGCGGCAGGCTCCGTGCCCGCGTACACGACGTCCGGCTCCGCCGCCGAGGGGTGCAGCTGCCACACCCGCTCCAGCGACGCTCCGGTGTCCTTGGGGAACTTCACGGCGGCCTGGGCGGGCTCGGTCCAGGTCCGGCCGAGGTCGTCGGAGTGGAAGACGGACGGCCCCCAGTGCGCGCTGTCGCCGCCGACCAGCAGCCGGGGGGTGTCCGTTCGGGTGTCGATTGCGACCGCATACACGGCCTGCGCGTTGAAGTACGGGCTCTCGTCGAACTCCCAGGCGCCGCCGCGCCGCCGTCCGATGAACAGACCTTTGCGTGTGCCTACGGTGAGCAGGATGTCGGCCATGCCGGCCACCTCCGGGACGTCGTTGTCTCAGACACGGGCCAGTCTGCACCCCACCACTGACACTCACCCCCGGAGAGGACGTCGCCGCAGGTCGGAACGGGTGTCCCGCGCCGAACGAGCATGTCGGCCGGGCCACCACGCCGGCTTGGATTCGGCCCTGCCGGAGCTCGCGACGACCGTACGGAACGCGCCGTCCGGCCGGGGTGACGCATTCGTCATGAGCATCGGAGAGGCCACCCGCGTATGGGAGGGCGCCCTGGCTTGTCTGTGCGTTCGTGAGGAGGGTGCCCTCGATGGTGGCATTCCGAGGTCCGAAGGTGTGGTTGTGGCGATGGCGGCGGAATCCGCTGCGGCGCCGCAGCGACCGGATCGAGGCATGGGTGGTCCTCGCGGCCTGGACCTTCACCGTGCTCGGCGGGGTGGTCACCGGACTGTTGGCGACGAGGTCCGTCGAGCAGAACCTCGACCGGCAGCGCATCGAGTGGCGCCCTGTCGTGGCGCAGCTCACCGAGGACGCCCCGGGAGCGGCCGCGACGTCCGCCCCCGGATCCACGCGCGTGTGGGCCGAGGTCCGCTGGACGGCGAGGGACGGCTCCGCCCACACCGGCCAGACCCGGGTCGCGCCCGCCAGCGCCGTGGGCACGCCGGTCACGGTCTGGACCGACACCGACGGCCGCATGGTCACCGAGCCGGCCACACGGTCCGAGGCCCGTGTCCGCTCCTCGCTGATCGGCGTCCTCGTGGGCGTGACCGCCGCGGGCGTCCCCTTCGTGGGCGGCCGCCTTGTACGCGGTCGCCTGGAGCGCCGCCGCATGGAGGAGTGGGACGAGGAGTGGGAGCGTGTCGGGCCGTTGTGGGGGCGTAAGACCTGGTAGCGGCGAGTGGCGGGCGTACGGCCGCGCCCGCACGCGCTGCACGCCGGAGCGGCTGTACGAAGGCGCCCGTCAGAGGCGCTTCGCACAGCCGCCCGGCTCCGGCCGCGGCCGGAACGAGTGCGATGGACTCAGCCGAACTCGGACCCGCCGGTACTGGATGCGACTCAGCTGTACCTGATCACACAGCTGTACCTGATCACACAGCTGTACCTGATTACTCAGCTGTACCTGATTACTCAGCTGTACCTGATGTCGGACGCCGAATACTTGCAGTACGTGCTGTCGGGCCCGCTGCCGTTGGTGGGCGGTTCGGCGCCCGTGTTGTTACCGATGTACTTCTGGCAGGGGACGATCTTCTTGCTGGAGTCCCCGACGATCGTGATGCCTCTCAGGGTGGCGCTGTCGCCGTAGTTGGTGTTGATGCCGACGAGCTTGCCGCCCTTCCAGGTCGCCTCGATGGTGTTGAGGTTGATCGTCCGCTTGTACTGCGTGGAGCAGTTGCCGCACGAGCGGACGAAGGTGCCGAAGTTCTTCGCGGCGAAGTTGGAGATGTTGAGCGTCCCCGCCCCGTTGAACTGGAACACCTTGTCGGTGGCCTCCTTCGCGCCACCACCGGAGACGGTGTAGACGTTGGACGACGAGGAGCCCCGGAACGTCGCCGCGTCCTCGCCGACGTCCTCCCACCAGACGTTCTGCAGTGTGCAACTGCCCTTGCAGTGGATGCCGTCCGCGGCGGGGGCGCCGATGATGACGTTCTTCAGTACGGCGCCGGCAGCGAGCTCCAGGATCGGTCCCTGGTCCTCTTCCTGGCCGCCGGAGCCGAGGTCCCCGGTGCCGTAGAGGCGCTTCATCCCGTAATCCTTGGTGCCGGAGATCGGGATGGTGGCGGAGACCCCCTCGCTGCCGTTCGGGGTGGGCCAGGTGGCGGCGCTTGCCGGAGCGGCGCTGCCCGTCATGATCATGCCAACCGAGAGTCCGAGTGTGGCCAGTGCTCCGGTCAGCGCGCGCGTGCGGGCGCGTGGACGTGCCGCAGAAGTCATGTCCCGATTCCTTCTGTCTGTTGAGGTGTGGACTGTGCTCTTCGGTGGGGGTGGTTGTGTGTGGGGGGATTGCCCGGGTGGTCCCGTGGGGGGCTAGAGCTTTCCCGCGCCCGCGCCGGACGTCACCGAGGCGACGACGGACGAGGCGGACTCGGCGGTGTAGCTGTAGGGCGGGCTCGTGAAGCTGCCCACCTGGGAGACCTCGGTGGCGGCTCCGCCGAGATCGTTGCCGCGCAGGTTCGCGTAGCCGTCGATGTCGCTGCTGCGGTTCGTGGTGACCGCGATCTTCGTCGAGCGGAAGACGTTGTTCTCGACGAGCATCTGGGAGCCCATGCGCGAGTGGCAGGCGGTGTCGGCGCCGTTCACGTAGTTGTTGTAGAAGTGCCCGGTGCCGAAGCGCAGGCTCGGGATGCGCGAGTAGACGTTGTCGAACTCGTTGTGGTGGTACGTCACCTTCAGATGGCCGGTGTCCTCCGAGGAGTTGTTGTCGCTGTGGCCGACGAGTGACCCCTTGAAGTGGTCCTTGAAGGTGTTCCAGGACACCGTCACGTAGTCGGAGCCGTGGTTGATGTCGAGGAGACCGTCGTAGTAGTCCTTGTCGTGATCGCGGTCCGCCGAGAAGGAGTTGTGGTCGATCCACACCTTCGTCGACTCCTGGACCGTGATGCCGTCGGAGGGCGCGACCGGCTTGCTGATGTTGAGGTTGCGGACGACGACGTTGGTCGCCCCCTTGATCCGCAGGCCGCCGCCTGTGAAGCCGGATGACGAACCGACGCCCAGGACCGTGGTGTTGGAGCCGATGTCGACCTGACCGCTCAGCGAGATCAGGCCGTTGACACGCACCACCTTCGCCGCGTTCCCGGTGACGGCTGTCTGGAAGGCGGACAGCGTCGACACGGTCACCGGGCCGGCGCTGCCGCCACCGGTGGTGCCCGCGCCGAATCCGATGGGCGTGGTCTCGGCGGCACCCGCCGGCTGGGGGGCGGCGACCATGGCGACGGTTGTGAGGGCGGCCGCGGTGGCCGCGGCCAGAGTGGATCGCCGCGCTCGTGTACGTGGGGGGAGAGTGCGCATGCGGGGGCGTCCCTTCAGGAGGACCTGGTGGGTCATGTACGTGACTGTTGTTCGCCAATCTGGTCGCCGCGCGCGAGCCGAGCCGCCCGACAGGGAGGCAGTGGGGTTTCAACGAGTGCAATTCCCCAGGTGGTGCTGACCTCCGGCCGCTCCGGTCTCATGTGTGCGAGGGAGCTGTCGGGTCACTCTTCTGAACGGAAGGTAGGGGGTAAGCGCTTTCTGGTCAACGGTTCACGCAGAAGGTTTTGGGGCCGCTTCGCGCCCGCCCCGTCCCCGTGTTCATCGAATCTTTTCGGTGAGTGGGAGCGCTTCCAAGGCCTGCATGTGCATGTCACGATGCCTTTGGTCTCCACGGCCGGAGGCCGGTTCCCGCGCGGTTGCTCCGCGCAGTTGCTCCCCACAGTTGTCCGTGGCGTCAGAAAGGGACGAGGACGTGTCCACCCCTGCCGGCATCACCGCGAGAAGACCGCTCCGCACGACACTCCTTGCGCTCCTCGGAGGACTGGTCCCCTTACTCGCGGCCTTGTTGTTCGCCGCGCCTCAGGTCTCGGCGGCCCCCAGGACCACAGCTGTCCCTCCGGGGGCGACGGCGGCTCCCGCCGCACCGGCCGGGGACGCGGCACCCACCGCGTCCCTCACCGAGGTGACGAACTTCGGCCCCAATCCCAGCAACCTCCAGATGTACCTGTACGTGCCGGACACCGTCACCGAGAACCCCGCGGTCCTGGTGGCCGTCCACTGGTGCACCGGTTCCGGCCCCGTGTTCTACTCGAACACCGAGTTCGCCTCGCTCGCCGACCGCTACGGGTTCATCGTGATCTACCCGTCGGTCACCCGTAGCAGCAAGTGCTTCGACGTCTCCTCGCCCCAGGCCCTCAAACGGGGCGGCGGCAGTGACCCGGTGGGCATCAAGTCCATGATCGACTATGTCACTCGCACCTACGAGGCCGACACCGGCCGGATCTTCGCCACCGGCGTCTCCTCGGGGGCGATGATGACCAACGTCCTGCTGGGCGACTATCCCGACGTGTTCGCCGGCGGCGCCGCGTTCGCGGGCGTGCCCTTCGGCTGCTTCGCCACCACCGACGGCTCCGAGTGGAACAGTGCCTGTGCGGGCGGCACCGTGACGCACACCCCGAAGGAGTGGGGCGACCTCGTGCGGGGCGCCTACCCCGGCTACACCGGCCCCCGCCCCCGTATGCAGCTCTGGCACGGCACCGAGGACGACGTCCTGCGCTACCCCAACTTCGGGGAGATGATCAAGCAGTGGACCGAGGTGCAGGGCATCAGCCAGACGCCCACCCGCACCGATTCGCCCGCGTCCGGCTGGACCCGCACCCGCTACGGCTCCACCGGTGACCAGGCCCCCGTCGAGGCCATCAGCCTCCAGGGCGTCGGCCACAATCTGATTACCACGGGCATGGCGGCCCGCGTGATCACCTTCTTCGGCCTGGACAGCGGCGGCCCCGCGCCCCAACCCCAGCCCGGCGGCTGCAAGGTCTCCGTCACCACCAACGCCTGGAGCACGGGCCTGACCGCCTCGGTGACCATCACCAACACCGGCACCACCGCCGTCAACGGGTGGAGTCTCGCCTTCACGCTCCCCGCCGGCCAGACCATCACCAACGGCTGGGGCGCCACCTACGCACCGGCGAGCGGGGCGGTGACCGCCACCAACGCCGCGTACAACGCCACGATCGCCCCGGGCGCTAGCGTCGGCATCGGCTACCAGGCCGGCCATACCGGCGGCAGCGCGGGCCCCACCGCCTTCGCCCTCAACGGCGCCAACTGCACCACCTGACGGACGTCACGTACAACCGCCCGTTTCCAGGCGCGCGCCGGGCCCCCGGCGCGCGCCCGCCGATGCCACCCCGCGTACAGGAAGGCACGTCGCTCGTGAAGCCGTCGCACGGAGAGCCACAGCCGACGCATCCGTCACAGTCATCGCAGCAGCCGCAGTCGTGGAGAAGCGCACCCTTCGTCCCCTTGATCGCCGTGTGCGTGCTGGCGCTGGCCCTCGTCGCCACCTCGTCCGCGATGGGTGCCGTCGGCCACAGCGGCGAACCGGCGGCCGCCCAGCAGTCGCGTACGGCCCAGTGGCACTGGGTGAACACCTGGACCGCGATGCCGCAGCTCACCGAGCCCGGCAACATGCCGCCCCCGCCGTTCACCGGGAGCGACGCCGTCCTGGTCGACACCACCCTGCGGCAGACAGTGCGTGTCTCCACCGGCGGTGAGCGCGTTCGGCTGCGCTTCTCCAACGCCTTCGGCGGCGCCGCGCTGCCCCTCACCGCGGTGACCGTGGCCCTGCCCCGGGACGGGCGGGCCGGAGTCAGTGCCATTGAGCCCGGGAGCCTTCAGCGGGTGACGTTCAACGGACGTCGGTCGGCCACCGTGCCGGTCGGCGCCCAACTGGTCTCCGACCCTCTGGAGTTCGACCTCCGGCCGGGCACCAACCTGACCGTGACGGCCCACCTCGCCGAGGGCCAGAAGTCCCTCGCGCTCACCTCCCACCCCGGCTCCCGCACGACGTCGTACCTCCGGCACGGCGACCACTCGACGGCCGCGGACCTGTCCGGGGCGACCGCCACCGACCACTGGTACCTGCTGAGCGACGTCGAGGTCGTCTCCCGCGCCACCACGGCCGCCATCGCCGTCCTCGGTGACTCACTGACCGACGGCCGCGGCTCCACGACCAACGGCAACAACCGCTGGCCCGACCAGTTCTTCGACCGTCTCCAGGCGCATCCCGCCACTGCCGACGTCGCCGTCCTGAACCAGGCCGCGGGCGGCAACCGGGTCCTCAACGACGGCCTCGGTCCGAGCGTCCTCGCCCGCCTCGACCGCGACATCCTGGCCCGCAGCGGTGTCGCCTGGCTGATCGTCTTCGAGGGCGTCAACGACATCGGCACCGCGGCGGCCACCGAGCCCGCCCAGCGCGCCGTCACCGCCGACCTCGTCGCCGCCTACGAGCAGATCGTCGTCCGCGCGCACGCGCAGGGCATCCGTGTGTACGGCGCGACGCTCCTGCCGTTCGGCGGCAACACCCTGTACGACGACCCCGCCGGGCTGCGCGAGGCCTCACGGCGAGCCGTCAACGACTGGATCCGCACCAGCGGCGCCTTCGACGCGGTCATCGACCTCGACCGCGCGGTACGCGACCCCGCGGACCCGCGCCGTCTGCGCACCGAACTCCACGACGGGGACTGGCTGCACCTCAACCCGGAGGGCTACCGGACCCTGGCCGCCGCCGTACCCACCCGGCTCTTCCGCACCCCGCCCCGGCCCTCCGGCCTCACCGCCGACTGAATGCGGCCGTACTCGCGGTGGGGGCGCGCGGCACGGTGCGGCCCGGGACGTCCGCTCAGGCGGACCGCAGGTACTGGTCCGGTACGTGGATGTCCGCGCCGAGTTCGCGGGCCGCGAGGCGGGCGAAGGAGGGGTTGCGGAGCAGTTCGCGGCCCAGCAGGACCGCGTCCGCCTCCTCGTTGACCAGGATCTTCTCGGCCTGCTCCGCGTCGGTGATGAGACCGACGGCGGCCACGGGGAGTGTGGCCTGGGCCTTCACCCGGGCGGCGAACGGCACCTGGTAGCCGGGGCCGACCGGGATGCGGACGTGCGGGGCGTTGCCGCCGCTGGAGACGTCCAGCAGGTCGACGCCGTGCTCCTGGAGCGCGGAGGCGAAGCGGACGGTGTCGTCGGCCGTCCAGCCTGCGTCCTCAAGCCAGTCGGTGGCGGAGATGCGGAAGAACAACGGCTTGTCGTCGGGCCACACCTCCCGCACCGCGTCGACGACGTCGAGGGCGAAGCGGATGCGGTTCTCGTACGAGCCGCCGTACGCGTCCGTGCGGTGGTTGGAGTGCGGGGAGAGGAACTCGTTGATCAGGTAGCCGTGCGCACCGTGGATCTCGACGACCTCGAAACCGGCGGTCAGGGCACGCCGGGCGGCCTGAGCGAACTGGCCCGTGATCTCCCGGATCTGATCCACGGTCAGCTCGTCCGGCACCGGGTGCCCCTCGTCGAACGCGATCGCGCTCGGAGCCAGCGGCTGCCATCCGTGGGCGTCCGGCCCGACCGGCGCGCCACCCTTCCAGGGCCGGTCCGTCGAGGCCTTGCGGCCGGCGTGAGCGAGCTGGATGCCGGGCACCGTGCCCTGCGCCTTCATGAAGTGCGTGAGCCGGCGGAACGCCTCGACCTGGGTGTCGTTCCAGATCCCGAGGTCGTACGGGGAGATGCGGCCCTCGGGGCGGACAGCGGTCGCCTCGACGAGGATCAGGCCCGTACCGCCGGTGGCCCGGGCTCCGTAGTGCGCGAAGTGCCAGTCGCCGGGGGCGCCCGTGTCCGGTCCCTCGGGCGCGGCCGAGTACTGGCACATCGGGGCCATCCACACCCGGTTCGGGATCGTCACGTCACGGAGGCTGAGGGGCTGGGAGAGGGCGCTCATGGTGAGCTGCTCCATTCGTCACGGGGCCGAAGGACGACTCATACGATAGGCATCGTAGTACGGGAGGTGTCAAACTACGATGCCTCTCGTACAATGGAGGTCTCGCGAATGAACTGGAGCCGACGTGACCCCCGCCGCCCCTGCCGCCGCAGGCCGCGCCCTCCCGCACCCGGCGCGCGACGAGATCCGGCTGGAGGGCGTCCTGCACGCGCTCTCCGACCCGATGCGTCTGCGGATCGTGCGAGAGCTCGCCGCCGACGGCGGCGAGCTCACCTGCTCGGACTTCGACCTGCCGGTCACCAAGTCCACGACCACGCACCACTTCCGAGTGCTGCGCGAGAGCGGGGTGATCCGGCAGACCTACCGGGGCACGGCCAAGATGAACGGCCTGCGCGACGACGACCTAGACGACCTCTTCCCGGGGCTCCTCGACAGCCTTCTCGCCGCCGCCGCTCGCCAGGCCGCCCGCCTCGGTGGCTGAACCGGCCCTCGCGGGCAGGTGGTTGAAGAGCAGGTTCAGCACGATCGCCGTCAGGCAGCCCGCGCTGATCCCGCTGTCCATCACCGTCTGGAACCACTCCGGGAACTTGTCGTAGACCGTCGGCACCCCGACCGGCAGCATGCCCACGGCCACCGAGACCGCCACGACCGTCAGGTTGTTGTTGCCCCGGAAGTCGACTCGGGCCAGCGTGCGCAGTCCGCTCCCGGCGACCGTGCCGAACATCACCAGGCCCGCACCGCCGAGCACCGGCGCCGGGATCGCCGCGACCACCGCGCCCAGCTTGGGCAGCAGGCCGAGCAGCACGAGGATGCCGCCCGCGGTGGCGACGACCCAGCGGCTGCGCACGCGGGTCATGCCGACGAGGCCCACGTTCTGGGCGTACGCCGTGTACGGGAAGGTGTTGAACACACCGCCGAGGACGGTCGAGAAGCCGTCGGCCCGCAGACCGTCGGCGAGCGAACGCGGCTCGACCTTCCGGTCGGTCATCTCGCCGACGGCTATCAGGTCACCCGTCGTCTCGGTCATCGTCACCAGGGCCACGACCAGCATCGACAGGATCGCCGAGACATGGAACGTGGGCACGCCGAAGTGGAACGGTGTGCTGATGCCCAGCCAGTCGGCGTCCCCGACCCCGCTGAAGTCCGTGAACCCGAACGGCACCGCGACCGCGAGCCCCACGCCGATGCCGACCAGCACCGCGATCCGGCTCAGGAACACGGGCGCGAACCGCTGCACGCCCAGCACCACGAGGAGTACGAAGGCGGCGAGCGCCAGGTTCTCCGGCTCCCCGAAGTCCTCCGCGCCCACCCCGCCGGCGGCCCAGTTGCCCGCGACGGGCAGCAGGGAGACACCGATGATGAGGATGACCGTGCCCGTGACGAGCGGCGGGAAGAAGCGCAGCAGCCTGCCGAAGACGGGTGCCAGCAGCATGATCGCGAGTCCGGCCACGATCACCGAGCCGTAGATCGCGGGAAGTCCGCCGCCCTCCGTCCCTATGAGCACCATCGGCGACACGGCCGCGAACGTACAGCCCTGCATGATCGGCAACCGCACCCCGAACCGCCACACGCCCACGCACTGGATGAGCGTCGCGATCCCGCACACCAGCAGGTCCGCGGTGATCAGGTACGCCAGGTCGGCGGGCGGCAGCCCCATGGCTCCGCCGACGATCAGCGGGACCGCCACGGCGCCCGCGTACATCGCGAGCACATGTTGCAGGCCGAAGGCGGCCAACTGGCGTATGGGCGGGACTTCGTCCACGGGGTGCACGGGCGCGGGCGTGGCCATGGGTACTCCAGAGGCGAGCGGGCCTATCAGGGGCATGACAATGCAGGTCGGGACGGCTTGAACAGCACGAGACCGTAACGGGCTTGCACCGTTTGTTGATTTCGGCGGTGTTGCCGATGGGTGTCATGGCCACCGAAGCACGGGCGACCCTGGTACGGCCTGCCCCGCGGGCACCCCTGTCATGCGCTCCCGCTACGCGCCGCCTCCAGCAGCGACTTCCAGTCCGGCAGCTTCACCACACCCCGCCCGAGCGAGGCCCCGAGCTCCGCCTCGGCCCGCTCGATCGCCTGCCACCCCGACCACTCCACAGGCGTGATGCCCGCCGCCCGCAGCGCTTCGAGCGGATCGCCGGACACCTTCCGCCGTGCGAGGACGGGGGCGTCCTCCAGCAGCGAGGTCACCGTCTCCTTGGCGCACGGCCGGTTGGTGCCGATCACCCCGGTCGGGCCCCGCTTGATCCATCCGGCCACGTACTCGCCCGGCGCCACCACACCCTCGCGCAGCACCCGCCCGGCCAGATGCGGCACTGTGCCGCGCTCCGCGTCGAACGGCAGCCCGTCGAGCGGCACCCCGCGGTAGCCCACCGACCGCAGCACCAGCTGGGCCTCGATCTCCTCGTACTCGCCGGTGCCCGTCACCCCGCCCCGCCCGTCCGGCTCCGTCCGCTCGAAGCGCACCCCGCACACGCGGTCGCCGTCGGCGAGGAACTCGACGGGCCGGAGGAAGAAGCGCAGCGAGATCGTGTGCCGGTCGTCCCCGGTGGGCGAGGAGGCCCAGCCACGCAGCACCTCCACGTTGCGGCGCTGGGGGGCGGGCAGACCGGACGGGTCGACATACGCCGGATCGAGCTCCAGCTCCGACGGATTCACGCTCACCCGGGTGTCCGGCATGCTGCCCAGCTCGCGCAGCTCCTTGGTGGTGAAGCGCGCCTGCGACGGGCCGCGCCGGCCCACCATGTGGACCTGGGTGACCTCGCTGGCGGCGAGCGCGGCCAAGGCGTCCTGCGGCATGTCGGTGGGGCTCAGCTCCGTCGCGCCCCGGGCCAGCATCCGGGTCACGTCCACCGCGACGTTCCCGACGCCGATCACCACGGCCGCCCGGGCACTGAGCACGAACCCGTCCGTGAGAGAGTCCGGGTGGGCGCTGTACCAGGACACGAACTCGGTCGCCGACCAGCTGCCCCACAGGTCCTCGCCCGGGATGCCGAGACGCCGGTCCGTGGCGGCGCCCACGCAGTACACCACCGCGTGGTACAGCGCCCGCAGGCGCTCGACCGGCAGTCCGGCCGGACCGACCTCGACGCCGCCCAGGAAACGCACCCGCTCGTGCTCCAGCACGGTCCGCAGGTTGTTCTGCAGCGACTTGATCTTCTCGTGGTCGGGCGCGACCCCGTACCGCACCAGGCCGTAGGGGCACGGCAGCCGGTCCAGGACGTCGACGTGCACCGAGGGATCCTGCTGCACCAGGGTCTGCGCGGTGTAGACCCCGCTCGGACCCGAGCCGACGACGGCGACACGCAGCACGGGGGACTCCTTAGACGAGGAGATCGCTGATGCCTTCAGCATCGCACCGCACCGTCCAACACGGGAGGGACACGAGCGGGACACCACCCGAGGGGGTGGCGCCCGCTGCGCTGACGGGGTGCCGTAGGGGCCCGGGCGCGCGTGGTGCTGCGCAGCGGATGTGATCATTCCCTACGTTGTGCATGTGCTGGCAGAATCCTTCATTCACCTTTCTGGCCGGAACCGTCCGGACGGGGTCGTCTCCGTGTGGCCCGCGTGGGAAGTGCAGGAGCACGACGGAGCCACGGCCTGGTACAACGCCCAGCTGATCTTCCCCGACGGTGCCCGTGTCGACGTACTCGCCGTGGTGTCCGAGGGGCACGTCCTCCTCGAAGAGGTACGGGCCCAGCCGTCGCTGTCCCTGGACGACCTGACCGTGCTCGCGGACTGGATCGAGGGTCCGCTCTTCGAGGCGTGCGGCGCCCGGTCCGCCTGGCCGCACGGCGTCGAGGGGCGGCGGCGCGTCGCCGAGGAGTACCGCGCCGCCCAGGAGCAGGGGATCGATCCGGTCCTCGCGGTGATGCGGGCGACCGGTCACAGCCGCCGCAGATCGCTCAAGCTGATCGCCGGAGCACGGGACGAGGGCTTCCTGACACCACGTCACACACGGCGTTAGGCCCTGTCGTCACACGCGGTGCCAGGGGACCCCGGCCGGTCGCCGTCGCGTGCGGCGGCCGTCACAGCATCTCGCGCATCCGGCTCATCTCCGCCGTCTGCTGCGCGATCACGTCGTCGGCCATCTCCTCGACCAGGATGTTGTTGCCCGCGGCCTTCAGGTCCGTGGCCATTGTGATGGCGCCCTCGTGATGGGTGGTCACCAGTGTCAGGAAGAGCTGGTCGAAGGCCTTCCCCTTCGCCGCCCGCAGCTTCTCCAGCTGCGCCTCGGTGGCCATTCCGGGCATCGCCTCGTGCTGTTCGTGCCCGCCCGAAGTGTCCTTCTTCTCGCCGCCGTTGTTCTTCAGCCAGCCCTTCATGGCGTCGATTTCCGGCTGTTGCGCGGCCGAGATGCGCGCGGCGAGGCGCTTGACCTGGGTCGACTCGGCGCGGCTGGGCACGAGTGCGGTCATCTCCACGGCCTGGGTGTGGTGCTTGATCATCATCTGCGCGTAGGTGAAGTCCGCCGCGTTGGGTGAGTCGTCCTCCGCGCGCCGCTTCTTGGCGTCCTCGGCGGAAAGGGTCTCGGCGGCCTCGCCCGGCTTGCCGGGGGCGATCACCGCGGGCCCGGTCGCCTTCGCGGAGTCGGCGTCCTCGCCCGAGTCCGCCCCGGAGTCGCACCCCGCGAGCGCGAGCAGGGCAGCCGCCGCCAACGCCGGGATCAGTGGCGCGCGGGACGTACGACGAACGAGCACAGTGACCTCCTGGAGCACAGGAACTGACGTACACCTCGTGAGTGTTGGTGACCGGTCTAGCACGCTTCGGAGCATCAGTGATCAAAAATATTCATTACGAGTGTGTTGCCATCTGTTGATCTGTGCATGATGCGGACGATACTGCGGGGGTCCATGAACCGTTCACCAGCGAACGGCTACGAGGGAGGACGGACACAGTGACCCTGTTGAACGACCTGCGAACGCGCCGCAGACGCCTCGGAGTTGCCGCGACCGCGGTGGGGCTCCTGGCCGCACTGCTCACCGCCGGGCCGGCGGCCGCGACTCCCGACCCCGGGGACAGTCCCGCCGCCCCGGAGAAGGTCTCCAAGAGCGACGCCGCCGAGGCGAGGGCGGCGATCGAGAGCGGTGACATACCGGGGAAGGACGAGATCGTCCACTCCGACAACATGAAGCACGTCGCCAATGTCCCCAAGGACCTGCTGCCCGGTACCAACTCGGACCTGGCGTTCCAGGGCAGGTACGCCTTCGCCGGCAACTACGACGGCTTCCGTATCTTCGACATCAGCAACCCGAAGGCTCCGAAGACGGTGTCCCAGGTGCTGTGCCCGGGCTCGCAGAACGACATCTCCGTCTCCGGCAACCTGCTGTTCCTGTCCACGGACTCCTCGCGCAGCGACAGCTCCTGCAACAGCACCACGCAGCCCGCGACCGAGAAGTCCTCGTGGGAGGGCATGAAGGTCTTCGACATCAGCGACAAGAAGAACCCGAAGTACGTCGCCGCCGTCGAGACCGCCTGCGGCTCGCACACCCACTCGCTGGTGCCCGAGCGCAAGAACGTCTACATCTACGTCTCCTCGTACTCGCCGAGCGCCTCGTTCCCCGACTGCCAGCCGCCGCACGACGGCATCTCCGTCATCAAGGTGCCGCGTAACGCGCCCGAGAGGGCGGCCGTGGTGAACTTCCCGGTGCTCTTCCCCGGTGAGGGGCCGGACGGCGGCGGCAACCCGGGCGGGCCCACCAACCCGGGCGTGTCCAAGACGACCGGCTGCCACGACATCACCGTGCTGCCCTCCAAGGACCTCGCGGCGGGCGCCTGCATGGGTGACGGCATCCTCCTCGACATCAAGGACCCGGAGCGCCCGAAGGTCATCGACCAGGTCCAGGACAACGTGAACTTCGCGTTCTGGCACTCGGCGACCTTCAACCAGAAGGCCAACAAGGTCGTCTTCACCGACGAGTTGGGCGGCGGCGGCGCGGCCACCTGCAACGAGGCCATCGGACCGAACCGCGGTGCGGACGGCATCTACGACATCGTCGGCAAGGGCGACGACCGCAAGCTCGTCTTCCGCAGCTACTACAAGATCCCGCGTTACCAGGCGGACACCGAGAACTGCGTCGCCCACAACGGCTCGCTGATCCCGGTCAAGGGCAAGGACATCATGGTCCAGTCCTGGTACCAGGGCGGCGTCTCCGTCTGGGACTTCACCGACTCCTCGAAGCCCAAGGAGATCGCCTACTTCGAGCGCGGCCCGATCAGCACCGACACCCTCGTGGGCGGCGGCACCTGGTCGGCCTACTACTACAACGGCTACATCTACTCGAACGACATGGTGAAGGGCTTCGACGTCCTGAAGCTCAGCGACCGGCGCACCGACGCGGCCGAGCGGGTCCGCATGAGTGAGCTCAACGTGCAGACGCAGCCAGACTACTTCGACTGATCTGCCTGATCCGTCTCATCCGTCTGATCCGCACACCGGTCGTCCACCCCTCCGCGGGGCCGGACGACCGGTGTGCCCGCGGAAGCCGTTTCCTGGAACGCCGTCACGATTCTTCGTTGACCGAGGCGTTGCGTGGGGACATCCTGTAACTCCTGCGTTGACTGGCCGCCAGTCAACTATACTCAGCGCCTCCGGGTGATCACCCTGCGTGGGTGCACCCTGAGCTGCCCGTCCCGGGCCACGCGGGGGATGGTCCGGGACGGGTGTGCAGAGCCACCGGCCTGAGGCATGTCACCCGGCGGCCTTTGACGCTTCCTCAGCCGACCAGATTCAGCACGGGCCGCAGTCCGTCCGGCCGTTCCGCCGCCGGCAGATGGTCCACGAAGTGCACCGCACAGCCCAGCGCCGCGGCACCTCCGTCGGCGGCAGGCTGATCGCCCACCATCAGCGTGTCTTCAGGCGCCACCCCCAATCCCTCGCACGCGACGGCGAACAGTCGCGGATCGGGCTTCTGGATGCCGTGTTCGTACGACAGCACGTACGTGCCCACATGTGGGTCGAGACCGTGGTGCCGGAACACCGGCCGCAGGTCCCAGCCGATGTTGCTGACCACGCCGACGGCCACACCGCGCTCGCGCAGCGCGGTCAGGACCTCGGCCGCGTCCGGGTACGGCTCCCAGGCGACCGGCGCCATGTGGCGGTCGTACAGGGCCTCGTGGAGCGCCGGATCCGGCAGGGAAACCTGGCGGGAGAGGCCGGTGTAGGCGGCCCGGTGGTGCTCGGCGCTCTCGTCCCGGATCGCCCACAGGTCGCCCAACTCCCCCGTCGGCGCTGTCGCCGGGAACGCCCCGCCCGCCAGCGCACCCGCCCTCTCCAGAGCCTCGGCGGTGCGGATCACGTCGGACTCCGGCAGGGCGACATCGGCCTCAGCCAGCACCGCGCGCAGCCAGGACTCGGTGGACTCGATACGGAAGAGGGTGCCCGAGAAGTCGAAGAGCACGGCTTTGATCGTCATGACGAGGATCCTTCGTGCCGGGCCCCGAAAAGGTCAAGAACGCCACGCGCCGTGCCACTTCTCGTACGACCACATCGCCAGCACCACCATCAGCGCCCCCAGCAGCCAGCCGCCCAGCACGTCCGACGCCCAGTGCACGCCCAGCCAGATCCGGCTCAGACCGACCCCCACGACGGAGACCACGGACACGGTGACCGCCGTCCGCCACAGGACGCGCCCGGCGCCGTACAGGTGCAGCAGCCACAGCACCAGGCCGCACACCACCGTGGCGGTCATGGCGTGGCCCGACGGAAACGCCGCGTAGTGGGCCGAGTCCACGGGGTCGGGCCACACGGGCCGCTCCCGGCCGACCGCGGCCTTCATGCCCTGTTGCAGCAAGGTGCCCAGGGCGCAGGTCGCCGCCACCCAGAGGGCGAGCAGGCGGGCCGACTGTCTCCACACCAGCCACACGACGGCGATCGCGGCGATGAGGCGCATCGTGAGCGGGTCCCACACCCAGTCCGTCAGGATGCGGAACACCTGGGTGACGCCCCGCTCTTCGACCGCCCATTGGTGTGTGGTGCGCGCGATGTCGCCGTCGAGCGACATGAGCGGCTGCCAGGAGACGGTCACCAGCAGCAGGAGCAGCACGGAGGGCAGGGCGAGGGCGCCGGCGGTGCGTACGACGGTCCGGGGGCCGGGTGAGCGGGTGGGTGAGTCGACGGACACGGGGTGCATAAGGTGATCCTCGCCGACCAGAGGGGTCGGAGGCGATCGCCGGAGCGTGAGGTTCCCATCACGTGACGCGAAGGGAACCATGCCGTCCGGTTGGTTCGTTGTCCTTGGCTCGACCGGATCCCGTGAGCCCCTGCAACCACGCGGAAATCAGGGGCACTTCCCCGAAGACGCTCAGCCGAGCGCCCGCAGCCCCGGTACGAAGGTGACCAGCAGGGGGACGACCGGCACCAGCGCCGCGGCCGCCGTCAGACGCAACCGGCGGGCGGCGGTGAGCCGGTCCGGGGGAGTGAGGAGCCGGTTGACGCGCTGCGGGACATGGGCTTCCGGGGTCGGACAAGGGCCGAAGACACCCCGGTCCTCGTTGAGCCCGACGAGGGCGAGGGCGATCGTGAGGCGGCCGAAGCGGCGCGAGGCCATGTCGTCGGCGGCGAGCTCGACCAGACGGTGCATCTCGTCGCGGAACGCGGCGAACACGGGCACCTGCGGAAACCCGTTCGCGAGCGCGGCCGAGCAGTGCAGCAGCCAGTCGTGCCGAGCCCGTGCGTGCCCCTGCTCGTGCGCGAGGACGGCGTCCAGCTGGCGCCCCTTCAGGCGCCGCAACGCGGCCGTGGTGATGACCAGTTGGGGTGCCGTCCCCGGCAGCCACCAGGCGTCGGCGCGCTCGCCCTCCAGGACGACGAGACGGTCGGTGCCGGGCTCCTCGCCCGGCAACAGCGGGGCGCGCACCAGGAGTTCGGCCCGCCGCTGCCGACGGCGTCGCCGCGCCCGTACGACCTCGCGCACCAGCATCGCCGCGGTCCACAGGCCACCGCACGCCAGCGCCACGGCGGTCGTCGCGGCCCACGGGTTACCCGTGCTCAGTGCGTACGCCTCCACGACCTCGTGCGGCGCCGGTGCGAACACATGGCCCCGCACGGCCGCCCACGCGGCGGCCGCGCTCAGCGTCATCGACAGCGCGCAGCACAGCAGCACGGCGACGACCACGCACTGCCACATCCAGAGGGCGACCACCGGTTCACGGTCCGGCCAGTCGGCCCGGGCGAGCAGCCGCGGGGCGACGACGGCGGTCAGGGCGCCGAGCAGCATCAGTGCTGCGGGGACCATCATGGGCGAAGCCTATGAGTGACGCGGCCCACGGGGACATGGCCACGGGCAGCAAAGTGACACAGACCACGTTTCGTACCGCCCCAAGGGCGACGACCTCGTCTGGGGAGCTCTGCCCTGAGGCGCTCGGTCACAGCGCCAGCAGCATGGCGAGCATCGCGATGCCCATCGACAGCCGACACGCCCGCGCCACCTCGGGCCGGTCGCTCCAGCCCATGGTTCCCGCGGAAGGTGCGCCTCCCGCGACAGCCGCCACGGGTATCAGCCGGACACCGGCCCACAGGACGTACGCGGTGAAGTACAGCAGGAGCGCACCCGTCACCAGAGGTACCCCCGAAGGGCCGTGCCCGCCATGGGCAGCGGGTGCGGCGGCCATCGCCGCCGCCATGTAGACCATCGCCAGCGCACAAACCGAGTGGTGCAGATGCGGCGGGCTCGTCCGGGCCGCCCACAGCGCGCGCAGCGCTGCCACGCCGAACACGGCCGCGTACGCCAGCCAGGCCCAGCGCGGCGGGGCCAGGACTGCCGTCGGCACGGCCATCGCGGCCATGCCGAAGCCCATGAACGCCTCGTCGCCCGCGGTGCGGCGCTGCTCCTCGACGGCGCTGTGCCTCCGCAGCAGGCAGTAGATGCCGGCCGCCGCGCACAGCGTGACCAGCAGCCAGCCGGAAGGACCCGCTCCGTACACCGCGCACCTCCCCCTCGACGGTGTCGGACAACGGTCAGGGCATGCCCCGAGCGCGCGGTGCGCACGCGAGCGCAAGGGTGTACGTGGGGGCGTGTGGGAGGGCATCTCAGGTGGGTGGAGCCACGCAGGAGCCGCGCACAGCGCGACGGGGTTCGGGATCGAGACCGGGCGGCAGCATGAACTAGCCGACCTAATGGGCTAGTTGCTGTTCCTGCTGGGGCGGGCGCTCACATCCCCGGCCGGTAGCGCAGCGGATGGTCCGCGGGCACCTCGACAAGCACGATCTCGGTGCCGTCCGGGTCCGCGATCCACATCTCGACCAGTCCCCAGGGCTCCTTCACCGGCGGCCGGAGCACCTCGACCCCGGCGGCCCTGAGCTCCTTGTACGCTCCCGTCACGTCCGCGACCTGGAGCCACAGCTTCAGCGCGGGTGACGGCGGGTTGTCGGACCGACCCGCGACCTCCAGGAAGCCGCCGCCGAGGAAGTACACGGTGCCGCGCTCGGGGCCCGTGCCGAACTCGCGGTAGACGGGAAGCCCCAGCTGCCCGCCGTAGAAGGCGCGGGAGCGGTCGGGGTCGGTGGGGCGCAGAAGGATGCGGCTGCTCAGTACGTGGACCATACGTGCGGAGCGTAGTGGGCGCAGGGATACGCTCAACGGTGCCCGCGCCGCGCCACCGACCGCCCCAGGAGCCGCCCCATGGACACCGCCGCCACCGGCCTGACCTTCCGCGACGCGACCGACGCCGATGTGGACGCCCTCGTCGCGCTGATCGAGTCGGCGTATCGCGGGGACTCCAGCCGGACCGGCTGGACCACCGAGGCGGACATCCTTCAGGGGCAGCGCACCGACCCCGAGGGCGTGCTCGCCGTCATCAAGTCACCCGACAGCCGTCTGCTCACCGTCGAGCGCGAGGGCGCCGTCGTCGCCTGCTGCCAGCTCGAACACCGTGGTGACCACGCCTATTTCGGTATGTTCGCCGTCAGCCCGCAGCTCCAGGGCGCCGGGCTCGGCAAGGTGATCATGGCGGAGGCCGAGCGGACCGTGCGCGAGACCTGGGGTGCCCGGGAGATGCACATGACCGTGATCTCCGTGCGCGGCGACCTCGTCGCCTGGTACGAGCGGCGCGGCTACCGCCGTACGGGACGGATGACCCCCTTCCCGTACGGCGACGAGCGGTTCGGTATCCCCCAGCGCGACGATCTGCAGTTCGAGCTCCTGGTCAAGGAGCTGGGCCGGCCGGGGCCGAACCCCCGGACCGTTACGCCGTGAAACGCCCCGTGCGCTTGATCTCCGGGTAGTCGGTCGTCGCGCCGTCCAGCTCCAGCGCGCGCACCAGCCGCAGGTGTTCCTGCGTGTTGACCACCCAGCCGATGATCCTGAGGTCCGCCTTGCGGGCGTGCTCGACGACCTCCAGCGTGATCCGCCGGATGTTCAGGACGAGCGTGGTCGCGCCGACCGCGGTGGCGCGCTCCACGACGTCCGTGCCGTAGCGGCTGGCCACCAGCGCGGTCCGTACACCCGGGACGAGGCGGCTGATCTCGGCGAGTGCCTCGTCGTGGAAGGACAGCACCTCCACGCGCGAGACCAGGTCACGGTGGTGCATCACCTCCGCGAGCGCCCGCGCTGCCGCCACGTTCTTGATCTCGGCCTGGAGCGGGGCCTTCACCGCGTCCAGGACCTCCTCGAACGTCGGGATGCGCTCACCGTGGCCGGCGTCCAGGGTGCGCAGCTCGGCGAGGGTCTTGTCGGCGATGGCCCCGGTGCCGTCCGTCGTACGGTCCACGTCGGCGTCGTGCATGACGACGAGGGCGTCGTCCTTGCTCAGGTGGAGGTCGAGTTCGATGAGGTCGAGGCCGGCCTGCTGCGCGGCGACGAAGGAACGGAGGGTGTTCTCGGGCTCGACACCCATGATTCCGCGATGACCGATGGTGAGGAAGTTCAAGGTTGACTCGCTTCCGTCGACGGCGGCTCGGGCCGCGTGGCCGGAAGGGAGCGCTCCACGCGGCAAGGCCGCAGCGTAGTCGCCTGGACGTGCGATGCATCCGGTCGTGCACGGGCTCGTGGCGGCGTACGACGCCGGAGAGCAGGAAGGTTCCGCTGGTGACCGTGGGGATTCGGTCACTCCGGGGTGGGCGAGTCCGGCGAGCGCTTGACTCTCGTCACACTACTGCACCCGACGGGTGCGTCCGAGGGGGCGAGTAGAGCGGAAGTAGTTGCCGAATCCGGTTCCGGCAGGAAAATTGCCGGTGAATGCGGTCTTGTGCAGGATGACTTCCTGATGGCCGGTCTTGCATGAATGATCCGGCCTTGCATACGGTGTCCTTACGCGAGGTTCTCCCGTGGAGGATGGGTCATGACGGAAATTCTTGTGCAGACAGGCGTGGAGGGGAAGGTTCCTCCTGTGGTCAAGGTGGTGGATCACTCTGCCTGGCCCGTGCTCAAGGATGCCGTGGAGCAGATCCGGCCATGGCAGGCCAAGGACGGCTCCATCGACTTCGGCGCCGAGGGTGCCCCGGACCGCTCGGACGCCGAACTGGCCGTACGCCGGGTCGTCGCCGCCGTAGAGGAGCTCTCGCCGCTGCTGCCGCATGACGCCGCCTACCACCAGGCGCTCGTGAAGGACCTGCGCCGCTGGGCCGACGAGGGCTTCGCCGTGCCCGACTTCCTCGACTCGCTGCTGGCCTTCCAGCCCGCGGCCCACCGCGAGGACGGACTTCAGCACCTGGTCGTCTTCCCGATGTACACGCAGAACGGCAACCCGGACCGCAACCTGGAGGCCGTCGTCCTGCGCATGGTGTGGCCGGACTGGCTGGCCGAGCTGGAGCGCACCCGCTACGACAACCCGCTGTTCTGCGGCATCACCTTCGAGGGCTTCACCGCCGGCTACGACACCAACTCGGCCGTCCTCTTCCCGGAGACCATCGCCGTACGCGAGGCGCCGGAACGTTTCTCCTGGGGCGGGATCTTCTGCGACCGCGAGGCCGCCCGCTTCCGCCGTGTCACGGAGGCCGCCGTCGACATCCTCGGGCTCGAACTGCCCGACGACATCCGCGAGATGGTCTCCGACCAGGGGCGCTGCCAGCAGGCGTTCGTCCTGTGGGACATGGTCCACGACCGCACCCACAGCCACGGCGACCTGCCCTTCGACCCGTTCATGATCAAGCAGCGGCAGCCGTTCTGGATGTACGGCCTGGAGGAGCTGCGCTGCGATCTCACCGCCTTCAGGGAGGCCGTGAAGCTGGAGGCCGACGGCTTCTCCCAGGGCCGTGACGTGCAGTACGCGGTGCTGTTCGACCGGATGTTCCGCTTCCCCGTCACCGGTGAGCGCGTCCGCAACTACGACGGCCTCGGCGGTCAGCTCCTGTTCGCCTACCTGCACAAGCACGACGTCGTCCGCTGGACCGACAACAGGCTTTCCATCGACTGGCAGCGCGCGCCCCAGGTCACCAACGGGCTGTGCGCCGAGATCGAGCAGCTGTACCGCGACGGAATCGACCGCCCCAAGCTCGTGCACTGGTTCGCCGGGTACGAGCTGGTCTCCACCTACCTCGCCCCGCACCCGGGCTCCCGCTGGGCCAAGGGCCCGGATGCCCTGGACCTGACCCAGCCCCCGCGGAGACTCGTCGACGACGTGCTTCCGGACGAGTTTCCGCTGAGCATGTTCTATGAGGCGCTTTCCAAGAAGCTCAAGCATGTGATCGCCTCGACCCGGGGTATCACCGCGGAGAGCACCCAGCGGGTCGCCGCATGAGTGCCACCCGTACCGAGAACGCTCAGCCGGCTCAGGAGGCGACGATGACCAACAGGAACGGGGCACTGAGCGGTGCGGTGATCGCGGTGGCCGGCGCGGGCGGACCCGCGGGCCGGGCCACGCTGATGCGGCTCGCCGACGCGGGAGCGGTCGTCATCGGCTCCGACAACGACCCGGAGCGGCTGGCCGAGGCCGTGGACGCGGCGCGTTACGCGTACGGCGGCGCCACCGTCATCGGTGACACGGTCGACCTGCTCGACCGGCAGTCCACGCTCGACTGGGCCGCGCATGTCGAGAAGGACTTCGGGCGCGTCGACGGCCTCGTCCACCTCGTCGGCGGCTGGCGCGGCAGCGAGACCTTCACCAGGACCAGCCTCGACGACTGGGATCTGCTGGAGCTGCTGCTCGTCCGCACCGTGCAGCACACCTCCCTCGCCTTCCACGAGGCGCTGCAGCGCAGCGACCGCGGCCGGTACGTCCTGATCAGCGCCGCGGGCGCGAGCAAGCCCACCGCGGGCAACGCCGCCTATGCCGCCGCCAAGGCCGCGGCGGAGGCGTGGACGCTGGCGCTGGCCGACTACTTCCGCAAGGCAGGGAAGGCGGAGGGGGCCGAAGGGCCGACCTCCGCGGCTGCCATCCTGGTCGTGAAGGCGTTGGTGCACGACGCGATGCGCGCCGACCGCCCCAACGCGAAGTTCGCGGGCTTCACGGACGTCAAGGACCTCGCCGAGGCCATCGTCGGCATCTGGGACAAGCCCGCCGCCGAAGTGAACGGAAACCGTCTGTGGCTGACCGAGAAGCCGTGAACCCTCCGAAGACCGACGCGCGGCGCCACCACGACCCGGAGGTCCGCGGCTTCGCCAGCGACAACTACGCGGGGGCCCACCCCGAGGTGCTCGCCGCCCTGGCCCTGGCCAACGGCGGGCATCAGGTGGCCTACGGTGAGGACGCGTACACGGAGAACCTCCAGCAGGTGATCCGCAGTCACTTCGGCGCGAGTGCCGAGGTGTTCCCGGTCTTCAACGGCACGGGCGCCAACGTCGTCGCGCTCCAGGCGGTCACCGACCGGTGGGGCGCGGTGATCTGCGCGGAGAGCGCCCACATCAACGTCGACGAGTGCGGGGCGCCCGAGCGGGTCGGCGGGCTGAAGCTGCTCACCGTCCCGACACCCGACGGCAAGCTCACGCCCGAGCTGATCGACCGGCAGGCGTACGGCTGGGAGGACGAGCACCGCGCGATGCCGCAGGTCGTCTCGATCGCCCAGAGCACCGAACTGGGCACCGTCTACACACCCCAGGAGATCCGCGCGATCTGCGAGCACGCCCACGCACGCGGCATGCGGGTGCACGTGGACGGCTCCCGGCTGGCCAACGCGGCGGCCTCCCTGAACGTCCCCATGCGCACGTTCACCAACGCGGTCGGTGTCGACATCCTCTCCCTGGGCGGGACGAAGAACGGCGCCCTGTTCGGTGAGGCGGTCGTCGTGATCAACCAGGACGCCGTCAGCCACATGAAGCACCTGCGCAAGCTGTCCATGCAGCTCGCCTCCAAGATGCGCTTCGTCTCGGTGCAGCTGGAGGCCCTGCTCGCCAGGGATCTCTGGCTGCGCAACGCCCGGCATGCCAACGAGATGGCCCAGCGGCTCGCCGAGGGCGTACGCGCGGTGCACGGCGTGGAGATCCTCCACCCGGTGCAGGCCAACGCGGTCTTCGCGCGCCTGCCGCATGAGGTGAGCGAACGGCTGCAGAAGCGCTACCGCTTCTACTTCTGGGACGAGGCGGCCGGCGACGTCCGCTGGATGTGCGCGTTCGACACGACCGAGGAGGACGTGGACGGGTTCGTGGCGGCGCTCAAGGAGGAGATGGCCCGATAGGCCACTGGGACTCTGCTTGCATAGATATACGGTCACCCGAAAAGTCATTGACTCTCGGGTGATCGTCTTTCTATGCTCTACGGGTATGCAGCTGATCCAGGAAACGCCAGACCTGTCCGCATATCTGGCCGCCGACGACGTCATTGATCACCATCACCCCCTCGTGCGTGAGACGGCCGCACGGCTCGCTCGCGGGGTGGAGGACTCGTATTCCTATGCGCGAGCCGCCTTCGAGTTCGTCCGGGATGTCATTCCGCACTCGCAGGACTCGGGGGACCTCCGTGTCACCTGGCGGGCCTCCGACGTCCTGGAGCAGGGCACGGGTATCTGCTATGCCAAGGCTCATGCGCTGGCCGCGCTGTTGCGGGCCGAGGACATCCCGACCGCGCTCTGCTACCAGAAGTTCGAGGAGGTGCACGGTCTGGTCGCCGTGCGCTTCAACGGCGCCTGGCACCGCCAGGACCCGCGGGGCAACAAGCCGGGGGTGGACGCGCAGTTCTCCCTCAAGGGCGAGCGGCTGGCCTTCACGCCCCACCTGAAGTCCAATGAGATGGACTATCCGGTCCTGTACGCTAAACCGCATCCGGCGGTACTGAGTGTCCTCAAGGCCGCTCCCGACCGGCCATACCTCTGGAAGACGCTCCCCACCGCACTGTGAGGCAGGCGATGACTCTCACCCTGACCGTGTCCGACGACGTGCGCGCCCTCGCGCCCGGATTCACGCATGTGATGATCGAGGCGCACGGACTCGTGAACGGGCCCAGCACCGAGGAAAGCGCGGCACTCCTCGACGACGCGGCCCGCCGGCTCGCCGCACGCCTGGACGGTCGCGCGCCGCACGAGGACCCGCACATGGCGGCCTGGCGCGAGGCGTACTCGGCCTTCGGCTCCAAGCCGTCGCGCACCCGCAACTCGGCCGAGGCGCTGGCCAAGCGGGCGCTGTCCGGGGCGGGCCTGCCCCGGATCAACCTGCTGGTCGACCTCTACAACGCGATCAGCGTGGCCCATCTGATCCCGGTGGGCGGGGAGGACCTCGACCACATCCAGGGCGGGATGAGCCTCGTTCGCGCCACGGGGCAGGAGGACTTCGTGACGGTCGCCGGCGGCGAGGAGGCCGTCGAGCACCCCGACGTCGGGGAGGTGGTGTGGCGCGACGAGGCGGGCGTGACCTGCCGCCGCTGGAACTGGCGCCAGGGCCCGCGCACGAGGCTCACCGAGGAGACCACCTCGGCGCTCTTCCTGCTGGAGAGCCTGGCGCCGATGCCGGTCGCCGACGTCGAGGCGGCGGGTGCGGAACTCGCCGAACTGCTGGAGAAATTCGGCGCCGGGGCGCGTGTCACCGTCCATGAGCCGCGAACGCTGTGACACGACCGTGCGCGGTGGAGGGCCCGCCACGGCCGCGGCGGTCACGAACTGACCGGTTCGGCTCCCCGCCGACGTAGGGGAACCCCTGACGGCGTCAGCGGGCCTCGGCCGCGCGGACCTCTTCGGGCGTCGGGGCCGTACCGCCCAGGTGCGCGGGCATCCACCACGTGTCGTCCGGGTCCTTGGGGCGTACGGGGTAGGCGCGCTGGGCGGCCTCCAGCAGCTCCTGGACGCGCTCCCGTACCTGCCGGGTGATGGCGCCCGCGTACTTGTCCTTGGAGGCCTCGATCGCCTCGCCGACGCGGATCGTGATCGGGGTGTGGCTGCGCTTGAAGTTGCGCGGGTGCCCCTTGGTCCACAGCCGCTGTGTGCCCCACAGCGCCACCGGCACGATGGGGACGCCCGCCTCCTGGGCCAGGCGGGCGGCACCCGACTTGAAGCTCTTCAGGGTGAAGGAGCGGGAGATGGTGGCCTCGGGGAAGATGCCCACGACCTCGCCGGACCTCAGCGAGTCCAGCGCGTGCGCGTACGCCGCCTCGCCCTGGTTGCGGTCCACGGGGATGTGCTTCATGTTGCGCATCAAGGGACCGGAGATCTTGTGCCGGAAGACCGACTCCTTCGCCATGAAGCGCACCAGACGCTTCTGCGGCAGCGCGGCGAGGCCGTCGAAGATGAAGTCCAGATAGCTGATGTGATTGCTCACCAGCACGGCACCGCCCGACCGCGGGATGTTCTCCGAGCCCCTGCAGTCGATCTTCAGGTCCCACGCCTTGAACAGCGTGCGGGCGAGGCCGATGGCGGGACGGTAGACAAGCTCAGCCATGGGACGGAGTGGACCCTTCTCTCTGCCAGGGAAGGGACTCCCGGCGGGAAGTTACGCAGCCGTAGGTTTACGGCATCTCGCAGATGGTGCCCCAAGAAACGGCGGGGAACCAGCCCTGGTGACGGCGAACGGCGAGATCCTCGTCACGTCGCTCGACCGAACGGCTCCTGCTCTGCTTGCCTTTGCTTCACACGTACCGTTACTCATCGGACGAACAGGGACATTTCGCACCGCAGACAGTACCCGAACACCGCGTTGGGAAGGCGGTGGCGAATCGCCCCGGTCGCCGCGAGTGAATCAAGCCTTCCGCAGCGGAAACGATTCCCGGAGTCGGGAATCTCCGCGGTCCCGTGAACGCTGAAGCGGGCGATGACCGGACTGGTGCTGTCCGTGCTGGTGCTCACCGCGGCGAGGAGCCACGGAGCGCCGCAGCGGCGGCGGAGCGGGAGAGACAGGGTGCGTGTGCGGGACGGCGGCAAGCGGCTCGGCGCGGCGGAGCTGGGGGAGGGGCTCGGCGAACGGGCCACACTCGTCCAGTTCTCCAGCGCCTTCTGCGCGCCCTGCCGGGCCACCCGACGGGTGCTCACCGAGGTCGCCGCGATGATCCCCGGGGTCGCCCACGTGGAGATCGACGCCGAGCAGCACCTCGACCTCGTACGGCGCCTCGACATCCTCAAGACCCCCACCGTGCTCGTCCTCGACGCGGACGGCCACATCGTCCGGCGCGCCATTGGCCAGCCACGCACGGCGGACGTCATCGCGGCGCTCGGTGAGGCCGTGTGAGCCGTCGACGGTGTCCCACCTCCCAGATGCGAGGGCGCACTTGACTGTAGGTGTCACCTATCGTCAGCCTGGCCGTATGCCCACGGAACTCCTTCTCTTCGAGCGCGTCCACGTGGACCTCGCCCGAACAGCGAGCGCTCGCTGTCCGGGCTGTTGAGCAGCCACGGACAAGAACGCCACCTCCTGCAGAAGGACAACTCCATGACCGCCGGCCCCAGTCTCGGCACCCATCGGCTCGCCTCCTCCGATCTGCTCCGCTCCGTCTTCCGGCGACACGCGGCCGGAGTCGCCGTGATCACGGCGCAGGACGGCGACGCACCTGTCGGCTTCACCGTCACCTCGCTCACCTCGGTCTCCGCCGAGCCCCCGCTCCTCTCCTTCGGCATCAGCACCGGAGCCTCCAGCTGGCCCGTGATCTCCCGGGCGGGCCACGTCGGCGTGCACATACTCGGCGAGCATCAGCAGCAGCTGGCCGCCACCTTCGCCCGCAGCGGCGCCGACCGCTTCGGCGCACCCACCGAATGGCGTACCGGAGCGGAAGGCGTTCCCGTGCTGGACGGCGTGCTCGCCTGGCTCGTCTGCCGCGTGGTGGCGCGGGTCCCCGCGGCGGACCATCACATCGTCCTCGCCGAAGTCGTTCTCGGCGATCCGTCGGGCGCCGGCCGCCCGCTGCTCTATCACCAGGGCCGTTTCAACGGTCTGCGCGACTGACGTTCCCCGTGGATGCCCGCCTGATTACGCAGCGTTGTCAAGGTCACAGTTCAAAGCGCTTGCTTAGGGGGAACAACTGCGGGAACGTAGAAGTGCGTACTGGCGAGTAATATTGCGGTCGGAGCGCGGGCCGCCCCGACCGGGACCTGCCGCTTCAGGCGCCTATGCTGCCTGCAAGAAGGCAGCCCGGAAATGACGATGCAGTAGGAGAGCCGGCGTGAGCTTGAGGATCGTTGTCACTGTGAAGTACGTGCCCGACGCCACTGGCGACCGGCACTTCGCCGATGACCTGACCGTCGACCGTGACGACGTGGACGGTCTGCTCTCGGAGCTCGACGAGTACGCGGTCGAGCAGGCGCTGCAGATCGCCGAGAACGCCGACGATGCGGAGATCACCGTGCTCACCATCGGCCCCGAGGAGGCCAAGGACGCGCTCCGCAAGGCGCTGTCCATGGGTGCCGACAAGGCCATTCACGTCGAGGACGACGACCTGCACGGCACCGACGCCATCGGCACCTCCCTGGTCCTGGCCAAGGCGATCGAGAAGGCCGGCTACGACCTGGTGATCTCCGGCATGGCGTCCACCGACGGCACCATGGGTGTCGTACCGGCGCTGGTCGCCGAGCGCCTGGGCGTGCCGCAGGTGACCCTGCTGTCGGAGGTCTCCGTCGAGGGTGGCCCCGACGGCACCGTCAAGGGGCGTCGTGACGGCGACATCGCTTCGGAGCAGCTTCAGGCGTCGCTTCCGGCGGTCGTGTCGGTCACCGACCAGTCGGGTGAGGCGCGTTACCCGTCCTTCAAGGGCATCATGGCCGCCAAGAAGAAGCCGGTCACCTCCTGGGACCTGGACGACCTGGACATCGAGGCCGAGGAGGTCGGGCTGGAGGGCGCCTACACGGTCGTCGACTCCGCGACCGAGCGCCCGGCGCGCACCGCCGGCACGATCGTCAAGGACGAGGGCGAGGGCGGCAAGCAGCTCGCTGAGTTCCTCGCGGGCCAGAAGTTCATCTGACAGCCCGGCAGTCGCTTACCGCCCCGCACACTTCGCAAGCAGGAGAGAAGAAGTCCCATGGCTGAAGTCCTCGTCTACGTCGACCACGTGGACGGCGCCGTCCGCAAGCCCACCCTGGAGCTGCTGACCCTGGCCCGCCGCATCGGCGAGCCGGTAGCCGTCGCCCTCGGCGCGGGTGCCGCCGACACCGCCGCCACGCTCGCGGAGCACGGCGCGGCCCGGGTCCTCACCCACGACGCCGCCGAGTACGCCGACTACCTCGTCGTCCCGAAGGTGGACGCCCTCCAGGCCGCCTACGAGGCCGTTTCCCCGGCCGCGGTCCTGGTGCCGTCCTCCGCCGAGGGCAAGGAGATCGCCGCCCGTCTGGCGCTGCGCATCGGCTCGGGCATCATCACCGACGCCGTCGACCTGGAGGCGTCCGACGAGGGTCCGGTGGCCACGCAGTCCGTGTTCGCCGCGTCGTTCACCACCAAGTCCCGCATCGCCAAGGGCGCCCCGGTCATCACCGTCAAGCCCAACAGCGCGGCCGTGGAGGCCGCCCCGGCCGCGGGTGCCGTCGAGGCGCTCGCCGTGTCCTTCTCGGAGAAGGCCACCGGCACGAAGATCACCGGCCGTACGCCGCGTGAGTCGACGGGCCGTCCGGAGCTGACCGAGGCCGCGATCGTGGTCTCCGGCGGCCGTGGCGTGGGCGGCGCGGAGAACTTCGCGATCGTCGAGGCCCTGGCCGACTCCCTCGGCGCGGCCGTGGGCGCCTCGCGTGCCGCGGTGGACGCCGGCTGGTACCCGCACTCCAGCCAGGTCGGCCAGACCGGCAAGAGCGTGTCCCCGCAGCTGTACATCGCCTCCGGCATCTCCGGCGCGATCCAGCACCGCGCCGGTATGCAGACCTCGAAGACGATCGTGGCGATCAACAAGGACGCCGAGGCCCCGATCTTCGACCTGGTCGACTACGGCGTCGTCGGTGACCTCTTCGACGTCGTCCCGCAGCTGACCGAGGAGGTCAAGGCCCGCAAGGGCTGAGCGCCTGTCGGTTCTGCCTTCTGAAGTACGAGGCTCCCGTGGCCGTCCGGACATCTGGACGGCCACGGGAGCCTCTGCGCGTTCCGTGCCGCCGCTCAGCCCAGGGTGAGCGAGGCCTGCACGGGCAGATGGTCGCTCGGGTACTGGCCGTTCAGGGTGAACGTGTTCATGGCCGCCCAGTGCGTGGTCACCCCGGGGGTACTGAGGATCCAGTCGATGCGCCTGCCGTCGGGCTTCAGCTTCCGATAGCCGTGGTACGTCCCGTACCCCGGGCTCCGCGCCCCCGCGGCGTCCCACGTGTCCACGAGCCCGGCGTCCAGCATCAGGTCATACACGCGGTTGCGGTGGGCTGCGACGTTGAAGTCGCCGGTCACGATCACCGGCAAGTCGCGGTCGAACCCGGCGATCGTCTCGCCTATCAGCTGCGCGGAGCGCTCGCGCGCGTACTGGCTCACGCTGTCCAGATGGGTGTTGAGGACGTAGAACTCCCGGCCTCCGTCACTCAGATCGCTGAACCGGACCCATGTCACCATGCGCAGCCAGTCCGCGCCCCAGGTGTTCGAGGCGATCACGTACGGAGTGCCCGACAGCCAGAAGTGGTCGAACTCGATCGGCTCCAGGCGTCTGGTGTCGTAGAAGATTGCCATGAACTCGTCCTTGCTGCCGCCCCCGCGCCCGGTGCCTATCCAGTCGTAGTGTCCGCCGAGATCCTTCTCGATCATGCGCAGTTGCTGGTAGAGCCCCTCCTGGGTGCCGATGACATGGGGGCGCTCGCGGCGCAGCAGCTCCCGCATCACCGGGCGGCGCACGGACCAGCGTGGTGTGCTGTCGACGACGGTCGCGAAGCGCACGTTGAACGTCATGACGTTCAGCGCTCCCGCATGTTCGCCGGCCGCGGCGGGCAGTGTGGATCCCGCCGTGGTGAGCAGTGGCACGGCGATGGCGGCGGCCGCCGCGGTCCGCAGACCCTGGCGGCGCGTCACTCGTGCGTCGTTCGGCACGCGATCTCCTCCCCTTGGGAGTCAGGATGAAGGGTGGGTGTGTACAGCAATACGAAAGAAGCGGGCGGGACTGCTGTGATCATGGCGGATCGCACACCGGAGGGTGCCGGAAAGGTGTTGACCAGCGGGAAGCATGCCGGATAACTTCGCCATACGGATTGCTGATTCCGCAAAGTGGAATACAGGAGGCTGTGGCATGGGGCAGGGCCGACACGAACACGTGACGACGAGTCTCGCGAGTGCCGTCAGCGAGGAGATCGGCGCCTCCCTCGCCCCGGTCGACGCCGAGCTGGCCCGCCGCTACCCCGGCGACCCCGGCACCCGCCAGCCCGTCCATACCGTCTACGTCCCCGGAGACCTGTTCGCCGCGGACACGATTCGCTCCTGGGGCGACCGGGCCCTCGCCGCCCTCGACGAACACGCCCCGGACGCCGCCGCCTTCGCGACCGTACTCGGCCTCGCCGACGATCTCGCCGAGCCGGTCCACGACCGCGTCCGCGCCAAGCTGGAGCGCGAACCCATCGAGGACCTGCGCGTCGACTTCGAGGACGGCTACGGCTCGCGCCCCGACGCCGAGGAGGACGCGACGGCGGCCCGCGCGGCCCGCCTGATCGCGCAGGCGTACGCTGAGGGCACCTCCCGGCCGGAGGCTGGGGGAGGCACGGCGGCCCCGTACATGGGCATCCGCATGAAGTGCATGGAGGCGCCCGTCCGCGACCGCGGCATCCGCACGCTCGACATCTTCCTCACCGGCCTGCTGGAGGCCGGTGAACTGCCCGACGGTCTCGTCCTCACCCTGCCGAAGGTGACGTACGCCGAGCAGGTCACCGCCATGGTGCGGCTGCTGGAGGCCTTCGAGAAGGCATGCGCTGTCGCGCCCGGCCGGATCGGCTTCGAGATCCAGATCGAGACCAGCCAGTCCATCCTCGCCACCGACGGCACCGCGACTGTGGCCCGCATGATCCAGGCCGCCGAGGGCCGCGCCACCGGACTGCACTACGGCACCTTCGACTACAGCGCCGGCCTCGGCGTCTCGGCCGCGTACCAGGCCAGCGACCACCCGGCCGCCGACCACGCCAAGGCGATCATGCAGGTCGCGGCGGCGGGCACGGGCGTCCGCGTCTGCGACGGCTCCACCAACGTGCTGCCCGTCGGCCCGAGCGAGAAGGTCCACGCCGCCTGGCGGCTGCACTACGGCCTCACCCGCCGCGCCCTCGCCCGCGCCTACTACCAGGGCTGGGACATGCACCCCGGCCACCTCCCCACCCGGTACGCCGCCGTGTTCGCCTTCTACCGCGAGGGCTTCGAGCAGGCCGCCGAGCGCCTGGCCCGGTATGCCAACCGCACCGGCGGAGACGTGATGGACGAGCCGGCGACGGCCAAGGCGCTCAGCGGCTACCTGCTGCGCGGTCTTGACTGCGGCGCGCTGGACGTCGACGAGGTGGCCAGGGCGACCGACGGGCTGACCCGGGCCGACCTGGAGCACTTCGCGACACCACAACGGGCGGACACGGCGATCCCGGGCCTGTAGCGGCCCTGTCACATCACTGCCCTCCGCCCCCGTACTGTCACCGTCGCCCCGTAGGCTGTGCGGACCTTACTTTCCTGACACAGAACGGGGCGCAGCGGTGTCTTCGGGGGAGAACGGACAGGCGGACGGGACCGGCAGGGTCCTCGCCGGACGCTACCGGGTGGTGGAGCGGCTGGGCCGCGGCGGCATGGGAGTCGTCTGGCGGGCCGTCGACGAGGTGCTGGGCCGTGAGGTCGCCGTCAAGGAACTGCGCACCTTCACGGACACCGCCGGGCCCGAACTCGACGCCCTCCGGCTGCGGATGCAGCGCGAGGCCAGGGCGGCGGCACGCGTACGGCATGCCGGAGTCATCGCCGTGCACGACGTGGCCGAGGTCGACGGCCGGCCACTGATCGTCATGGAGCTGGTGGACGGGCCGTCCCTGGAGGACGTCCTGCGCGAGCGCGGCCCGCTCGACCCGCGCGAGGCGGCCTCGATCGGCGCCAAGGTGATGGACGCGCTGGCCGCCGCCCACCGTGCCGGCGTACTGCACCGCGACGTGAAGCCGGGGAACATCCTGCTGGACCGCTCGGGCCGGGTCGTCCTCACCGACTTCGGCATCGCGACCATGGAGGACCCCGGCGACGACTCGGCCACCCATCTGACGCGCAGTGGCCAACTCGTCGGCTCGCTGGACTACTTGGCGCCCGAGCGGGCCCAGGGTGGCGACCCCGGCCCCGCCTCCGACATCTGGGCCCTCGGCGCCACGCTGTACGCGGCAGTCGAGGGCTCGGCCCCCTTCCGCCGTACGTCCACCTGGTCGACGCTGACCGCGATCGTGGTCGAGCCGCTGCCGGCACCGCAGCGAGCGGGCCCGCTCGGTCCCGTCCTCGGGCAGCTCATGGACAAGCACCCGGAGGCCCGCCCGGACGCGGACCGGGCCCGGGAACTGCTGGAGACGGTGGCCGGGGCGCCCTCCACGGACACCTTGACCATGGGACTCCGCGAAACCGGCCCGGGGCCCCGGGAGACGACGGAACAGAGCCTCCCGTCGGTACCGCCGGGATTCGGACCGCCGCAGTCCGGCCCCAATTCCGGGTTCGGACCGCCGAAGTCCGGCGCCAACTCCGGGTTCCGACCGCCGCCGACGGACGGAAACGCAGGGCTTGGGCCGTCACAGCCGGGTGGTCCTGCTGGTGCCGGGGCGCCGCAGCCGGGTGGTGGAGCCGGCTTCGGGGCACCGCACCCCGCGGGGAGCCCCGAGTTCGGGGTGCCGGGGCCAGGTGACCCCTCTTCGGCGGCCACCGCTTCCACTCCCGTCGTCCCCGCGCCCGGGCGCCGCAAGGGCCGTGCCCTCCTCGCCGCCGCGGCCGTCACGGTCGTGCTCGCCGCGACCGGTGTCACCGTGGCCCTCCTGAACGGCTCGGACGGCTCCGAGACCGGCGCCAGGGCGTCCACGGACCGAAGCAGCAGCGCGACTCCCACCGACACGGCGAGCCAGGGTTCCGCAGACCCCTCCCAGGACCTCGACACGCACACCGAGCAAGGCAGCAAGAAGCCCCCGGCCCCCGACGCGAAGCCGAGCCGGCAGACCGAGGCCGCGCCGGAGGCGTCCGCCTCCGCCTCCAAGCCCGCCGACGGCGGCACCACGGGCGGCGGCTCGGGTGACGTGGGCGGTTCGAACGGCGGCGGGCAGGAACCGAGTCCCGCGCCCGTCTGCGACGCGATCGGCGGCGGCAAGTACAACTGCCAGGTGTGGACCACCGCCAAGTCGTACACCGCCTCCGGCACCGAGGTGGGCGTCCTCAACCAGGGCACCAACTACTTCTACTGCCAGCAGAACCTGGGCCGCCGTGAGACCTACGGCGAGTGGACCAACGTGTGGTGGGCCAAGACGGACGACGACAGCGGCAACACGAACGTCTTCGTCAGCGACGTCTACATCAAGGGCGGCGACAACAACGAGCCGGTGCCGGGCCTCCCGGTCTGCTGACCCTGACCCTGCCTCTGGCCCGCACCGCACACCGCACGCACCGACTCACCTCACGTAGGGCTCCAGCCCGGAGGCGACCACCAGCTTCTCCTCGGCGAACAGCCGGGTGCCCCGGGCGCACAGCCGCCGGTCGAAGCGGGCGCGGGCGCAGAACTCCTCGGGAGTGTTGCCGAAAAGTTCCCTCAATCGCGGTGTCGAGACGAGGAGTTCGGTGAGCAGGGAGCGCTGGTCCCGATGCCGGCGCGGAGCACTGTTCCCGTCGTGCAGGACACCACGGCGGTTGACGTACACGTACGCGCCCGGGAGGGGCCGCCCGTAGTCGAGCTCGGGCTCCACCCGTACGTCGCTCGACGGCAGCCAGGCGCGGTCGTACGCCCCCGTGGGCGAGGCGACCCCCTCGCTCGCGTCGACGACCGCGAGCTGCTGGGCGTCGAGCCAGGTCAGGAACAACTCCCGTACGGTTCCTCGGGCCTTGAACGGCGACGCCGACACGTACCCCATGAGGCTCACATGCCCCGACACCCCGACATCCAGGCCGGTGACGCGCGCCTTCACCATGGGGATGGGCGAGGTGATGCCGGACTCGGCCATCTTGTGGCGAAGTTGCCCCGGGCAGGCGTTCGAGCCGACCGCGAGTACCGGGACACGGCCCTCGTAGGTGTCGTGCTCGTCCAGCGGCAGCATCCGGTCGCCCGCGAGGAGCCCGGACTCCTCCGGCCACATGCCCGGATAGCTCAGTGGTTCGTCGCGCGGAGCCACGGCCAGGCCGAGCTCCTCCAGTGTGCGTCCCTGCATGCGCGGCTCATTTCGCCGGGGCCAGCTCGCCCGAGCCGCGGGTGATCAGCCGGGTCGGCAGTTCGGTGCGTTCCGGGGTGACGAGGGTGCCGTCCAGCTGGCTGAAGAGGCGCTCGGCGGCGGTGCGCCCCAGCTGGGCCGCGTCCTGGGCGACCACTGTAACGCCCGGCTGGAGCAGGTCGGCCAGCTCGAAGTCGTCGAAGCCGACAAGGGCGACCGGACGGGAGCGCTCGGCGAGGACCCGCACGACGGTGACGGTCACCCGGTTGTTGCCCGCGAAGATCGCCGTGACCGGCTCGGGGCCGGACAGCATCTCCTCGGCCGCCCGGCGCACCCGCTGCGGATCCGTGACGCCCAGGGACGTCCAGGAGTTCGTCACCGGTATACCGGCGTCCGTCATGGCCGTGTGGTAGCCGCGCAGACGTTCGGCGGCGGTGTGGATGCGGGGCATGTCGCCGATGAAGCCGATCCGGCGGTGGCCGTGCGCTATGAGGTGGGCGACGCCGTCACGGGCACCGCCGAAGTTGTCGGAGAGCACCACGTCGGCGTCGATCTGCCCCGCCGGACGGTCCACGAACACCGTGGCGACACCCGCCCTGAGTTCCGGTTCCAGATAGCGGTGGTCGTCGCCGGCGGGAATGACCACGAGCCCGTCCACGCGGCGGGCGCACAGCGCGAGCACCAGCTCCTGCTCGCGGTCCGGGTCCTCCGCGCTGGAGCCGTTGATCAGCAGGGCGCCGTGGGCGCGCGCCACCTCCTCGACCGCGCGGCTCAGCGGGCCGTAGAAGGGGTCCGCGAGGTCCTCCAGAACCAGGCCGATACTGGCGGTACGGCCCTTGCGCAGCACCCGCGCGCTGTCGTTGCGCCGGAACCCCAGAGCCTCGATCGCCTCCTGCACCCGGCGCTCGGTGTCCGCGGTGACCCCCGGCTCACCGTTGACGACGCGCGAGACCGTCTTCAGCCCCACTCCGGCACGTGCGGCCACGTCCTTCATGGTCGGACGGTTGCCGTAGCGAGTTGCGGAGTTGCGGTCTGCGCGGCGCTCTCCTCGGGGTGCGGCGGTCTCGGGCACGATGCGGTGTCCTGTCCTGTTGTCCATGGTGCTGCGTCGGTCCGTGTGGCTGCAGTCGGTCCATGGGGTTGTATGAGGATGTGGCGTCGAGCATAGAGCCTGGACAACGTTGTCAGATCCGAGGGACACTGTCCACCGCGCTCTCCGGCCCGCGCCCCTTCCCGGGGCGCGTCGCGCTGCCGCCTCCGGCCGGGGAACCCGGTACGTCCCGGTCCGACGGGCACGACACAGCAGCGGGAGAACTGACACTGATGCACACCGACCTCGTGGCCGCGCTCGACATCGGCGGCACCAAGATCGCCGGAGCGCTGGTGGACGGCCAGGGCGGGATCCTGGTGCGCGCGCAGCGTGCGACGCCCGCGCAGGAGGACGGCGACACCGTCATGGGGGCCGTCGAAGAGGTGCTCCGCGAGCTGACGGCCTCTCCGCTGTGGAGCAGGGCACGGGCGCTCGGTATCGGCAGTGCGGGTCCCGTGGACGCCTCTGCGGGCACGGTGAGTCCCGTGAACGTGCCTGGCTGGCGCGGATACCCGCTGGTCGAGCGAGTACGCGCGGCCACGGGCGACCTGCCCGTGGAGCTGATCGGTGACGGCGTGGCCATCACGGCCGCCGAGCACTGGCAGGGCGCGGCCCGCGGCCACGACAACGCGCTGTGCATGGTCGTGTCGACAGGGGTCGGCGGCGGACTCGTCCTGAACGGGCAACTCCACCCGGGACCCACCGGCAACGCGGGTCACATCGGCCACATCAGCGTCGATATCGACGGTGACCCCTGCCCGTGTGGTTCGCGTGGCTGTGTGGAGCGCATCGCGAGCGGGCCCAACATCGCCCGCCGCGCCCTGGAGAACGGGTGGCAGCCGGGTCCTGACGGCGACACCTCGGCCGCCGCTGTGGCCGCCGCCGCGCGGGCCGGCGACGCCGTGGCCCTGGCCTCCTTCGAGCGGGCCGCCCAGGCCCTGGCGGCCGGAATCGCGGCCACCGCGACGCTCGTCGAGATCGACATCGCGGTGATCGGCGGGGGAGTGGGGAAGGCAGGGGACGTCCTGTTCGCCCCGCTGCGCGCGGCACTCAAGGACTACGCCACGCTGTCGTTCGTCCAGCGGCTGACGGTGACGCCCGCGCAGATGGGTACGGACGCGGGCCTGGTCGGTTCGGCCGCCGCGGCGCTGGCCCGGAGGCCGAGCGTGACGTCGGCGTGAGGGGTGGGGCCGTTGGCCGGGTGGCGGTCCGGTGCTTGTGGGCCAGACCGTACGAGCCGACGAACGCCCCCGCCGCCCCTACCC
>NZ_VMNX01000076.1 GCF_009377235.1 Streptomyces acidicola
AGCCGGAGCGGGGCGGGTCGGAGCAGACGGAGCAGACAGGGCAGACGGAGCGGTATGAGCCAGAGCCGCCGGAGCAGAGCGGGTCGGAGTTCAAGGAGCCGGAAGGGGACGAGGAGCTGTCCGTGCGGCTGAAGGCGTACGAGGGGCATCCGGCGGCGGTCGGCGGCGTGGGGAAGGATCGGGTGAACGAGCCGATGATCCGCCACTGGTGCGAGGCGATGGGCGACACCAACCCGGCGTACGCGGGGTCGGACGCCGTCGCGCCCCCCACCATGCTCCAGGCGTGGACGATGGGCGGCCTGTCCGGGCACAGCGACCGCTCGGCGGCATACGACGAACTGTTCGCACTCCTGGACGACGCCGGGTACACCTCGGTGGTCGCCACCGACTGCGAGCAGGAGTACCCGCGTCCTCTGCGGCCCGGGGACGAGATCACCTTCGACTCGGTGATCGAGTCGGTCTCGGAGCGCAAGACGACCAAGCTGGGGACGGGGTACTTCGTCACGACGCGGACGGACGTACGGGCGGGCGGCGAACCGGCGGGCACGCACCGGTTCCGGATCCTCAAGTACGCGCCCGCCCGGCGCAAGCCGAAGGGCCCTCGGAGCCGGCGCCCACGCCCGGTGGTCAACCGGGACAATGCCGGGTTCTGGGAGGGGGTGGCCCGCCACCAACTGCTCATCCAGCGCTGCGGCGACTGCCGGACGCTCCGCTTCCCCTGGCTGCCGGGGTGCACCGCGTGCGGCTCGCTGGAGTGGGACACGGTCGAGGCGAGCGGAGAGGGCTCGGTCTATTCGTACGTCGTCATGCACCACCCACGCTTCGAGGCGTTCGACCCTCCCTACGCGGTCGGACTGATCGAGCTGGCGGAGGGCGTGCGGATCGTCAGCAACGTGGTGGGGGTGCCGTACGACAAGGTGCGGATCGGTCTGCCGGTGCTGCTGGAGTTCGCGCGGTTCGACGACGAGGACGGAGAGCTGGTGCTGCCGGTCTTCCGGGTCCCGGAGGGTGATGGGGACTGACATGGACTTCACACCCACGGAGGAGCAGACCGCCGCCCGCGAGCTGGCCGCGCGGATCTTCGGCGACCTCGCCACGCACGAGCGACTCGCCACCTTCGGAACCGGCAGCGACATGGAGCTGTGGAAGGCGCTGTGCGCCGCCGGACTCGTGAGCGCCGTGGAAGACGTCGGCCTCCTCGGCCTGGTCCTCCTCCTGGAGGAGCAGGGGCGCACCACGGCTCAGGTGCCCTTCGCAGCGAGCTGCGTGTACGGGCTGCTGACGATGGGGGCGCACGGTTCGCCGGAGCAGCAGGGACGGCTCCTGCCGGGGATCCGCGACGGCTCGGCGGTGGTGAGCGGGGCGTTGCCGGCCGTGGAGGGTGTACGGGCTTCCGATCTGGGCGAGTTGACCGGCACCGTGCCCCTCGTGCCCTGGCTGAGGGACGCCACGCATGTGCTCGTGCCCGACGAGCGGCGGCGACTGTGGCTGGTGCGGGCCGCTGACGCGGGCTGTGAGCCGGTCGAGTCGACGGCGCCCTGGGCGGCGGGGCGGCTGACCCTGGACGGTACGCCGGGGGAGCTGCTGGGGACACCGGACGCGTACGAGGACGTGCTCGCCACCGCGCGCACAGCCTTCGCGGGCCTACAGGCCGGGGTGTGCGCGGGATCGCTGGCGCGCGCCGTGGCCCACACGAACAGCCGGGAGCAGTTCGGACGGCCCCTCGCCGTCAAGCAGGGCGTCCAACTACGGGCGGCCGACGCTTACATGGACACCGAGGCGATACGCGTGACGGTGTACGAGGCGGCCTGGCGCCGCGATCAGGGCCTGCCCTACGCCATGGAGGCGCTGATTGCCGCTTGGTGGGCGTCCGAGGCCGGACAGCGCGTGGTGCACGCCGGACAGCATCTGCACGGCGGCACGGGAGCCGACCTGGAGCACCCCGTCCACCGGCACTTCCTGTGGGGTCGGCAGATGGACGGGTACCTAGGGTGCGGGAGCGCAGTGCTGGAGGAGTTGGGGGAGTTGATCGTGAGCGATGCCGAGGAATCCCGAGGAGCCCTAGGAGCCCGGGGAGTCGAACGAGCCGAAGGGGCCGGAGGGACCAGAGGGACCGCAGTGACTGGGGGCACTGGAGGCATCGCAGGAGGTGAGGCGGTATGAGGACAGGTGAGGAGCTGCCACCGCTGGAGATTCCGATCACCCGCACGCTGATCGTCGCCGGGGCCATCGCCTCGCGCGACTACCAGGACGTGCACCACGACGCGGAGCTGGCGCGGCAGAAGGGCTCGCCGGACATCTTCATGAACATTCTGACGACCAACGGCCTGGTCGGGAGGTACATCACGGACCACTTCGGCCCGGGAGCGGTCCTCCGCAAGGTGGCCATACGGCTCGGGGCGCCCAACTACCCGGGCGACACGATGGTGTTGACGGCGTCGGTGGAGACGGTCGAGGACGGCACGGCGACGGTGCGGGTCGTCGGGGAGAACGGCATCGGCAGACATGTGACGGGCACCGTGACGGTCGCCCTCCCCTCCGGGGGCGCCTGATGAGCGTGCGGACGCGGGACGGCCTCGGAGGGCGGGCGGCGGTCGTCGGGATCGGGGCGACCGAGTTCTCCAAGGACTCGGGGCGCAGCGAGCTGCGGCTGGCGGTGGAGGCGGTGCGGGCCGCGCTCGACGACGCGGGGCTGACGCCGGGCGATGTGGACGGGATGGTCACGTTCACGATGGACACCAGCCCGGAGATCACCGTCGCGCAGGCCACCGGGATCGGGGAGCTGTCCTTCTTCTCACGGATCCACTACGGCGGCGGGGCCGCGTGCGCCACGGTCCAGCAGGCGGCGCTCGCGGTGGCGACCGGGGTGGCCGAGGTCGTGGTCTGCTACCGGGCGTTCAACGAGCGCTCGGGGCGGCGGTTCGGCTCCGGGGTGCAGCACCGCGAACCCTCGGCCGAGGGGGCCGCGCTGGGCTGGGCGCTGCCGTTCGGGCTGCTGACGCCGGCGTCGTGGGTGGCGATGGCGGCCCAGCGGTACCTGCACGCGTATGGGCTGTCTCCCGGGGCGTTCGGGCATGTGGCGGTGGTGGACCGGAAGTACGCGGCGACCAACCCGGCGGCGTACTTTCACGGCAGGCCCATTTCGCTGGCCGAGCACGCGGCCTCGCGGTGGATCGTCGAGCCACTCCGGCTGCTGGACTGCTGTCAGGAGACGGACGGCGGTCAGGCGATCGTCGTCACCTCGGTGGAGCGGGCCCGCGACCTGCCCAACCCACCCGCCGTGATCCTGTCCGCCGCCCAGGGCGCGGGGCGGGCGCAGGAGCAGATGACCAGCTTCTACCGGGACGATCTCACCGGGCTGCCCGAGATGGGGGTGGTGGCGCGGCAGCTGTGGCGGACATCGGGGCTGGGGCCGGCGGACATCGACGTGGGGATCCTGTACGACCACTTCACGCCGTTCGTGCTGATGCAGCTGGAGGAGTTCGGGTTCTGCGGGGCGGGGGAGGCAGCCGACTTCGTGGCCGAGGAACGGCTGCCGGTCAACACGCACGGGGGACAGCTCGGGGAGGCGTACCTCCATGGGATGAACGGGATCGCGGAAGGAGTGAGACAGGTGCGGGGCACGGCGGTGAACCAGATACCGCAAGCCCGGAGGGTGCTGGTCACGGCCGGGACGGGGGTTCCGACGTCCGGGCTGGTTCTGGGAGCGGAGGGGTGAGTGGTGCGGCGCCTACGACAAGGAGAGGTGTCTCTCAGGGGTACACCCTCAGTACATGAGGGCCACTCGTCCACCTTCAGGAGGTGGGGTCTGCCCTACTCCTACAACCTGAGGGTGATTCGCCTTCGGGACTTCCGGCCGATCCGCCGGATCGGGGGTCGCTCTTAGCGTGGAGCCATGACCACACCCGTCTGCACCAGCGCTTCGAACGCCGCTGCTTCAGCGAGGCAGACCCTTCCGTATCCGTCGTTCTCGTCGTACATGAAGGACCGCCAGCCGGTGCTGCTGCGTACCGCCCGGTCGCTGACCGCGAACCCGAGCGACGCGGAGGACCTGCTGCAGACCGCGCTCACCAAGACGTACGTCGCCTGGGACCGGATCGAGGACCACCGGGCCCTCGACGGTTACGTACGGCGTGCTCTGCTCAACACGCGGACGTCGCAGTGGCGCAAGCGCAAGGTGGACGAGTTCGCGTGTGACGAGCTGCCGGAGCCGGAGCCGGCGGCCACCGGGGATCCCGCCGAGCAGCAGGCGCTGCACGACGCGATGTGGCGGGCGATCATGAGGCTGCCGGCTCGGCAGCGGGCGATGGTCGTCCTCAGGTACTACGAGGACCTGAGCGAGGTGCAGACCGCCGAGGTGCTCGGAGTGTCCGTGGGCACGGTCAAGTCGGCGGTGTCGCGGGCCCTGGGCAAGCTGCGGGAGGACCCCGAGCTGGAGCCCGTGCGGTAGTGCCGTGAACCGCGGCGCCTCCGGGTGCCGTGGGGCGCGAGTTGCCCTGGGGAGTCGTGGGAGTGCCGGGCGCGAACTTCCACGGGGTCTCCCCAGTACCCATCGGTAGGAGATTCGGTACGGCTTGTCCGTTGTTGTACTGTGCTGATCCCAAGCACCAGTCGGCATGCGGCATGCAGCGCATGCGGCATCAAGTCACCCTGAAGAGACTGGACTTGGGCTGTCGCCGCATAAGGGAAACGACAGCGCGGACTCCCCCCACTCAGTGCGTACTGGAGAGAAGAACCATGCCCAGGCACAGTTTCACCGCCATGAACAAGGGCGCCCTGGTCGCAATCGCCGGTGTCCTCGCCGTCGCCGTCGCCGCCGGTGCCGGTGTGATGGCGACGGCCGACGCCGCCGAGCCAAGGGCCGCGGAGGGCCCGGTGCCGAGGCTGGTCGTCGGGACCGTCTTCGCTCCGGTGGGCGCGGCGCCCTACACACAGGCGGTGACCTACGACTCCGAGCTGGTGCCGGTGGGCGGCAGAGTGCAGGTCAAGGAGACACTGCGCCGCGATGGCGGGACGCGGATCGAGCTGCGTGTGGAGGACCTCGTCGCGAACCGCGTCTACGGCGCCCACGTCCACACCAAACCGTGCGGCAAACTGCCCGCCGACGCCGGGCCGCACTACCAGGAACGGATGGACCCGACGCAGCCCTCGGTCGACCCCGAGTACGCCAACCCGGACAACGAGGCATGGCTGGACCTGACCGCCGACAAGCACGGCTCGGCCCGGTCCCTGGCCACGGTGGACTGGCGCTTCCGTGAGAGGGGAGCCCGTTCGGTGGTGCTGCACGAGATGGCCACCGCCACGCACGACGGCCATGCGGGCACGGCCGGAGCACGGCTCGCCTGCGTGAACGTGCCCTTCGTGTAGCGCATCCGCGGCCGGACCGGCCCCGTCGCAAGGCCGGCCCCACCCCGCAGCCCCCATGGACCGCCGCCGACCGCCGCCTCCATGGACCGCCGGCCCCCCCAATGGACCGCAGCCACGAGGGGCCGTACCCACGTGCTCACCGCCCACGCCAAGCCCCGACACGGCCGGACCAATCCTCCGTCGCCTAGTGACATACTGCGTGGTACGCCAGCACAATCGCGGGACATCTACCTCGCGTAGCCGCTTCAATGAGGAGGCCCCCCGGTGCTGAGCACGATGCAGGACGTACCGCTGCTGATCTCCAGGATCCTGAGTCATGGATCGGCCCTGCACGGGACATCGCAGGTGATCACATGGACCGGGGAGAGCGAACCGCAGCGCCGTTCCTTTGCCGAGATCGGGGCACGCGCGGCGCAGTTGGCGCACGCCCTGCGGGACGACCTCGGGGTCGAGGGCGACGACCGTGTGGCCACGCTCATGTGGAACAACGCCGAGCACGTCGAGGCGTACTTCGCGATTCCCTCCATGGGCGCCGTGCTGCACACACTCAACCTCCGCCTGCCGCCCGAGCAGCTCGCGTGGATCGTCAACCACGCCGCCGACCGCGTGGTCATCGCGAACGGTTCGCTGCTCCCCCTCCTCGCACCGCTGCTCCCGCACCTCACGTCGGTCGAGCACGTCGTCGTCTCCGGGCCGGGTGACCGTTCGCTGTTGGCCGGGGTGACCCCGCGGGTGCATGAGTACGAGGAGCTCGTGGCCGGCAAGCCGACGACGTACGACTGGCCGGAGTTGGACGAGCGCAGTGCCGCGGCCATGTGCTACACCTCCGGCACGACGGGCGACCCCAAGGGCGTGGTCTACTCCCACAGGTCGATCTACCTGCATTCCATGCAGGTCAACATGGCCCAGTCCATGGGCCTGACTGATCAGGACACGTCCCTCGTCGTGGTTCCCCAGTTCCACGTGAACGCCTGGGGGCTGCCGCACGCCACGTTCATGACCGGCGTGAACATGCTGATGCCGGACCGGTTTCTGCAGCCTGGACCGCTCGCCGCGATGATCGAGAAGGAGCAGCCCACGCATGCTGCGGCCGTCCCGACCATCTGGCAGGGACTGCTCGCCGAGCTCGGCGAGCGCCCCCGTGACGTCGGTTCGCTCACCCAGGTCACCATCGGCGGCTCCGCCTGTCCCCCCTCGCTGATGGAGGCGTTCGACAAGCTGGGTATGCGTGTCTGCCACGCGTGGGGCATGACGGAGACCTCGCCGCTCGGCACGGTGGCGCGTCCGCCCGCCCATGTCGTCGGCACCGAGCAGGAATTCGAGTACCGGCTCACCCAGGGCCGTTTCCCTGCCGGCGTCGAGGCCCGGCTCACCGGACCCGGCGGCGAGCGACTGCCCTGGGACGGGGAGTCGGCGGGTGAGCTGGAGGTACGCGGGCCGTGGATCGCGGGCGCGTACTACGGCGGCGAGGGTGCCCAACCCCTGCGTCCAGCCGACAAGTTCAGCGAGGACGGCTGGCTCAAGACCGGTGACGTCGGCACCATCACCCCGGACGGCTTCCTTACCCTCACCGACCGCGCCAAGGACGTCATCAAGTCGGGCGGCGAGTGGATCTCGTCCGTCGAGCTGGAGAACGCCCTGATGGCCCACCCGGACGTCGCCGAGGCCGCCGTCGTCGCCGTACCGGATGACAAGTGGGGCGAACGCCCCCTCGCCACGGTCGTGTTGAAGGACGGCGCCACCGCCGACTTCGCGGTCCTCCGGTCCTTCCTCGCCGATGAGGGCAGGATCGCCAAGTGGCAGCTCCCCGAGCGTTGGACGATCATCGAGTCGGTGCCGAAGACCAGCGTGGGCAAGTTCGACAAGAAGGTGCTGCGCCGTCGGTACGCCGAGGGGGATCTGGACGTCACGCGGATCTGACGCGTCGAACGAATTCTGCCGAGTATGTGGCTGGGGCGCTGTTTCACGTGAAACAGCGCCCCAGCCACATACGGTCGGGCCCGGTTCGCGATCAGTTCGTGCCGATACGGGCCAGCAGGTCCACGATCCGGTCCTGTACCTCGGGGCTCGTCGAGCGTTCCGCGAGGAACAGGACCGTCTCCCCCGAGGCCAGACGCGGGAGTTCGGCCTGGTCGACGGCGGCGGTGTAGACGACGAGCGGAGTGCGGTTCAACTGGCCGTTCGCGCGCAGCCAGTCGACGATTCCGGCATGGCGGCGGCGTACCTGCAACAGGTCCATCACCACGAGGTTCGGCCGCATCTGCGCGGCGAGTGTGACCGCGTCCGCGTCGGCCGCCGCCCGCGCAACCTGCATGCCACGGCGCTCCAGCGTCGCGGTCAGCGCCAGCGCGATCTCCGCGTGTTGCTCGATGAGCAGGACGCGTGGCGGATGCTGCTCGGAGTCGCGTGGCGCGAGGGCCTTCAGGAGTACGGCTGGATCGGCGCCGTACGCCGCGTCTCGCGACGCCTGCCCGAGGCCTGCCGTCACGAGCACCGGCACCTCGGCGGCGACGGCTGCCTGACGCAGCGACTGCAGGGCCGTACGCGTGATGGGGCCGGTGAGCGGGTCGACGAACAGGGCGGCAGGGAAGGCGGCGATCTGCGCGTCGACCTCCTCGCGCGAGTTCACGATGACGGGCCGGTAGCCGCGGTCGCTCAGCGCCTGGTGCGTGGTGACGTCGGGTGCGGGCCACACGAGGAGGCGGCGCGGGTTGTCGAGCGGCTCCGGGGGGAGCTCGTCGTCCATCGGCCGCGGTTGCGGCTGATCGGAGACCTCGACCGCGCCACCGGGGCCGTCGAGCGGCTCGGGACCTTCGTCGGCGTTCTCGTCGGGTGCCCCTATGGCATACGAGCGCCCGGCGCCGTCGGTGACACCGGCCAGGCGCGACTGGCCGGCGAGCGAGGGCTGCGCGGGGAGCGGGACCTGTCCGGCCAGAGACGGCTGCGCCGGTACGGGTGCCTGCGCGGCAGGGGCCGGGGCCTGGGCCGGTGCCTGCCCCGGCTGCGGGTGGGGGCGAGCGCCCGCCTCCGGGTGCCCGGGGGGCTCGGGCGGTGTGCCCAGCTTGCGGCGGCGGCCGGAGACGTTGGTGCCGGAACCGTTGCTCTGGTGCGAGGCCGGAGTGGGGGCGGCGCCGGGCTGGGGCTGACGGGCGAACGGTACGCCTTGGCCGAGCGTGCGCACGCTGATCGCCCGCCCCTGGGTCGAGTTGGGGTCGACCGGGGCAGCGGCCTCGGCGGGCAGCGGCTGCGCGGTCCGTGCCTGGGCTTGCGCCTGGGGTGCCGCCTGGGTTTGCGCCTGTGCGGGCTGTTGCGGCTGCTCGGGCGGGAGCGGGGTGCCGGGTGCCGAGCCGGACGGCGTGGTCTGCTCCGCCGGAGCGGGAGACGCGGCTTGTGTGGGAGCGCCGGGTTGTACGGGATGGGCGGCCAGGGCGGGCATACCGGCACCGGAGGTGTCATCTGCCCCGGACCAGGGCTGAGGACCAGCCTGTACGGGGATGCCCAGGGGCGCCGCCTGCGCGGACTGCTGCCCCCGAGCGGGCTGCGCCGGCACGGGCTGCCCCGGAGCGGGTGCGCCGGGGGCACCCTGCGCGGGGACGGCCGGGTTGGGGCCGATCTGGAGCGGGAGCTGGGCGGGGACGGTCACACCCGGAACACCCTGCGCGGGCACGGGCTGACCGGCGGCGGCGCCGGGGACCCCCTGGGCGGGTACGGGCTGAGGTGAGCCAGGGACCCCTTGGGCAGGCACCGGTTGCGCCCCGCCGGGGATTCCTTGGGCGGGGACAGGCTGCGCACGACCCGGAACTCCCTGTGCGGGCACGGCCTGTTGGGCGGGCACGGGCACTCCACGCGCGGGCACGGGCTGCGCGGCCGGAGCCGACGCTCCCTGCGGGGGCACGGGCTGCTGCACTGCAACTCCCTGAGCGGGGACGGCTTGTTCGCCTCCCGTTGGAGCCTGCATCCCCTGACCGGCAATGGCAGCGGCCTGCTCCGGCACGGCGCCCTGTGCGGGGGGAAGCTGCGCCGGGACGCCCTGTGCGGGCGCGAGTGCCGTCTCGCCCTGCTCCGGAGCGCGGCGGCCCCGGCGACGGCCTGTCGGTGCGGGCAACGGGTGCGGCTGCGGCGGGGTGTGGTCGTCGGACGGATCATGCGGCGCCGCGTCATGGCGCCCGTCACCGGCCTGATCCCCACCCGGCAAACCCTCACCGGGCACACCGGCACCGGGCACACCGCCCGGCACACCTGCACCGGGCGCGCCACCGGTCATACCGGCACCCGGCATGCCAGCACCAGGCGCACCCGGCACTTCGGCCGCCTGACCGGCACCCACTCCGGGCCCCAGGGCGAGAACCTGCCTCGCAGCCTGGGGGGCCGGAGCCACGGGAACTCCAGGGGGCAGGGGAGCCGCGGTACCACCGGCACCACTCACCAGCCCAGCAGCAGCCGCGGCGGCGGCAGCGCCGTGCGCCGCCTCGTACTCGGGTGTCCGGTCGGCCGCGGCGGGCGGCAGCGCGAAAACGGCGCGGCCCGGGGCCGCCTGCGTGGCGGCGCGCTCCTCCGCCTTGGCGAGGGCCCGGCGACGGCGCCCGGTCGGCTGGGGCTGTCCATCGGCAGCGCCCGCACCGGAGGGGCCCGGCGCGCTCGGGGCCGCGGGCAGCGCCGGCGGCAGGGCGTGCTGCTCGGTGTCCCGGCGAGCCCGCCGCCCGGCGGGTGCGGGCACGCCCTGCGGCGGCACCGTCTGCCCCAGCCCGGTGGCCGCGGCGCCCGCCGCATGCTCGGCGGCCGTGACGACCGCGCCCTCTGAGACCCCCTGCGCGCTGCTCTCCGCGGGACTGGGCCGCCCACGCCGCCGTCCCGTACCACCGGACCCGGCACTGGGGTCGGCGGACTCCTCCTCGTTCCCCTCGCCCGGCGCCGGAACCGGCTCGGGTCCACCGTCCGCGGACTCCGCTCGCCGCCTCCGCCGCCCGGTGGGCGCGGCGGCCTCCGCCTCGGGCTCCTCGCTCTCCAGGAACGCGTCCACCGACGACCGATGTGCCCGCCGCCGCCCGCGCCCGGAGGCGTTTTCCGAAGCACTTCCCGCAGCCTGCTGCGGCACTGCGACCTCGGTACCGACACTGTCGGTACCGGTTTCCTCGCCGGCCGCAGCGGTGTCGGCCGCGGGCTGCTGCTGAGCCGGAACCGCCCCGGCACCGCCACCGATCGGCACCTCAAGCACATACGCGCTGCCGCTCATGCCCGGCACCTCGTGCGTCTGCAGCACACCGCCGTGCGCCCGCACGATCCCGCCGACGATCGGCTGGTGCACCGGGTCTCCCCCGGCATACGGCCCGCGCACCTCGATGCGGACGACCTCGCCGCGCTGCGCGGCGGCCACGACCACCGTGTTGTCCATGTAGCCGCCGGTCGCGACGGGCGAGTTGCCCGTCGCGTCGACCCCGGCGACGTCCGCGATGAGGTGCGCGAGCGCGACCGCGAGCCGCCGCTGGTCCACCTCGGCCTCGATGGGCGGCGCGTGCACGGCGAACTGCACCCGCCCGGGGCCGATCAGCTCGACGGCCCCGTCGACACCGGCCGCGACGACGGCGTCGAGCATCACCGCGGTCCGTACGAGATCGTCGTCGCCCGAGTCGAGGTGCTGGTAGCCGAGGACGTTGTCGACGAGCGTGGTGATGCGCGAGTACCCGGCCGCCAGATGGTGGAGGACCTGGTTGGCCTCGGGCCAGAGCTGGCCGGCGTCGTCGGCGGCGAGCTTGCCGAGTTCGCCGCGGAGCTGTTCGAGCGGGCCGCGCAGGGAGTGCCCGAGCACGGCGAGGAGCTGATCGTGCCGCGCGGCGAGCGCCTCGTACCGATCCTTCTCGCGCTCGCCGAGCGCCGCGTACCGCTCGTCCCCGGCGGCGACTTCCTCGGCGTGCCGCTCGTTCAGTTCGTCGAGCTCGCCGGCGTGCTCCTCGCGAAGTTTCCCGAGCTCTTCGGCGTGCTCGGCGGAGAGCTTCTCGAGCTCCTCCGCGTGCTTCGCGGTCTCGCTCTGCTTCTCCTCGGCGAGCGCGTCGTACGGCCGCCGGTCGGTGAAGGTCATGACGGCGCCGACGAGCTGGTCACCGTCGCGCACGGGCGCGGTGGTCAGGTCGACCGGCACCTTGTTGCCGCTCTTCGACCACAGCACCTGCCCGCGCACCCGGTGCTTGCGCCCCGAGCGCAGGGTGTCGGCGAGGGGCGACTCCGCGTACGGGAAGGGGGAGCCGTCCTCACGGGAGTGCAGTACGAGGGTGTGCAGCTCCCGCCCACCGAGGTCACTGGCCCTGTAGCCCAGTATCTGAGCGGCGGCCGGATTGACGAGCACGATGCGCCCGTCCGTGTCCGTCCCCACCACTCCCTCGGAGGCGGCCCGCAGGATCATCTCGGTCTGCCGTTGCGCACGCGCGAGTTCGGCCTCGGTGTCGAGCGTGCCGGACAGGTCGCGCACGACGAGCATGAGCAGCTCGTCACCGGTGTAGCCGTAACCGTCGTACGCCTGCTGGCCGTTCTCCAGGTTCGCGCTCGTGACCTCGACCGGGAACTCGCTCCCGTCGGTCCTCCGCGCGATCATCCGGGTCGGCTTGGTGCGTCCGTGCGGGTCGATGGAGTCGGGGCGCCGCATGGACCCGGGGATGAGCCGGGAGTCGAACTCGGGCAGCAGATCGAGCAGCCCGCGCCCCACCAAGGCGGTCCCCGGGGCTTCGAAGGCCTCCAGGGCGATGGTGTTCGCGTTGACGACGGTCCCGTTGGCGTTGACCAGTAGCAACGCATCAGGAAGCGCGTCGAGTATGGCTGCGAGGCGAGCAGCGCCTCGGGATGGCCTGCTGCTCACGAGACGCTTCCTCCCTGTTACCGCATCTTGCCGACTGCCCGGGCCATCTTGCCAACCGGCTCGCAGCGTGTCACGCGAGGGAGTCTACGGGCAGTGGTTGCGCTCGCGACGCCGGATGAGAGGGAGGTCGCACGTGGATCTTTATGGGGATCTGCGGCGGACCTGTGACCGTGCGTTTCGCCCTGCGGGGCACGATGATCCGTTTCGCGAAGCCGGAGCACGGGGTGGCTGACCGCACAGATGTACGGCGCAAGACGGCTCGGTGGCCGACCTTTCCGTACTCGACTACTCGACTCCGTACTCGACCCCTTGCCGTACCCCACCGTTTGCCGTACTCCGCTTCCGCCCCTTTTGCGTGGCTCCCCGGACCGCCTCTCCGTTACTTGCCGCGGCTGACGTCGGGAAGCACCGGGACGAGCGCGTCCCACCGGGCGATCTCGCAGCCGTTCCCGCGGTCGAAGCGGGAGTCGACGGGACGGCCGGCCCAGGTGCCGGTGACGCGGGCGGTGGCCGGACCGCCGTACTGCATCGTGCACACGGTGCCGGGCGCCACGGGGGCGAAGGGGTCCCGTCCCCAGGTCGTGCTCCCGTCGAGCTTCCCGCAGGCGCCCCGGGCGTCCGGATGACTCCCACCGTCCGGGTGGCACTCCAGCTTGTACGTCCCGTCGGCGGCACCGCCGGAGCCCTCGACCGTGACGGTCAGCCGATCTCCGGGAGCCGGTGGGGGTACGGGCGCCGGTACCGGTGCCGGCAGCGGCCTCGGCCCACCGCTCTCGGCGTACGCCGCCGGGGGCATGGAGGTCAGACCGGTGATCGCTCCGAGGGCGGCGGCTCCGAGGAGGAACCGGCGGAGGGCGGCGGGGCGACGGGGAGGAGAGAAAGAGGGGCGCACCATGACCTGCCTAACGCCGACGGACGCGCGCGGTTGCGCCACCGGCTTCCCGGCCTCTCGGCTTCAGGGCTTCCCTGCTTCCGGGCCCCGGGCCTTGCCGGGCCCCTCAGGCACTCGGGGCCCGGCAAAGCCCGGGAGATCATCCGCGACGAAAACCCCGAGCCATCGGACCGCCATACGGCTTTGCCCTGCGGCCTCTCCGCCTAGTACCGTGGGGGGCGATTGGTGACACCCCGCTCGGCTGTGTCATCATCTGCACACACCACTCGCGCTCGCGCGGGCGGCTGTGATGGAGGCGTCGCCTAGTCCGGTCTATGGCGCCGCACTGCTAATGCGGTTTGGGCCTTAAAGCCCATCGAGGGTTCAAATCCCTCCGCCTCCGCACCTGCTCCCGAAGCCCCGGTCTCCGACGACCGGGGCTTCGGCCGTTCCGGGGGTCGTATCCGGGGCGCGTACGAGGCCCACCATGGGTCGTTTTCGCAGGTCAGGTCAGGTGCGGCAAACGGATTTCGCCTCACGCTGCCAGTCATGTAATGTTGTTCCCGCAACGCCGACCGGGCCGAAAAGCCCGGAAGGAAGAGTCAACACAACAGAACACACAAGCACTCGTAGCTTAACGGATAGAGCATCTGACTACGGATCAGAAGGTTGCAGGTTCGAATCCTGCCGAGTGCACAGCAGACCAGAGGCCCTGTGGAGTGATCCGCAGGGCCTCTGGCTTTTGCCTTGACGGCAGTGTTTGACGGCAACCGCATTCGGGGGCGGATCAGACGGCTACGAGGACACCGGCCGCGCCGTCGTCATCGTCCGGATCATTGCCGTCACCGATGACGCGTTCTCCGGTGGCGTCGGAATCGACGGTGAGCCGGGCACGCTTGACCGCCAGGCCCACGGCGACGCGGAGGGCGTCGAAGGTGGCCCAGGGCGGGGGCGGGGTGGTGTGGCCGTCGGGTCCGTCGAAGCGGATCACGGCGTGGAAGTGGACCAGGCACGCGCTTTTGATACTCGGCGACCTTGGCGAACGAGACGCGCAGGGATGCGTTCAGCGTCTTCTGCGTCATGCCGAGGTGTTCGGCCAGGGCGCGGCGCAGGTAGGTGGTGAAGCGTGCCTACAACTGCCCGGCGTGCGGGTTCCACAGCACGGCGCCCGTGCAGTCGTACGTGGCCGGGTCCAGAGGGGTGCCCAACGCCGGGTCGTCCTCGGCATGGTGGGTGCCGCAGCAGCAGGGGCGGGGCTTGCCCGCGTGATCGGTCTTGCAGTTGTGGACGGGACCGAACGAGGGGGCGGTGAGGGTGACGAACGCGCGGGGGTGGTCACGGACTGTCTCGGCGACGTTCTTGCCACCGGACAGTCCGGCCTTGATGAGGTGGTAGGTGTCAGCGTGTTGGACGCGGGAACAGGCGGGGCACGGGAGGAACGGCGGTTGCCGCAGGTGGTCAGCAGGCGTCCGGAGGGTTCGTCTTCGGAGCGGTAGGAGCGGACGTCGGCCAGCCAGCGGAGTGGCGGTCTTCGCGCTCCTGACGCACCATCGAACAATGGCGGAATCTCCTGACAGCCTCGGGCCTGAGGGGCGATGTTCATCGCGCGCAGATTTGGAGGTCGAGAGTCCCTCCAGGGTCTCGAACCTCGCCCTTCTTCTGATCATTCCGCTGTCATCTTACTTGCTCGGCTGTCGCTATATACTTCACGATTTCCATATCAAGCTTATCCATAAATGTATTCGAGAATCCCTTTTAGTGTGATTGCAGGGTGGGCTTGAATGGGATCACTGGAAAAAAGAAACATACTCTGACGTTAGGGATCGTCGCTGGTCTCACGTCACAGGTTGGACGGTGATCCAACCTACGCGGCTGACTTTCGAAGGCGTAGCGATACTGAGCCTCGCCGCCGCGGCACTATCCGCAGCGTACAACTGGTGGACAAAGCAACCCGAGTGGGCTCTAATGTTGGGCTTTGCTCTGATGTGGGCAATCGGCGTGTTGGCTACGTATCGCCTGCGTCAATCGTTCGAGCGGGCCTCCGGCGATGTCGCCTTCGTTCTCCAGGGGGCGCGATGACGGCGCCTCGGTGGTCAAGCCATCGTTGACTGCTATGGAGCAGGCGACGAGGATTTAACCTTGACCGTTCGTGGTGCTTCGGTGTTGCGCGTACAGGGCAGTTCGCCGGCGTTCATGGGCAGCTGTCCACCTATGCGGCGGATCAAGGTCGGATACCGGTTCCTCGAATGGGTGCTGACGGGCCACGCCGGGCTCATCAGTGACGGCTGAGAAGCCAACGCCAGCGGCGAGTTCTATGATGTCGTTTCGCGGCCATCCGGGCTTCCCATGTGAAGACACTTGGGGCGCCGTACGCCCTTGCCGCTAGCGCGTTGACTCGATCTTTCACTCGTACTAAATGAGCGCCGATTTCCATCGTGCGATGGAGACCCCAGAGAGCCCAGGCGGCCACGAAAACCACGAGGGTAATAGCTGCATACACGTGCGGTCTACCAGTGGAGAAGCCGCCAGTCGCTGTCAGGATGACGGCGACCGCTCCTGCAGCAGCGGTTGCCGTCACGCGTTCCGCTACACGCTGGTTGACCTCGCTGCGGAGCGCCTTGTACTCCTCCAGAAGAAGTCCGATCACATCCCCTTCATGACCTTGCGTGCATGTCGTGTCACTCTCTGTCATGAGGTCACTTTAGGGACCGCGACGCCCGATGCCGTGTTGCGCTGCTGCGATGGGTGATCGCTGCGGCTGTGCCTCCGGGTAGTAATGGCCCAACTATGCGCGGGCGGCTCGCAGGTGTTCAGGGTCATCAGCTTGGGAAGCTGCGGGCATTTGCGGCCAGTTCGAACGTTGACCAACGAGTCCTCTTGCCCGCTCAGTTCGTCCAGCAGCTTCGTGATTTGTGCGGCCGTAGGAGTGATCAAAAGATGAATGACGTTACGCTCTGATCCCTTTTGTGCATAGCTCTCCAGGTATCTGCCCGATTCGGGGCACAGCAGCGGAGGAGAACATATGAGGACCGTCCAGAAGATTGCAGGGGTGGCCGTAGCCACCTGCGGAATCCTTCTCGCTGGCATCGGCGGGGCCAGCGCTGCCCCCAGTGGCGGGGGGGACAACATCCCCGTGCTCAGCAACATCCAGACGCTCAACTGGGACGATTCGCCCTTCTGCGGAATTCAGGTCAAGACCCAGCACAGCCAGCAGAAGACGTCCTGTCCGGTAGTGCACAACGAGGGCAGCACTAACAGCCCCGTCTACATCGTCACCTTCGGTGATTGATCTTTCATAGCGGTCCGGCGGTCCGGCGGTTCGCCCGTCGGACCGTTTGGCTTGTCTGGGCGTTGGCAGGCAGGTGAGTGATCCGGCTCTTGTATCGGGTGGGCTCTCAGGGTTTCGGCATGGTTCGGCCTCGCTGCGGTTCATCATGCGGCGGTCAGTGAGGCACGCGGTTCGCGGGGCCGACCGCCCCAGCCACGATGTGTTCTGACCTCATGCCCGTGCTCCTGCCCGGAGGAGCGAAGCGACGACGACGGGTGCACGGCAACGACGGCACACAGGGACCGTCGATCACGGCCATCAGCGATCAGCCGGGAGGAAGGCGGAGCCCCCGCCCAACCGCCTGCCCGATCCTACGGATCAGAAGGTTGCAGGTTCGAATCCTGCCGAGTGCACACAGGCCAGAGGCTCCGGAGAGAATCCGGGGCCTCTGGTGTTTTCGCGTTCGTACAGCGGCGATCTCATTGCAGATAGCGACCAATTGTGTATGCAAGGCCATGAAGTGGTAGTGAGCGGGCTCCTTCCGGGGGAGTACGGGGCGCTCCGCGGCGGGATGCGCCTCAACAGGGCTCAATAGGGCTCAACAGCGCTCAACAGGCCTCAGGAGGTCGCCGTTTGCCTGGCTGAGGTGAAGCGGGCGGTGGCCGATGCCAGGTCCACGATCGGGGCGGGGTAGTCCCCGCCGGAGTGGGGGGCGTCGACGGGGCGGAGTTCGGGTAGCCAGCGGTGTACGTACTCGTCGTGGGGGTCGAAGCGGCGTGCCTGGGTCAGTGGGTTGAGGACGCGGCCCGGGCGGGTGTCCGTGCCGGTGCCGGCCACCCATTGCCAGTTGAGCTGGTTGTTCGCGATGTCGCCGTCCACGAGGAGGTCCAGGAAGTGGCGGGCTCCCACCCGCCAGTCCACGTACAGCGTCTTGGTGAGGAAGCTTGCCGCGAGCAGGCGGGCGCGGCCCGGCATCCAGCCCTCGTGGCGCAGTTGCCGCATGGCCGCGTCGACGACGGGGTAGCCAGTGCGGCCCTCCTGCCAGGCCTTGATGTCCTTCGTGGCGTGGCGCCAGCGGTCGTGGCGGGGGCGGTAGTCGTGGTCGGCCGCGTCGGGGCGGGCCGCCAGGACCTGGTGGTGGAAGTCCCGCCAGGCCAGTTGGCGGACGAAGGCGTGCGCTCCGGGGTTGTCCTGTGCGCGGGCCCGGTGCAGCAGTTCGGTCGGTGAGAGGCAGCCGAAGTGCAGGTACGGGGAGAGCCGGGAGGTCGCGTCGGCGGCCAGGTCGTCGTGCCGGTCCTCGTACGCGGCCAGCGGGCCCGCCAGCCACGACCGCAGCGTGCGGCGGGCTTCGGATTCCCCGCCGGCGGGGAGAGCGGGCGACGTGGGGCCCGGTGCGAGGGATTGTGCGCGAGGTAGACCGGCCGAACGTATGTCCGGTACCCGTACCGCGTCCGGTGCCGGCAGGACGCGGCGTACGGAGAAGGTCTCCCAGCGGCGGAAGTACGGGGTGAAGACCGCGAAGTGGTCCTTGCCGGCAGGTGTGAGCGCCCCCGGTGGGACGGTGGTGAGCGAAGCGTCGTGGACGCGCAGTTCGCGTCCTGCGCCCGACAGTTCCGCACGCAGGCGGTTCTCGCGCCGGGTCGCGTAACGGCTGACCCCGCCCGCGATGTGCACCGTCGCGGCCCCGGTCCGGGCCGCCACGCGGCAGGTCTCCTCGACCACGTCGCCCTCGCGCACCACCAGTCGGCCGCCCCGGGCACGCAGGGCCGCGTCGAGGTCGGCCAGGCTGTCGGCGAGGAACGCCGCCCGGTTGGGTACGACGAAGCCGGTGCGGCGGATACCGGTGTCGACGACGAAGAGCGGGACCACGCGTTCGGCGTCCTTCAGGGCGGCGCACAGGACCGGGTTGTCGTGGACCCGCAGGTCCGCGGTGAACAGGGCTACCGAGACGCGCACGCTTCCCCGCCCCCTCAGCGGGCACCCGGTGTGGCGGCCGGTTCGGGGGAGGCCGACTCCGCCGCGACGGCGATGTTGCGGGCCATGCCGCCGAACACCGCGGCGTGGAAGGGAGCCACGCCCCACCAGTAGGCGTGCCCGGCAAGCCCGTGCGGATGGAACAGGGCCCGCTGCCGGTACACCGTGCGCCCCCGCCGGTCCGAGTCGACGGTCATCTCCAGCCAGGCCAGGCCGGGCAGCCGCATCTCCGCGCGCAGCCGGAGCAGCCGGCCCGGCTCGATCTCCTCCACGCGCCAGAAGTCCAGGCTGTCGCCGATCCGCAGCCGGTTCGCGTCCCGGCGGCCCCTGCGCAGGCCCACACCGCCCACCAGCGTGTCCAGCCAGCCCCTCAGGGACCAGGCCAGCGGCGAGGAGTACCAGCCGTTCTCGCCGCCGATCCCCTCCACCACCCGCCACAGAGCCCCCGGCGACGCCGCGACCGTGCGTTCACGGTGATCGGTGTAGAGGGTTCCGCCGGCCCAGTCGGGGTCGGTCGGCAGCGGATCGCTGGGGGCGCGGGGAGCCGAGGCCGATGACCACCTGGTGGCGACGTCCGCGTCCTGGACGCGCCGGAGAGCCAGCCGGATCGCCCGGTCGAGGGCGACCGGTCCCTCCGGCGGGTCCGGCACATGGCGGACGATGTCCCGCTCGGCGCAGATCACCTCGTACTTCAGTGACTCGACCAGCGGACGTGCCAGGGCGCCCGGCACCGGGGTGACCAGACCGACCCAGAGGCTGGACAGCCGGGGGGTGAGCAGCGGCACGGGAAGGATGACACGTTTCGGCAGGCCGGCGACGGCCGCGTACCGCCGCATCATGTCCTGGTACGTGACGACGTCCGGCCCGCCGATGTCGTAGGCGCGGTTCACGTCGTCCGGCAGCCGCGCGCACCCCACGAGCAGACGGAGCACGTCGCGGACGGCGATCGGCTGGATGCGGGTGCGCACCCAGCTCGGGGTCACCATCACGGGGAGCCGCTCGGTCAGGTGGCGCAGCATCTCGAACGAGGCCGAACCCGACCCGATGATCACGGCTGCCCGCAGTACGGCGGTGGGCACCCCCGAGGCCAGGAGGATGCGGCCCACTTCGGCGCGCGAACGCAGATGGGGCGACAGCGCGTGCTCGGGCACTCCGGCAGGGGTCAGCCCGCCCAGATAGACGATCCGCCGGATTCCGGCGGCGCGCGCCTGCTCACCGAAGATCCTGGCCGCGCGCCGGTCGGTCTCCTCAAAGCCCCGCCCGGTGCTCAGCGCGTGCACCAGGTAGTACGCGACGTCCATCCCCTCCATCGCCGCGCGCACGGACGCCTCGTCCGTCACGTCCCCGCGCACGGCCTCCGCCCGCCCGGCCCACGGATGGTCCCGCAGTCTGCCCGGCGAGCGGGCCAGGCAGCGCACGGAGTGTCCCGCGGCCAGCAGTTCCGGCACCAGCCTGCCGCCCAGGTACCCGGTGGCACCGGTGACCAGACAGCGCAGCGGCCGGTCGGCACCGGTCATGTCGCCTCGGGTCATTTCGCCTCCGGTCATGCCGGGTCCGGGCACCGTGTTCGGCACAGGTCGCGAGGCCGCCGGTCCGCGCGCAACTCCATGTCGCTCCCAGGGCGGTGGTGCGGAACTCCTCAGCCCATGCTTGGGCGTGAGGTCGGGCGTCGCAACCGCTACGGCCGGTCCGGGCCGGTGTCCGTGCCTTGCTCCCGGTGTACCTCCCGGAGTACCTCCGGAGTACCTCCCGGAGATCTGCCCGGGGCTCAGGACCCGTCCGGCTGGCACCGCGGGCACCACACCGTGCTGCGGCCCGCCATACGGGACCGGCGCAGGAGGGTGCGGCAGCGTGGGCAGGCCGGGGCGGGGTCGTCGCGGTGACCGGTGAGCCAGGAGTCCCGCGGCGGGACGCAGCCGGCGGTGACCGCCGAGCGCAGGGTGCGGCGCATCCCCGTGTACAGGCGGCGGCGGTCGGCCTCGGTGAGATCGCTCGCCCGGACGGTGGGCCGCAGTCTCGCGCGCCACAGAACCTCGTCGGCCAGCAGGTTGCCGAGTCCGGCCAGGACGCTCTGGTCGGTGAGGACTGTCTTGACCCTGCCGCGGTGTGAGGAGAGCGCGGCCTCGAACTCCGCACGGTCCACCGCCAACGCATCGGGGCCCTGGCCCGCCAGCAGCCGTGCGGCCTCGAAGTCGTCGTCGGCCAGCCAGAGGCCCTGGAGCTTGCGCTGGTCGCGGTAGCGGAGCTGACGCCCGCCGCCCAGGGTGAACAGGACGCGGTTGTGGGCCTCGACCACGTCGTCGGGACGGGCGCAGGCCAGCTGACCGGTCATCCCGAAGTGCAGCAGGAGCGTGGGCCCGCCCGTGCGGGCGAGCAGCCACTTCCCGTGCCGCTCCGGTTCGGTGAAACGCCGGCCCACCAGCGCGTCGCGCAGCCGCCGCGTGCTCATGCCGTGCAGTACGCCCGTGTCGCGCACGTCGACGCGTTGGACGACCCTGCCCTTCGCGCAGGACTTGAGCACCTTCCGGAACCCCTCGACGTCTGGCAGCTCCGGCATGGAGGGCGTCCTTCAGTCGGGGACCCGTTCGAGCCGCTTGTGCCGCAGGTCGAGGGTCGGCTGGTCACACATGTCCCTCATGTCCATCACGTCCATGGTGGCATCCTGCGCGTGATGTCTCTCGCTGAGGCTCGTGGGCATCGTTCGTATGTGCGACGAGCGGCGGGGACGGCAGCGCCGCGGCGTGGGCGTCAGTGCCGGGGCGTGGGCTCGTCCGTGGGCCGGTCCGTCCGGTGGAGGCCGTGCCAGAAGGTGCTGAAACCCTCGGGGTCCTCCTTGATCAGGTCGGCGAGTCGCCCGACGAAGGTCAGCTCGGCTTCGACCAGCGCCAGTTCATACTCGTGCTCGATGACGAAGACCCGGTCCACGCCCTTGGCGGGGGCGGCGTCGAGCCTGGTGCGGATCTCCCCGGCCCGTTCGGTCAGCATGTGGCGACGCCGGTCGAGCAGGCCCGGCACCTCGCCGGGAGACAGCACCACGATGAGCGACAGCGCGGCCTGGAACCCGGGGTACTCCTTGACCGGCGTGGAGACGAGCTCACGCATGCGGGCGCGGAGTTCGGCCCTTCCGTCCTGGGTGAGGGCGTAGGTGGTGCGCTCGGGGCGGCGGCCTTCGCGGGAGGTGTCCTGCGGGGTGACGTATCCGTCCCTGTGCAGCTGCTCGACGACCATGTAGAGCGAGCTGTTGCGGTACTTGATGCTCTGCTGGAGGTTCCGCTCCTTCAGGAGCCTGCCGATCTCGTAGGGATGCATCGGCCGCTGGACCAGGAAGGCCAGCACGGCGAGCGCGAGCGGGTTGCTCACCTTGCGGCGTTCCCGGTCCATGGCCCTCCCGTCGTCGCCCCCGTGGTCCGCTGCGGAGGATCCGATTGAATCACCCGCCCGGCGGCAGGGGCAGGCCGAACCGGGAGGCCCCCTCGAGCTGTCCGTGTCAGGCGTCCAGCACGATGCGGTCGCTGCTGGAGCGGGAGACGCACGGGTAGATGACGTCGGCCCGCTCCCGCTCGTCGGCCTGCAGGATGTCGTCGCGGTGGTCGGGCACACCGTCGAGTACCCGCGTCGCGCAGCTGCCGCAGATTCCGTCCTCGCACGAGCGGTCGACGGTGGGATCGACGTCCTGAATGGCGCTGAGCAGGCTGCGTCCGGCGGGTACGCGAACGACCCGTCCGCTGCGGGCGAGTTCGGCCTCGAAGGGCCTGTCGGCCGTGCCGTCCGGGCGTTCCACGGCGGCGAACCGCTCGATGCGGAGCGTGCCGTGCGGGCCTGCGACGGACATGGCCTCCGCCACCGCCTCGACGAGCCTCTCCGGCCCGCAGCAGTAGACGGCGACGCCCACGGGGGTGTCCCGCAGGAGGGCGGGCAGGTCAGGGCGGGCGTGGGTGTCGGACGGCAGCAGCGTGACACGGCCGCCGTACTGCCGGGCGAGCGCGTCGGTGAAGGCCATCCGGTCCAGTGACCGCCCTCGGTACACGAGCCGCCAGTCGGCGCCCGCCGCGTCCAGTCGGTGCAGCATGGGCAGGAAGGGGACGATGCCGATGCCGCCGGCGACGAAGAGGTGGGCCGGGGCGTCCACCAGGGGGAAGTGGTTGCGGGGGCCGCGGATCGCGAGGCGCGCGCCGGCCGCCAGCCCGTGGACCTCGGCCGAACCGCCGCGCCCGTCCTCCTCGCGCAGTACGGCGATCCGGTACGCGCCGGCATCGTCCGGATCGCCCGTGTCACCTCCGGCGCCAGGGTCACCGTAGAGCGAGTACTGGCGCACCCTCCCCGACGGCAGTACCACGTCGATGTGCGCGCCCGGCTCCCAACGCGGCAGTCGCTCCCCCTCGACGGGGCGAAGGGTCAACGCGCGGACGTCGTGGGCCACTTCGCGTACGTCGGCCACGGTGACCGGAGTCTCCCGTGACCGTGTTCCCCGTTGGGCGGCCAGGAGGCGGCGGCCCCTCCTGGTCCGGCCGCCCGGCTTGTACAGCGCGAGCAGGGTGGCCAGGAGCAGTTGCAGGAAGGCGAATCCGAAGCCGGCGGCCACCAGGGCCGGTGTGGTGCCGAGTTGTTCGGCCGGGCCGCCGGACTCGGCCAGCCGTTCGGCCTGCTGTGCTGCCGTCTCCAGGGTGTCGTGCAGCCAGCCGAACGCCAGCAGCAGGATCAGCACGGAGAGCACGAACTTCGCGGCGACCCAGCGATACCGGATCACCCCCCACTGGGACGTGATGGCGGCGCCGAGGCCGGACATCGTCGCGGCGAAGTTCAGATAGGCCAGGAGACCGACGTCGAACGTCTCCATGATCGCGTACGCGCCCGCGACATGCTCGACGTCGTCGCTGGTGAGGGCGAAGACGCCGACCGCGGACATCATGAGGGCGACCCCGGTCCAGCAGGCGGAGGCGACGATGTGCGCCACCACCAGGGCTTTCCTCGGCCGCCCGGTGAGCCGCCCGGCCAGCGAGGCCAGCACCGGCACGACGGCGTACAGCCCGGCCAGGGCAGGCAGGTCCCCGACGACGAACGCCTGCACGGTGGCGAGCACGACCAGCAGCCACCCCAGGGACAGCACCAGGCGGCGGGACGGGCGGCCGGACGGGCGGCGGCGGTGGGTCAGCAGCAGCGCGAGCCCGCCGGACGCCACCGAGGACGTGATCCACACCGGCGTACGGGCTTCCGGCAGCCGGAGCGCGCCCTCCACCAGCGGTGGTAACAGGCCCGCGACGAGGGTGAGTACGGCGTAGCAGTACAGCGTGGTCAGTGCGGCTCGGCCTCCCATGGGCGGACGCGACCGCCGCGGGGAGAGAAGTGCCGACCGCGTCGGGTCCTCCATCCGGGACATCTGGATCCTCCTCAGCAAGCAGATAGCAGATAGTCAGATTCGATTAGTCGATATCGACTATCCAAGCGTGCGGACCACAGCCCCAGCGATCCATAGGGGATCCCCCGGAGGCGCCCCTGACTCAGCCCTGACCCGCCCCCGACGCCCCCGACGCGTCAGCCGCCTCGGCCCGTCTCAGCCCCGACTCGGATCCGACCCGCCCCTACTGCTCCTCGTCCCCGAGGGCGAGCGCGTCCAGGTCCGCGTCGATTCCGCCTGTGCCCAGGAACAGCAGCTCCAGGACGTCGGGCGACTCGTCCACGCGAGTGTTCGGGCCGTGGAGAGCCTGTTCGGTCCAGATGCATTTTCCGGTCGCCGTGTAGCGGGTGCCCCAGCGTTGCGAGAGTGCCGTGATCAGCTGTAGCCCGCGCCCGCCCTCGTCGGTGTCCGTGGCGCGGCGCATACGGGGCATCGTGAGGCTGCCGTCGAAGACCTCGCAGACCAGTTCGGCGCCGTGCAGCAGCCGCAGGCTGACCGGGCCCCTGGCATGGCGTACGACGTTGCCGACCATTTCGCTGGCCAGCAGTTCCGTGATGGGGGTCAGTTCGTCCAGGCCCCAGACGGAGAGTTGCTCGCGGACGTGGCGGCGGGCCAGGCCGGCCGCCTTCGGGTCCTCGGCGAGCGGCCAGGAGGCCATCCTGTCCTCTGTCAGGGCGTGGAGGCGGGCGACGAGGAGCGCCGCGTCGTCGGCCGCCTGGTGCTCGGCGGGAAGCAGCCCGGCGGTGAGGGTGTCGCAGAGGCGCTCCAGATCCGCGCCGGTGCCGTCCTCGTGGGCGGTGCGCAGGAGCCGGGCCAGGTCCGCCATGCCCTGGTCGATCTCCCGTTTCGACGACTCGACGAGGCCGTCGGTGTAGAGCACGAGCAGGCTTCCGTCGGGCACGGTCAACTCGACCGTCTCGAACGGTGGCTCCGCCGCGCCGAGCGGCGGATCGGTTGCCAGTTCCGGGAAGTGCACGGTGCCGTCGGGGTGCACCAGGGCCGGGGGCGGGTGTCCGGCGCGGGCGATGGAGCAGTTCTGGGTGGTGGAGTCGTAGAGCGCGTACAGGCAGGTGACGTACGACCCCTCGCCCATGTCGCCGACGATGTCGTTGAGGTGACTCATGATTTCGTCGGGCGGCAGTTCGAGGTCGGCCAGGGTGTGGACGGCGGTGCGCAGGCGGCCCATGGTGGCCGCTTCGGGCAGGCCGTGGCCCATGACGTCGCCGACGACGAGGGCGACCCGGCCGCTGGAGAGCGGGATGACGTCGTACCAGTCGCCGCCCACGTCCATGCCCTGCCCGGCGGGGAGGTAGCGGGCCGCGGCCACGCACGCGGGCAGGTCGGGGAGGCCGGTGGGGAGCAGGCTGCGCTGGAGTTCGCGGGACCGGGTGTGCTCGGCGTCGTAGAGCCGGGCCCGCTCCAGGGCCTGTGCCACGAGGGCGCTGATCGTGGTCAGCAGTGAGCGCTCGTCGGCGGTGAGCCGACGCGGACGGTCCCAGGACAGGACGCACACTCCGAACGTGTGGTCGGACACCGTCAGCGGCATGAACGCCCAGGCCTGCTTGTGGGCGATTCCTGGGAGGTCGGCGTGGTCGGGCGAGTACGCGACGTACTCCTGCGGCGAGGACAGGAACGCCGGTGCTCCGGACCGGATCACATTCCAGGACGGGCTGGTGCCCGCTGTGGAGCGGCTGTTCAAGAGGTCGAGGAAGTCGTCCGCGTAGCCGACGGCCCCGACACCGAGGAGCCGGTTCCCTTCGATGGCCTGCACCATGAGTCCGACGGCGTCGAACGGTGGCAGCACCCGCTGCGCGACCGCGTCCACCACGTCCCGTGAGGTCGTCGCCTTGGCGAGTGCCGCGGTCAGCTCCGCGATCCGGGTCGCACGCTCGGCCGCCGCCCGGTCGGCCGCCCGGCGCTCGTCCTCCAGGCGCCGCCTCTCGGTGACGTCGGTGGCGTAGAGGGTGAGGCCCGCCGGGCCCGGGACCAGCCGTAGGTGGTAGCGGCGCCCGTCATCCGGGCTGCGCACGTCGAAGCTGGTGGGCTTCTCCTCCGCCGCGGCCTTCCGGCAGAGGCTCTCCAGGCCCGGGACCTGCCGCGCGGAGGGCAGGTCCCACAGGACGCGCCCGAACAGCTCCTCCTCGGAGAAGCCCAGCGCCCGCTCCGCCTCCACGTTGGCGAAGGTGATCCGCCAGTTGTCGTCCACCGCCAGGAAGCCGTCGCTCATGTGGCGCAGGGCGCGGCTGAGCTCGTCACGGGCGGTACGGGGCTCGTTGCTGTCCCATCCCACGCCGATCAGCCGGAACGGTTCGCCGTTCTGGTCGTACGTGGCCCTGCCACGGGCCCGGGTCCAGCCCCATGTGCCGTCCAGTTTGCGCACCCGGTACTCGGCCTCGTACACGCCGTGGTTCCTGATCGCCTGCTGCACCGCCGCCAGCGTCGGGGCCAGGTCGTCGGGGTGGACGATGCGCATCCAGTCCTCGACCCGGCCGGTGAACTCGGACGGCCTGGTGCCGTACAGCGCCAGGGCCGCCTCGTCCCAGATCAGCTCGCCGGACTGGATGTTCCAGTCCCATGAGCCGACGCTGACCTCCTTCAGCGCCTGCCGCAGGCGCTCGCCGTTCAGTTCCGTCTGTGTGGGTCCGGACGGTGGCGGCGCCTGGGCCATGCGCTCCTCGGTCCAGGCGACGAGGGCCCGGAGGAAGTCCCACTGCTCCGGGCTGGGCTCGCCCCGGTCGCCCGTCAGGACGGTGAGCGCGCCGATGCCGCGGCCCCCGCTGAACACCGGGAGGGCGGCCAGGCCGGTGCCGGGCCACGCGAGGTCGCCCGCTGTTTCCGGCGAAGGCCCGACGGGTCGGGCAGACCCGGTGTGACCGGCGGGCCCGGCAGGACCGACGCCCTCGGCAGGGCCGGCGCCCCCCGCCGGAACCGCGGGCCCGGCGGACGTGAACGGCACCCATACGCCACTGCCCTGCTCCAGGGCGCGGGCCGGGGCCAGCGGGCTCTCCTGGTCGACGATCTCCCAGGAGCGCGTGAGAACGGGAGGGAGGCCGGTCACCGACACCAGGCGCAGCGCGGACATGGGGCCGCGCAGGTGAATCGTTCCGCCCAGGGCACCCAGCTCCCCCACCGCATGCTGGAGCGCCAGCCGGAAGACCTCACTTTCCGCGAGACCTTGATCCACCGCACCGAGCAGGGCCAGCCGTGCGTTCATGCAGCAAATTTTAACGTTGTCGTATGTGCTGATGCAGCGCGTCACCGGAATCTTGCCCTCAGTGCCTCACTGCACCCCACCGGGTCCAACACCCCGAGATCAAGCTCCTGTTGCCGCGCATCTCCCCGGATTTACCAGCGCTTTGCTTTCGGGAACGATATGTCGAGTGCGGGACGGTCCGGGAGTCGCCTCCGCAGGTAGTTCTCCGGCCACGGGAGCGAGAACGCCGTCCGCCCCCCCCTCGGCGGGAGCGCGGGCGCGGACCTCTGATCTCGCAAGCGTCACTCGCCCGTGATCACGGAGGTGCCACCCACCTGTGATCGCGAACGCGCCACCCGCTCATGATCGCGGACGCACGCCCACCCATCAGAAACACACAAAGGCAGACGGAGACATTGCTTGGGTTCTGTTCGGGTTCTAGGGTGATGCGGGCTCAGCAGTCGCCTCCGACATCAGCAGTTGAGATCTGACTCGACATCAACTTCCGCCCTGCACGGAGAACGGGGAGTCGAGCCGTTCACCGCGCTGACCGGCTCAGGACCGATGCTCCGATGCTCCCCTCAGTCCGTGCAGCGCACTGTCGTACCGAGGAAGGCCACGGTCATGCCGCACCCGCACGACTCGCACACCTCGAACAGCCAGTCCGGCTCGAACAGCCAGTCCACCTCGCTCAGCCGGTCAAGCTCGAACAGCCGGCTCAGCCCACACGTGTCTCCCCTCCCACGGCCGGTCGTCAGCCGTAGGCGTCTCCTGGAGGGCGGAGCCGCCGTCCTCGGTGCGCTCGCCCTGGCCCAGTCGTCCGCCGCGGCCCTCCCGGCCGGTCCCCGCACGGCGGCCGACGGCACCCCGGAGTGGAACGGCAACATCGATCTCTTCCAGGTCGGGACCCAGCCGCCACACACCACACTCATGCCGTACGCGGACGTCAGACAGGCGCTGGACGGTGACCGAACGCGCTCCCCGTACCGGATGAGCCTCGACGGCAAGTGGAAGTTCGCCTACGCGGACCGGCCCGACGACCGGGACACCGACTTCTACCGCACCGACGTCGACGACAGCGACTGGGACAGCATCCCCGTCCCCTCCGTCTGGCAGCTGCACGGCTACGACTTCCCGATCTACATCAACATCACGTACCCGTGGTGGGGGCCCAACGGCCTCGGCGAGGAGGCCCAGCCGCCGGCCGCGCCCACCCGTTACAACCCCGTGGGGCAGTACAGACGCACCTTCACGGTTCCCCGGAACTGGACGGGGCGGCGGACCTTCCTGCACTTCGAAGGGGTCAAGTCCGCGCACTACGTGTGGATCAACGGGGAGTTGGTGGGGTACTCCGAGGACTCGTACGTCCCCGCCGAGTACGACATCACCCCGTACCTGAAGTCCGGCACCAACCAGATCGCCGTGGAGGTGTACCGCTACTCCGACGGGGACTGGCTGGAGGACCAGGACATGATCCGGCTGAGCGGGATCTTCCGCTCCGTCTACCTCTACTCCACGCCCAGCGTCCATCTGCGCGACTTCAAGCTGGACACCCCGCTGAGCGACGACTGCACCGCCGCCGAGCTCTCCGTCACCGCGAGCGTGCGCGCCTACGGGGAGGGCGTCTCCGGGGTCGGCGAGGAGAACACCGGGACCGGCCGGTACTCCGTGGAGACCCAGCTCTACGACTCCCGCGGGCACGCCGTCTGGTCCCGGCCGTTGCAGCAGACCGTGGACCTCGGGTCGGCCCCTGCCGGTGACGACGTCACCGTACGCAGCGCCAGAGCCATCCCCTCCCCGAAGCTCTGGTCCGCCGAGCATCCGAACCTCTACACCGCCGTGCTGCGCCTGCGCGACCCGGCCGGCAAGGTGATCGAGACCCTCTCGCACCGGGTCGGGCTCCGCGAGTTCGCGCTCAAGGACGGGCTGATGCGGATCAACGGCAAGCCCGTGTCCTTCCGCGGCACGAACCGGCACGAGATGCACCCCGACCGCGGCACGGCACTCACCCGCGCGGACCTGGTCCAGGACATCGAGGTCATCAAGCGGATGAACATCAACACCGTCCGTACCTCGCACTACCCCAACAACCCGCTCTGGTACGAACTCGCCGACGAGTACGGCCTCTACCTCGTGGACGAGACCAACCTCGAAACCCACGGCATCCGGAGCGAGTACCCCGGCAACCACGCCGACTGGACCAAGGCGTGCGTGTCCCGGGCCCAGAACATGGTCCACCGCGACAAGAACCACGCCTCGGTGGTCATCTGGTCCCTCGGGAACGAGGCCGGCGGCGGCAGCACCTTCGTCGCCATGCACGACTGGATCCGCTCGTACGATCCGACACGCGTCATCCAGTACGAGGGCGACGACCGGCCGACGATCAGCGACATCCGGTCGAGGATGTACGAGAGCCCGGCCCGCGTCGAGCAGCGCGCGAAGGACACCTCCGACACCCGGCCGTACGTCATGATCGAGTACTCCCACTCGATGGGGAACTCGACCGGCAACTTCAAGAAGTACTGGGACATCGTCCGCCGCCACGACGTCCTCCAGGGCGGCTGGATCTGGGACTTCGTCGACCAGTCCCTGAGCTGGCCCACTCCGGTGCGCAAGATCCTCACCGAGTCCGGGCCCGGCTCACTGCGCGGTGAGGTCCTCCCCGCGAGCGCCGGCTTCGACCGTGACAAGGGTGTCTCCGGCGACACCGTCTTCGCCCGCGACGAACGCCTCGACCTCACCGGCTCGCTCACGCTGGAGGCGTGGGCCACCCCGCACGTGACCGGCGGTCACCAGCCGATCCTCGCCAAGGGCGACACCCAGTACGCCCTCAAACAGTCGGACAGGACCCTGGAGTTCTTCATCCACGGCGGTGGCCAGTGGATCACCGCGAGCTGGGCCCTCCCGGACGGCTGGACCGGCCGCGAGCACCACATCGCCGGTGTCTTCGACGCGGACGCGGGCACGCTGACCCTCTACGTCGACGGCGAGGCGAAGGCCACGCGGACCACCACGCAGCGGCCCGGCAGCAACACCGCGCCGCTCGCGCTCGCCTTCGACGTGGACAACCCGACCCGCGAGTTCAGCGGCACGATCCGGCGGGCGCGGGTGTACGCCCGTGCGCTGAGCGCCGGTGAGCTGGCCTCCGAGAGCCGTGGCCCGGGTGACGACGGCGTGCGGTTCTGGTTCGACGCGGCCACCGTGGAGGTCAAGGAGGAGCGGCCCCGTGAGCGCACCTTCTTCGCGTTCGGCGGCGACTGGGGCGACAACCCCAACGACGGGGCCTTCGTCGCGGACGGCATCGTCACCGCCGACCGCGCCCACACCGGCAAGGCGGCCGAGGTCAAGCAGATCTACCAGACCGTGGGCGCGGCACCGGCCTCCGGTGATCTGCTCGCGCCCGGAGCGGCGGTCACCCTCACCAACGAGCACCTGTTCACCAACCTCCGTGAGTTCGACGGCCGTTGGGCGCTGGTCGCCGACGGCAAGGTGGTGCAGCACGGGGCGCTGAGCCGCTCCCAGCTGGATGTGGCGCCGCTGAGCAGCAAGGACATCACGGTGCCGTTCCGGCTGCCGGACGACCCGGCGCCGGGTACCGAGTACTTCCTCCAGCTGTCCTTCACCACCAAGGAAGCCACCAAGTGGGCGAAGGCCGGCTTCGAGGTCGCCAAGCAGCAGCTCCCGGTCGACGCCGACAGCCCGGCCGTGACACCCGTACCGCTCCAGAGCGTGCCCGCGCTGCGGTACGAGGACGGGGACGAGGACGTCACGGTGAAGGGCAAGGGCTTCTCCGTGACCGTCGCCAAGAAGAGCGGCGTCATCACCTCGTACGAGGCCGGGGGCACCCGGCTCATCACCTCGGGCCCGGCCCCGAACTTCTGGCGCGCGCCCATCGACAACGACCACGGCAACGGCCAGCACACCCGCAACCAGACCTGGCGCGACGCCGGCGCCCGGCGCAAGGTGACGGACGTGAGCGTGCGCGCCCTTGGCGACAGGGCCGTCGAGATCAAGGTCAGCGGCACGCTGCCCACCACCGTCGAGTCGACGTACACCACCACGTACACGGTGTTCGGCAACGGCGAGATCAAGGTCGACAACACCCTGCACCCGGGCGCCGCGTCCCTGCCGTACATCCCGGAGGTCGGCACGCTGCTGTTCCTGCCGGGGCGCCTGGAGCAACTGCGCTACTACGGCCGCGGGCCCGAGGAGAACCACTGGGACCGCAACAACGGCACCGACGTCGGCGTGTACTCCGGAACCGTCTCCGGGCAGTGGACCTCGTACATCCGCCCCCAGGAGAACGGCAACAAGACCGACGTCCGCTGGGTCGCGCTGACCGACCGGAACGGCTCCGGGCTGCTCGTCTCCGGTGAGCCGCTGCTGGAGGTCAACGCCTCGCACTTCACCCCGGAGGACCTGTCGACCGGGGTGCGCCACGACTACCAGCTCACTCCGCGGGACGAGGTCGTCCTGCGCCTCAACCACCGCCAGATGGGCGTCGGCGGCGACAACAGCTGGGGCGCGCACACCCACGACGAGTACAAGCTCTTCGCCAACCGCGACTACGCGTACACCTACCGGCTCCGTCCCCTGCCCGACGTCGACGAGGCGATGAAGGCCTCGCGCCGGCCCACGGCGGGGGAGTCCACCGACTAGCGCACCCGAGCCCGCGGGCCCCGACCGGACACAGGGAGACGGACGGTCGGGGCCCGCACAGGGCTTGGGCTCCGGGACACGGCTCTGGGACACGGCTCCAGGACAGAGCTCTAGGACACCTTCACGTTCTTCTCCACCGTGACCTGGTCGATGTCCGTCGTACGGATGGTGATCTTCATCGTCCAGGTGCCGGGGAGGGGGAGGCGAAGGGTGTCGGTCGCCCAGTAGCCGCCCCTGTTGGTGAGTTTGGCGTCGATGGGGCCGACGTCCTGGGCCCGCAGGGTGAAGGTCACGCGCATCTCGGGAACGGTCGCGATGCCGCCGTCGGGGCCGAAGATCACCGCCTGGATCGAGTTCTTGCCCACCGTGCCGGGACCGAGGTCGAGCTGGACCTTGCCGTGGCCGTTCGGCGTGCCGACATCGAAGGGGATGAGGCTGCTGGAGGCGGTGGGTTCGCCGGGCGCCGTCGTACCGGCCGCCGATTCCCCCGATTCCGCCGACTCGGCCACTGCCCGGCCGGGGAGCGTCACGGTGAGCACCGTCGTGATCAGCATGACCACGACGGCGACGGCGAACTCCACGAGGACCGACCGACGGAGGGCGAGGCGATGGGCGTCGGTGTCGGTGCTCAGGGGCTGGTCGTCGCCATCGCCATCGCCGTCGACATCGACATCGACATCGACATCGACATCGACATCGACATCGACACCGGCATCGGCGCCGGCGTCGATGCCGATGTCTGTCTTCGTGGTTGCCGACGTCTCTGTCGTCCGTACGGTGACCTCGTCGTCCTCGGGCCGGGCGCCGTCGGCCGCGGCCGTCTCCGCCGGGCCGCCGCCCACCCGTTCGGGCACCCGCGCCTCCACCCGCACCGTTTCCCTCTCGGGCTGCCGGTCCCGTACGCCCGCCGTCACCCACCGGGCCGTCCAGCGCCGGGAGAGGCCGGCTGCCGCCAGCAGCAGGACCACCGCGCACAGCTTGGCGATCAGGAGCCTGCCGTACGTCGTCTCCGTGAGCGCCGCCCAGGAGCCGAGGCCGCGCCAGGACTGGTACACGCCGGTGAGGACCAGCACGGTCACGGAGAGGAAGGCGAGCCGGGAGAACCGTGCGACCACGGTGGCCGACAGGCTCTCGGGGGCGCGGTAGAGCACGGTGAGCAGCGCCGTCAGACCGCCCAGCCAGGCCGCCATGGCCAGCAGGTGCAGGACGGAGGACGTCATCGCGGCGGGGACCTGGATGCCGGCGGAGGCGTGCTCGGCGGCGGCCCAGGTCAGCGCCAGGCCGACAGAGAGGGCGACCCCGGCACCGAGCACCACCTTCTGGCGGGGTCCGGTCTCCCGTACGGTTCCGATGCCCTGTACGGCCCCGATGCCCTGTACAGCGTCCGCTCCCCGTATGAAGAAGAAGGCCCCCGCCAGCAGAACCAGGCGGGCCAGCAGCGCCAGACCCGGCCTGGTCGTGGCCGTGTCCGCCAGGACGGACGGGTCGAGGACCTCCCTGACGCCGGTGCCCCGTTCGTAGGCGCCGCGCAGGAGGAGCAGGGCCACCGTGGAGGCGAGCAGGGCCGACCAGCCGGCCAGGAGCAGCTTGCGCAGGGGCGCGCCGACACCGCCGAGCAGTGCCGTGAAGACGGTCACGCCGATGAGGAGCGCGAGACCGCCGTACGCGACGTACCGGGCGATGTTGTAGAGGGAGGCGACGACCGGGTCCTCCGTCGGCGTGGTGGCGACGGCCTTGGTCGCGGTCGGCTCGCCGATCGAGAAGAGCAGGGCGCCGGAGACCGGGTGGCTGTCGGCCGAGACGACCCGCCAGGCGACGGTGTACGTGCCATCGTCCAGACCGGCCGGAAGCGTCGCACGGACCGTGTCGGAGCGTTTGCCCACGCGGCTCGGTTCGCCCGTCTCCACGGCACGGTTCTCCGGGTCGAGAACGCGGATGGAGTCGTCGAGGAGGCTCACGGACTCGGTGAAGCTGAGGGTGACCTGCCGGGGCGCGGACTTGAGGACTACTCCGTCCTTGGGGTCGCTGTCGCGGAACGCGGCGTGCGCGGACGCCGTTCCCGCGCCGCCGAGGAGGAACAGGACCAGCACGGTGCCCAGCAGCACCAGGCGCTGAAGCCCGCGCCGTCCGTGCCGTCCGCCGGTCCGGATGGTGGCGGCACCACCGCGCGTTCCGTCGTTTCGTCGTCCGCCATCTCGTCCCTCACCGCTCGGTCGGCCCACGTCACGTCTCCGGATCCGTCGTACATGGCTGTCGTATACATACGGATGGGGAGGGCCGCGTGCTCAGGCGAGCCGCGTGCTCAGGGACGACCGGGTGAAGGCGCCCGGCGTTCGCCTCACCAGGTCGGCCGCGCCGACACCCCGCCGTCCACCACGAGGTCGTGCCCGGTGATCCTCCCCCAGCTCTCAAGGAGCCGGGGGGACCCCCACCGCCATCGGTGAGGCGAGGAAGACGCAGGCGTCGCCGACATCCTCGGGACGGCCCAACCGCCCCGTGGGGACGGCCTGTTGCCAGCGTCAAACACCCTCCGGCCAGTCCTCCTCCAGCCCGTCCCGGTCGATCAGTCCCGGAGAGACGGTGTTGACGCGGATGCCGTACGGCCCGTACTCCAGCGCCGCCGAGCGCGGCGTGCATGACGACGGCGGCCTTGGCGGCGCAGTAGTGGGCGTGCAGCGGGGCGGGCCGGCCGGCCTCGATGGAGGCGATGTGCGTCACCGACCCGCTGCCTGAGGCCCGCATCACCTCGGCCGCCGCCTGCGTGCAGGCGAACACGCTGGAGAGGTTCGTGTCCACCACCGAGCGCCAGTCCGAGACGGTCATGCCGGGCAGCGCCTGGACGGGCTGCACCCCGGCATTGTTGACCAGGGCCGTCAGCCGGCCGCCTCCCCACTCGGCCGCGTCACGGACCAGACGGGCACACGCGTCCTCGTCCGTCAGGTCGGCCCGCAGGGCGATCGCGCGCCCGCCGGACTCCCGTACGCCCGCGACCAGGTCGTCCACGCCCCGCGCCCAGTGGTGCAGGGCGACCGAGGCCCCCGCGGCCGCGAACCGCAGCGCGATCCCCCGGCCGATCCCGCCCCCGGCACCGGTCACCAGCGCGACCTGCCCGGCCAGCAGCCCGTCGTCGCTCATGACCGGCCCAGCTCCGCGATCCGGGCGGCCTGAGCGGGGTAACGCGCCGTCAACTCGCCCACGTCCCCGTGCTCGTACCCCTCGTACGTGAACCCCGGCGCCATCGTGCACCCGAAGAGCGACCAGGCGCCGCCCGCGAGGACCCGCGCGCCCATCCAGGTCCCGGCGGGCACGGTGTACTGCACCCACTGGCCGCCGAGGACGTCCGGGCCGAGCAGGACCGTGCGGGACGAGCCGTCCGGTGCGAGGAGGAGGAGCTCCAGCGGGTCACCGAGGTAGAAGTGCCACACCTCGTCCGAGGGCAGCCGGTGCAGCGCCGAGAAGTCGCCCGGCTCGGCGGTGAGCAGGGCGACGATGGCGGAGCCCTCCGGCCGGCCGTCGGAGCGCTCGGGCCCGGCCCACGTACGGCGGAACCGGCCGCCTTCGCGCGGGATGGGCTCCAGCCCGTAGTGAGCGACGAGGTCTTCGGGAGTCACCGGCCCAGGTTACTGACCAGCGGTTCCGCCGGGCGGTCACCGGTGCGCCGAGCGATCATCGGTGCGCCGGGCGATGCTTGAGGCATGAACGTCACCCTGCACCTCGCCCAGGATCCCGAGGCCGATGAGCTCCTCGGGCGCAGTCCGCTCGCCGCGCTCGTCGGCATGCTGCTCGACCAGCAGGTTCCGATGGAGTGGGCGTTCCAGGGCCCGGCCACCATCGCCCAGCGGCTCGGCGCGGACGACCTCGACGCGTACGTGATCGCCGGGTACGACCCGGAGGCCTTCACCGCGCTGCTGTCGCAGAAGCCGGCGGTGCATCGCTACCCGAGTTCGATGGCGAAGCGGATCCAGCAGTTGTGCCAGTACCTCGTGGAGCACTACGACGGGGACGCGGGCGCGGTGTGGCAGGGGGTCGTCACGGGGCAGGAGCTCCTTGGACGCCTTCGCGAACTGCCCGGCTTCGGCGCGCAGAAGGCCCAGATCTTCCTCGCCCTGCTGGGCAAGCAGCTGGGCGTGCGCCCGGAGGGCTGGCGCGAGGCGGCGGGCGCGTACGGCGAGCCTGACGCCTTCCGCTCGGTCGCCGACATCACCGGCCCGGAGTCCCTGGCGAAGGTCCGGGCGCACAAGCAGCAACTGAAGGCGGCGGCCAAGGCGGCGAAAGCCTCCGGCCACTAGGTCCTGTCGTCACACTCCCGTCGTCCGCCCGAAGGGCGGGTCTCGCGGCGTCAGGTGCGTGCTCTCGGCGTGCCGGGCGGAAGACCCCGTTGATGGACTGGATGTACTTGGGCTTTCGCCCGGTGCGGCGAGTGGGGGTACCTCCCACGCCCTTGAGGCAGTGGGGGAGCGTGCCGGGCGTCGCGGGGCTGGGGGCACCTCCCACGCCTTCAAGGCAATGGGGGAGGGAGTTTGACGACAGGGCCCAGCACCTCCACCTGCATGGCCCGTCCCGGATGGCACCCCGCTCTCCCCCGGTCCGACCATGAACCATGACCGAGCCACCGAGCAATTCCCGCTGGGGCCCGGCGTACGACGACCGCCGGGTCCACGCCGCCCGCCCCCCGCACGCCTCCTCAACGCCGTACGACACCCCCGGCAGGCCGCCCGAGGGCCCACTCGAAGGCCCCCTGCACCTGCTCTCGCGCACGGCCTGGCAGACGGTGCTGCTCGCCGGTGTCGTCTCCCTCGTCCTGGGCATCCTGATCCTGGTCCGGCCGGGAGCCTCCCTACTGGCCGCCGGGGTGCTCTTCGGCCTCTACCTCCTCTTCAGCGGCGCCCTCCACCTGGCGGCCGCCTTCGGCACCCACAAGGCGACCTCGCTGCGCGTCCTGGCCTTCGTCAGTGGGGCGTTGTCGATCCTGCTGGGCCTGTTCTGCTTCCGGGGCGCGATGCAGTCGGTCCTGCTGCTCGCCCTCTGGATCGGCATCAGCCTGCTCTTCCGCGGGCTGACCCAGGCGCTGGCCGCCGCGTCCGACGGGACGATGCCGGCCCGCGGCTGGCAGATCCTCCTCGGCCTCGTCAGCCTCCTGGCCGGGGTCGTCCTGATCATCTCCCCCTTCGAGTCGCTCGCGGTCCTCGCCCTCGTCACCGGTTGCTGGCTCATCGTGGTCGGAGCCGCCGAGATCATCACGTCCGTCCAGATCCGCAACCGGGTTCACCAGGTTCCGCATGCGCTGTGACCCTCCGGGGTGCGGTCGGTCGGTCGCGTCTGCCGAGTTCTGTTCGTGGTCGGCTGCGGGTCGTGTGTGGCTGGTCGCGCAGTTCCCCGCGCCCCTTAAAAGCACTGGGCGCGCCCGGCATCGCAACGCGCCGCGAGTTCCGTACGCATCGCCGCAACGCGCGGCGAGTCCCGTACGCATCGCCCCAACGCGCCGCGAGTTCCGTACGCGCATCGCCGCAACGCACCGTGCCGCGTTCCGTACACATCGCCGCGCCGAAGCCGACGTGGGCGGCGCCCGCCCCCACGCACCGGCAGTCGCGTACGGGCGTGAGGGGGTGTGTCGGGGGGTGTCCGCCCGCAGCGGTCGGCGTCCGCCGCCGAGGACCTTACGAGCCCACAGACCCGCCGGACCGAGGACGGAGACCCCCCGGCGCGCCCCCGACCCACGAACAAACCCGAGGCGCCCACGGCCACCCAGCGGAGCGGGAGCGCATCCTCAGGGCGCCCACGCCCCTCACCACCCCCATGTCACCCTCCCTGCCCCTCGCGTCAGTGCTCCGTTAACGCTGCCGCCGACCCCGGAAACACCGGGCGACCTCGGAGAATTCACATACTTCGCCCAGGTTCATCACGTCTTTTCCGGCGTCGCACTCCGCCGCCATGGCTGCGCCCGGAACGTCTGGGCCGGTAGGCTTTCCGTGTGATCTTCAAGCGCATCGGAAACGGCCGGCCGTACCCCGACCACGGCCGGGAAAGCACCCGGCAGTGGGCGGATGTCGCGCCGCGCCCGGTCCGCCTCGATCAGCTCGTGACGACCAAGGGCCAGCTCGACCTGGAAACACTGCTGGCCGAGGACTCGACGTTCTACGGCGACCTCTTCGCGCACGTCGTGAAGTGGCAGGGCGATCTGTACCTGGAGGACGGCCTCCACCGCGCCGTCCGCGCGGCGCTCCAGCAGCGCCAGGTGCTGCACGCCCGCGTCCTCGAACTCGACTGAGCCCGGCCGGCCCGAACGCAACCGAGCCGCACCCGGCCGAGCCTGGATGGGGCTCGCCGGTCACGCCCCGGTTGGCCCTTTCGGGTTGGACCGTCCCCCGGGTAATGATCATCTAGTAGGCATCGCCGCCCAGGCGCACTACGCTGCGCTCATGAGCATGCTGACTCCTCCTGGCATGGGCGGCCAGTACCGGATCACGGGGGCCAAGTACCCACGGATGCGCCGCCCTCGGAGGCGTCGCAGGCTCGTTCTCACGGTCGTCGCGTCCATGGCGTTGGTCGGGCTGACCGGCTGGGGAACCCTGCAGCTCATCGACATCTTCACGGGCGGCGGCGACCAGGCCGCGGCGAGCGGGGCGAAGAGGGACTGCTCGACCAAACCCAGGACGAATGCGGGAAGCACGGCGAGCCCGTCCCCCACGCCCGCCACGAAGGCCCTGCCCGAGCCCACCCGGATCACCGTGAACGTCCTGAATGCCACGACCCGCACCGGCCTCGCCAAGGAGACCGCCGACGAGCTGAAGAAGCGCGGCTTCCGCATCGGCGACGTGGGCAACGCGACCAAGGAGTACGACAAGAAGGTCGACGGTGCCGCCGTACTGCTCGGCGCGAAGGCCGCCGACGGCGCGGCACTGTCCGTCGTGCGCACCCAGCTCCCGGGCGCCGAGCTGAGAACCGACACCCGCACGAAGGCCACCGAGGTGGACCTCGTCATCGGCACCGGTTTCACGTCGCTCGCGCGCGAGGCGGACGCCGACAAGGCACTGACCGCCCTCACCGAGCCGACCCCGACACCCACCCCGACGCCCCGGAAG
>NZ_VMNX01000077.1 GCF_009377235.1 Streptomyces acidicola
GCCCCTGGGATGGGACGGGTAGGGGCGGCGGAGGCGAGGGAAAACCGCAAGGCAGTCGCCGGGCACCCGCAGCTGCCGGGCACCCGTAGCCGCAGGCGCCCGTGGTCGAGCCAGGTCGGTTGCCACAGCCGTTAGGCTGGAGGGCGTGTCAGTCGTCGATGTATCCGAAGAGCTCAAGTCCCTCTCCTCGACCATGGAGTCGATCGAGGCCGTCCTGGACCTCGACAAGCTGAGGGCAGATATCGCCGTGCTCGAGGAGCAGGCGGCCGCGCCGTCCCTGTGGGACAACCCCGATGAGGCGCAGAAGATCACCAGCAAGCTGAGCCACCTCCAGGCGGAGGTGAGGAAGGCCGAGGCCCTCCGCGGTCGCATCGACGACCTCGGTGTCCTCTTCGAGATGGCCGAGGAGGAGGACGACCCGGACACCCGTGCCGAGGCCGAGTCCGAGCTCGCCGCCGTCAAGAAGGCCCTGGACGAGATGGAAGTCCGGACGCTGCTCAGCGGGGAGTACGACGCCCGTGAGGCGCTCGTCAACATCCGTGCGGAGGCCGGCGGGGTCGACGCCGCCGACTTCGCGGAGAAGCTCCAGCGGATGTACCTGCGCTGGGCCGAGCAGCACGGCTACAAGACCGAGATCTACGAGACGTCGTACGCGGAGGAGGCGGGCATCAAGTCCACCACCTTCGCCGTGCAGATCCCGTACGCCTACGGCACCCTCTCCGTCGAGCAGGGCACCCACCGGCTCGTCCGCATCTCTCCGTTCGACAACCAGGGGCGGCGGCAGACCTCCTTCGCGGGCGTGGAGGTGCTGCCCGTCGTCGAGCAGTCCGACCACGTCGAGATCGACGAGAGCGAGCTGCGCATCGACGTCTACCGGTCCTCCGGACCCGGCGGCCAGGGCGTCAACACCACCGACTCCGCCGTGCGGATCACCCACCTCCCCACCGGCATCGTCGTCTCCTGCCAGAACGAGCGGTCGCAGATCCAGAACAAGGCCACAGCCATGAACGTGCTGCAGGCCAAGCTGCTGGAGCGGCGCCGCCAGGAGGAGCAGGCCAAGATGGACGCCCTGAAGGGCGACGGCGGCAACTCCTGGGGCAACCAGATGCGTTCGTACGTCCTGCACCCGTACCAGATGGTCAAGGACCTGCGCACGGAGCACGAAGTCGGCAACCCGGAGGCCGTGTTCAACGGTGAGATCGACGGCTTCCTGGAGGCCGGCATTCGCTGGCGCAAGCAGCAGGAGAAGTAGCGTCGCATGCGCGCCTGACGCGCGAGCGTTTTATCGACATGGCAACTGCCGCCCATCGGGCGGCAGTTGCCTTTTCTGTGCGGGATGTCTGGGTTTTACGTCACGCTCACATCTCTAGTTCAGGTTCAAATGCGACTGAAGTGGATATTGCGCGCGCAACGGCCTTGACGTTGCCATGAAAACTCGGAAGGGTGAAGCGTGGCATGCGTATCTCTGGGGCGCATGTGACGCGGGGGGCTGAAGTGAACAAGCTACCCCTGACGCCGTGGCCCTGAACGCTGCTCTATTGACGATGAGCTACTGGGGGTAGCAGACACATGACCAAGAAGACGCGGATCCGCCTGGCGCGGGTTGCCGCCGGTGCCGTGATCGCTGCCGGCGCCTCGATGACCGCCGCCGGTGCGGCGTCCGCCAGCGAGACCGAGGACTGCCTGCTCGGGCTCGGGCTCCTCTGCAGCGACGCCCCGACAACCCCGCCGGCGCCGGAGCCCACCGCGACGGGTATCCCGGAGGACCCGGCGGAGCCGTCGGTGCCGCCGATCACGGAAGAGCCCACCGAGGAGCCGACCGAGCCCACCGAGGAGCCCACGGACCCGGGCAACGGGAACGGGAATGGCAACGGGAACGGGAACGGCAACGGAAACGGCAACGGAAACGGCAACGGCCAGGGTGAGAACGGGGGCGGCGGCAACAACACCGACCCCAAGGGCGGCAGCGGTAACGACGCCGTCACCCAGGAGGAGGGTTCCTCCTCCCTGACCGACACCGGTTCGAGCGTCCCCGCCGGGACCAACACCGCGGCTCAGGGTGGTGACGAGCTCGCTGAGACCGGTGCTGCCGAGACCACGTTCCTGCTGGTCGGGGCCGCCACGATGATTGCCGGCGGCATCGGCTTCCGCCTGCTTCCCCGCATGATGGGCGGCCGCGGCGGCGCCGCTGCCTGAGCCTGACGGCTCACCGCACATCGCGGTACGCACGACAAGGGCCCGGAGCGACTCGCTCCGGGCCCTTCCGCGTGCCCTGCTGTTTTCTCCGTGCTCTCCGGTGTCCTACACCGTCTGGTGCGCCAGCAGCGCCACCGCCGCGATCAGCACGGCGAGCAACGCGATCAGCGCCATCGGGTTCAGCCCAGCGAAGGGGCCCTCCTGCTGCAGCCGCTCACGGCTCGCGCGGCAGACGGGGCAGCGGCCCTCGCTCACGGGCGCCGCGCAGCTCGCGCACACCAACCGGTCGTACGTCATGCGCCTCGCCCTCCTCGCACACTTCCACTCCGCGCATTCACTCACTCAACGCTTCGGGGAAGTCAACGGTTCCCCTCCCCACTGTGCCAGGTTCCTCCGGAAAGAGCGCGGGGTCCCTGCGGGGCTTGGCCAGTGCGCTCGGAGGGGGGCTGTTTTATGTCGTTTTGCGGCTTCGGGTTTTCTGTGGTGGCTCGCGCCCGCGCGGCGGAGCTGCATATCGAGACAGGTTGCCCCTTGCGGGACTGCGCCTCTTGCGGCACTGAGAACCCTGTACCCACACACAAAAGTGCACAACCCCCACGCAACCCCCACCCGTGAATGGGCTTGAGCGCCGGGTTCGCGTATGGTCACGCTCATCTACCCCCGGCGACCCGTGGTGCATCCGTGATCCGATTCGACAATGTCTCCAAGGTCTATCCCAAGCAGACCCGCCCCGCCCTCAGGGACGTCTCCCTGGAGGTCGAGAGGGGTGAGTTCGTGTTCCTTGTGGGGTCCTCCGGCTCCGGAAAGTCCACCTTCCTGCGGCTGGTCCTCCGCGAGGAGCGCACCAGCCACGGCCAGGTGCACGTCCTGGGCAAGGACCTCGCCCGGCTGTCCAACTGGAAGGTGCCGCAGATGCGCCGCCAGCTGGGAACGGTGTTCCAGGACTTCCGGCTGCTGCCGAACAAGACGGTCGGTGAGAACGTCGCGTTCGCGCAGGAGGTGATCGGCAAGTCGCGCGGTGAGATCCGCAAGTCCGTGCCGCAGGTGCTCGACCTCGTCGGGCTCGGCGGCAAGGAGGACCGGATGCCCGGTGAGCTGTCCGGTGGTGAGCAGCAGCGCGTGGCCATCGCGCGGGCTTTCGTCAACCGGCCGAAGCTGCTGATCGCCGACGAGCCGACCGGCAACCTCGACCCGCAGACCTCCGTGGGCATCATGAAGCTGCTCGACCGGATCAACCGGACCGGTACGACCGTGGTGATGGCGACCCACGACCAGAACATCGTGGACCAGATGCGCAAGCGCGTCATCGAGCTGGAGAAGGGCATCCTCGTCCGCGACCAGGCGCGCGGCGTCTACGGCTACCAGCACTGATCCACCGTCCCCGGAAAGGCCGGAAGAAGACGCCATGCGCGCCCAGTTCGTTCTCTCGGAGATCGGTGTAGGTCTCCGCCGCAATCTGACGATGACGTTCGCGGTCATTGTCTCCGTCGGCCTCTCCCTGGCCCTGTTCGGCGGCTCGCTCCTGATGAGCGACCAGGTCAACCAGATGAAGGGCTACTGGTACGACAAGGTCAACGTCTCGATCTTCCTCTGCAACAAGAGCGACGCGGAGTCCGACCCCAACTGCGCCAAGGGTGCCGTCACCACGGAGCAGAAGGACCAGATCAAGTCGGATCTGGGCAAGATGAACGTCGTCGACAACGTGCTGTACGAGTCGCAGGACCAGGCCTACAAGCACTACAAGGACCAGTTCGGCGACTCCCCGCTGGCCAGCAGCCTCACCCCGGACCAGATGCAGCAGTCGTACCGGATCAAGTTGAAGGACCCGGAGAAGTACCAGGTCATCGCAAGTGCCTTCAACGGCCGGGCCGGTGTGCAGTCCGTTCAGGACCAGAAGGGCATTCTGGACAACCTGTTCACGTTGCTCAGCTACCTCAACTGGGCGGCGCGCGGCGTGATGTTCGTCATGCTCGTCGTGGCGCTGCTGCTGATCGTCAACACGGTGCGCGTCTCGGCGTTCAGCCGCCGTCGCGAGACCGGGATCATGCGGCTGGTGGGCGCCTCCGGGTTCTACATCCAGGCGCCGTTCATCATGGAGGCCGCGGTCGCCGGGCTCATCGGCGGCACCATCGCCTGCTCGTTCCTCGTGCTCGGGCAGTACTTCGTGATCGACAACGGCGTGGCCCTGTCGGAGAAGCTCCAACTCATCAATTTCGTCGGCTGGGACGCGGTGCTGACCAAGCTGCCGCTCATCCTCGCGGCAAGCTTCCTGATGCCCGCGCTTGCCGCGTTCTTCGCGCTGCGCAAGTACCTGAAGGTGTGACGCACGCCAAGAGGGCCGTACGGTCAACCGGCCGTACGGCCCTTCGTGTTGTCCTAGACTCACCGGCATGTCAGGCCAAGACACGTTCTGTCCGCCCCGCCGCATCCGCCGCGGGGTGGCCCTGACATTCGTCTTCGCGAGCGTCCTCGCGACGGGTGCCGCGACCGGCTCGTTCGGTGCCTCCGGCGAGCAGGGCGGCCAGGACCGCGAGTCGGCCGCAGCCTCCGGTGCCACGCCCGAGGGGCACCGTGAGTACGTCGCCAAGGCCGCGGCCGAGGCCATGGCCGACGGCGAGTCCCCCGTGGAGGCCGCCGAGCGCGCCGTCAGCCGCAGCGGGGACCGCTGGGGTGCGGTGTACTCCGAGGGCGAGTTCGAGGAGTTCGAGGAGGCACTCGACGGCGCGTACACCGGTGTCGGGCTGTGGGCCCGGCGCGAGACCGACGGCCGGATCGAGATCACCCGCGTCCGGGACGGCTCGCCCGCCGCAGACGCCGGCATCCGCAAGGGCGACCGGCTGCGCAGCGTCGACGGTGAGGAGATCGACGGCCGGCCCGTCACCGAGGTCCTCTCGTTGCTGCGCGGCGACGACGAGGACGCCTCCGCCGGCACGACGGTCTCCCTGGGTCTGGAGCGCGGCACGCGCGCGTGGAGCGAGACCCTGCGCCGGGCCCGCCTCTCCACGGACCCGGTGACCGTCCGCAGGCTCACCCACGGGGTCACCGTCATCAAGGTCGCCGCCTTCACCCGGGGCTCGGGCGACCGCGTACGCACCGCCCTCGGACAGGCGCCCGGCGACGCCCGGATCGTCCTCGACCTGCGCGGCAACTCCGGCGGACTGGTCACCGAGGCCGTCACCACCGCCTCCGCCTTCCTCGACGGCGGCCTGGTCGCCACGTACGACGTGAACGGCGCCCAGCGCGCCCTGCACGCCGATCCGGGCGGCGACACCACGAGACCCCTGGTCGCGCTCGTCGACGGCGGCACGATGAGCGCGGCCGAGCTCCTCACCGGCGCCCTCCAGGACCGCGGCCGCGCGGTCGTCGTGGGCTCCCGCACCTTCGGCAAGGGCTCGGTCCAGATGCCGAGCCGTCTCCCCGACGGCTCCGTCGCCGAACTGACCGTCGGCCACTACCGCACCCCCTCCGGCCGCGGCGTCGACGGCCAGGGCCTCACCCCCGACCTGGAGGCCGACGAGGGAGCCCTGGAGCGCGCGGAGACGGTACTGAGCGGGCTGGGGCAGTAGCCCGCTCCTGTTCCCGCCCCCCTTCGCCGCCCCGTTAATGCGCTTCCCGTATACCCCCTCCGTAGTGCGAAAATGGACGGCACTATGAGCAAGGGAATGTACGTACCCAAGGAGTCCCAGCCCAAGAAGGGCGGGACGGCCGCCAAGGCCCAGGACGGCGAGAAGGGCGGCAAGCGCAGGATCGTCGCGCAGAACAAGAAGGCCCGGCACGACTACGCGATCATCGACACCTACGAGGCCGGGCTCGTGCTCACCGGCACTGAGGTCAAGTCGCTGCGTCAGGGGCGGACCTCGCTGGCCGACGGCTTCGTCCAGATCGACAGGGGTGAGGCGTGGCTGCACAACGCCCACATCCCCGAGTACGCCCAGGGCACCTGGACCAACCACTCCGCGCGCCGCAAGCGCAAGCTGCTGCTGCACCGCGAGGAGATCGACAAGCTGGAGTCCAAGTCCCAGGAGACGGGTCACACGATCGTGCCCCTCGCCGTGTACTTCAAGGATGGCCGGGCGAAGGCCGAGATCGCGCTCGCGCGAGGCAAGAAGGAGTACGACAAGCGCCAGACCCTGCGAGAGCAGCAGGACCGGCGCGAGTCGGACCGGGCGATCGCGGCGGCGAAGCGGAAGCAGCGCGGCCAGTAGGGCGAGGGCGCCGGGAATGCGGTGGCATCGCCGTGCGCTGTTCACGTACGATGGCATCGCACCTCACAGAGGGTGCGCGCCCCTCTCCGGAGGGATTGAAAAAACAACATGGGGATGATCGGTTTCGACAGCGGATGTCGAAGCAGGGGAAGCGTGTCGAGGAAGCGGCCATGATCTCGTAAACCACAGGCCGAAAAAAATAATCGCCACTGTTAAGAGCGATTCTCCCAAGGCGACGCAGTTCGCCCTCGCTGCCTGATCAGGTAGCTAGGCAACTGCCCCTTACTTAAGGGAGTGTCAGCCCGGGGCTGTTCCCGACCCGGATCCTGGCATCAGCTAGGGGACTAAACCTTGATCCCGGTCACGGGGTGAAGAGGGAAACCAAACAGTGACTGGGCCCGTCGGCGACTTGTTCGCGTGATCGCCGGGGCCGAGAAAATCACAGCGAACTGCACACGGAGAAGCCCTGGTTCCGCACCGTTGGACGCGGGTTCGATTCCCGCCATCTCCACACGATCGGGAGGTCCCCGGACCTCCTCACCCATGTGGGTGAAGGCCCCGCTGCTTTCGAGCAGCGGGGCCTTCGTCATGTCTAGCCTGTGATCCGTGACGCACCGGACGGGTGCGTCCTCCCTTCACTCCGGGCCCCCCTCGTCGGGGCCCGGCCCGACGAGAGCGGTCCCGGGACCTGGTGACGGCCGCCTCACGTCGAAGGGAGGACGCCCTCAGATGGGCTGTCACGAGGAGCAGAAACCGACTTTCGTTATGCGGCTGATCCGACTCCTACCGGAGCGGGCGTCGAAGCACGCGAGGAGGTGGCTGCTCTGGTGGCTCAGCAGGTAGCCGGATGTCCCCGTACCAGGTGGGGACATCCGGGAGGCTCCTGTTGAGCCTGGGCCCCCGCGCGGAGTTACCGCTCCGGTGCGGGGGCCCACCTTTTGTGGTGGGCCAGGAGGTAACCGGATGTCCCCACAAGGCCTGGGGACGTCCGACATGTTCCCGGTGAGCCCGGGCCTCCGCCTGGATTTGTTGGATCCGGGGCGGCGGCCCTCTTCTCTGGTGGCTCAGCAGCTAGCCGGTTGTCCCCCTACTCGGTGGGGACATTCGACAAGCTCCTGTTGAGCTCGAGCCTCCGCCTGGGTACTGCATCACCCGCCCAATGCGGCGCCCTCCTCGCGACCCAGTACAGCACACAGCCCACCTCCACGGCACTACACACCAGCCACTCATCACGCGAGCGAGCGACAAGCCGTACTGGCTCTCTCCGTAAGCCTGGGCGGCAGCAGCGTCGCCTCCGGCACCCCCGCGCCGCCCAGCTTCCTCATCAGCAGCTCCACCGCCCCCGCGCCCACCTCCGCCGACGGCACGTCCACGGAGGTGACCGGGAGGCGGGTGCGGGCGGCCAGTTCGGCGGGAGCGATGGCCGTCACCGACAGATCGCCGGGCACCCGCAGTCCGAGGCTCTCGAACGCGTCGATCAGGGGTTCCAGGAGGGGCTCGTTGTGGACGACGACTCCGGTCAGGGCCGGTCGTTCCCGCAGGAGTTGCTCGGCGACCAGGCGGGCCGCCGCGGGTGTCGCCTCGCACGGGTGGACCGAGGACGACAGTCCGTGCCGGGTGGCGGCGGCCGTGAAGCCCTGGACCACGCGCTGCGCGAACCCGGTCTCGCGCACATACACCTCGGGCGGCGACCCGACCAGGGCCACCACCCGGTGCCCGAGCCGCACCAGATGCTCCACGCACACCTCGCCCGCCGCCTTGAAGTCGAGGTCGATGCAGGTCAGCCCGTCGGGCTCGGCGGGGAAACCGATCAGTACCGAGGGTCTGTCCAGGGCGCGCAGCAGGGGCAGCCGGGGGTCGTGGAGCTGGACGTCCATCACGATCAGCGCGTCCACCAGGGCCGTCTCCGCGACCCGCCGCAGCCCGTCCCCGCCCTCCTCCTGCGTCAGCAGCAGCACATCGTGGTCGTGCCCGCGGGCGCTGGTCACCACCGACACCGCGAACTGCATCACCACCGGCACATGGATACCGGCCCGCAGCGGCACCACCAGCGCCAGCACGTTCGATCTGCTGCTGGCCAGGGAGCGCGCGCCCGCGTGCGGACGGTAGCCCAGCACACGGATGGCCTCCTGGACGCGCAGCCGGGTCTCCTCGGAGATCGGGCGCTTGCCGCTGAGCGCGTAACTGACGGTGCTGGGGGAGACCCCGGCGTGCCGTGCCACGTCAGTGATCTTCACCATCACTCGGAACCCCTTGTCACTCGGACTCCCCTCTCAGCTCCAGGGTCAGGAATCCGCTCCCTGTCCCGGCTCGTACCTCGCGCCCGCCCGCCGCGAGTCCCCAGGGCGCCGTCGGAGCGCTGCACGAGGCCCGCAGGGTGTCACCCTCGCGGACCACGGTGTACGTCACGTCCCCGACCGGCACGGTCACCTGGTCCCCGCGCTCCAGTCCGTACGCGCGCAGGGTGACCCCGTCGGCGTACGTATAGTCGGGCCGGTCGTCCACCGCGCCCACCGGGATCACCGCCCCCGGCCGGACGAGGAGCGGCACGCTGGTGAAGCCGTGGCGCTCGCGCACCCAGCGCGGTCCGGTCACCGTGCGGCCGCTCAGGAAGTGCGTCCAGGTGCCCTCGGGCACGTAGTAGGAGACGTCCCCCTCGTCGCTGAACACCGGCGCGACCAGCAGATCCGGGCCGAGCATGTACTGCCGTTCCAGGTGCGCGCACCCGGGATCGTCGGGGAACTCCAGCACCATCGCCCGCATCATCGGCACGCCCTCGCTGTGCGCGGTGCGCGCGGCCTCGTACAGGTACGGCATGAGGCGCAGCTTCAGCCGGGTGAACTCCCGCAGCACGTCCACGGACTCCTCGTCGAACAGCCACGGCACGCGGTACGACGACGAGCCGTGCAGCCGGCTGTGCGAGGACAGCAGCCCGAAGGCCAGCCACCGTTTGAACAGGGCCGGGGTCGGGGTGCCCTCGAAGCCGCCGATGTCGTGGCTCCAGAAGCCGAAGCCCGACAGCCCCAGCGACAGCCCGCCCCGCAGCGACTCGGCCATCGCCTCGTACGTCGACTCGCAGTCCCCGCCCCAGTGCACGGGGAACCGCTGGCTGCCCGCCGTCGCCGAGCGGGCGAAGACGACGGCCTCCTCCTCGCCGCGGTGTTTGCGCAGCACGTCGAAGACGGTGCGGTTGTAGAGGTACGCGTAGTAGTTGTGCATCCGCTCCGGGTCGGAGCCGTCCGCGTACGCCACGTCGACGGGCACCCGTTCGCCGAAGTCCGTCTTGAAGCAGTCGACGCCCTGCGCGAGCAGTGCCTCCAGCTTCGAGGCGTACCAGTCGCGGGCCGCCGGGCTGGTGAAGTCGACGAGCGCCATGCCCGGCTGCCACAGGTCCCACTGCCAGACACTCCCGTCCGGCCTCCGCAGCAGATGCCCCAGGGCCCTTCCCTCCGCGAACAGCGGGGAGCGCTGGGCGATGTACGGGTTGATCCACACACAGACCCGGGGCCCCCTCGCCTTGAGCCGGGCCAGCATGCCCTCCGGGTCCGGGAACACCCGTGGGTCCCACCGGAAGTCGCACCAGTTGAACTCGCGCATCCAGAAGCAGTCGAAGTGGAAGACGGAGAGGGGGAGTTCGCGCTGCCGCATGCCCTCGATGAAGGAGGTCACCGTCTCCTCGTCGTACGAGGTCGTGAACGACGTCGACAGCCACAGCCCGAACGACCAGGCGGGCGGGAGCGCCGGGCGGCCGGTGAGCGCGGTGTACTTGCGGAGGATCTCCTTCGGTGTCGGGCCGTAGATGACGTAGTACGTCAACTGCTGGCTCTCCACGCTGAACTGGACCCGCGACACCGCCTCCGAACCGACCTCGAAGGAGACCTTGCCGGGGTGGTCGACGAAGACGCCGTAGCCCGCGTCGGTCAGGTAGAAGGGCACGTTCTTGTACGCCTGCTCGGTCGCCGTGCCGCCGTCGGCGTTCCAGATGTCGACGACCTGGCCGTTCTTGACGAGCGGGCCGAAGCGTTCGCCGAGCCCGTACACCGACGTCCCGACTCCCAGACCCAGTTGCTCGCGCAGATAGTGGGCGCCCGTCGCGTCGCGCATGATGCCCATGGCCTTGGTGCCGCTGGTGGTGAGGGTGCGGCCGTGGGCGAGGAAGTCGATCCCCCAGGGGCCGGTGAGGGCGACCCGGACGGAGAGGGCGCCCGAGGTGAGGGTCGCGTGGTCGTCGTCGTACGACGTCTGCGCGGCGCTGTGCCGTTCCGGGGGACCTCCCTCGGAGCGCCGGACCTCACCGGCCACCTCGAAGTGGGGGCCGCGCGGCTCCTCCCCCTCGAAGTGGGTGAACGTGACGCCGATGACGTCGGGCATCGGCGCCTGCGCGCTGATCGTCACGACCGGTCCCTTCAGCAGGTCGCCGCGGTGGCGGACGGGATGGGTCGGCGCGTGGAGCTCCAGTGTCCCCGGCCCCTCCGTGACGTCGAGGACCTCGCGCGGACAGTCCGCGGTGACGCCCTCGCGCAGCAGCCAGTAGCCGTCGGTGAACTTCACACCCCACACCCCTTCATCACTTGACCGCGCCCACGGCGATACCGCGGGTGAGAGTGCGCTGGAAGACGAGGAAGAAGACGATCGCGGGCAGCACGCCCAGGAGCGCCGCCGCGTTGGTCATGGTGGCGTCCATCAGTCGCTGGCCCTGGAGGACGCCGAGGGCCACCGACACCGTCTGGTTGTCGTTGGAGATCAGCATGACGAGGGGGAGCAGGAACTCGTTCCAGGTCCAGATGAAGAAGAACACCAGCAGCACGCCGAGGGTTGGCCGGCTGACCGGGACGACGATCCGCCACAGCACCTGCCACCGGTTCGCCCCGTCGATGCGGGCCGCCTCGATGATCTCGCGCGGGAAGCGGCCCAGGACGGCGGAGAGCAGGTAGGTGCCGAAGGCGGCCTGGATGACCGTGAAGACGATGATCACGCTGAGCCGGGTGTCGTACAGGCCGGCTTCCTTGCTCAGGTAGTAGACCGGGTAGACCAGCGCCTCCTGCGGCAGCACGTTGGCGAGGACGAAGAAGGCCAGTACCCAGGTGCGGCCCCTGATCCTGCCGATGCCGATCGCGTACGCGTTGAGGACGGAGAGCACGACGGCACCCGCCGCCACCGCGCCGCTGATCAGGAACGAGTTGATGAGTTTCTGCCCGAAGTCGACGCGTTCCCAGAAGCTCTTCAGGCCGTCGAGGTAGAGGCCGTCGGGGAGGCTGAGCGGTCCGTCGGCCGAGTACTCGGCGGGCGACTTCACGGCGTTGACCGCGACGATCAGGAACGGCACGACCATGAAGAGCGCGGCGATGACCAGGGCCAGGAGCACCGGATAGCGGCTTACGGCGGTGCGTACGGTGCGTACGGTGCGGCCGGTGCGTGCAGTGCGTACGGATGTCGTCATGTGCGGAGCCCTTCCTCCGCGTCCTCGGCCCGCGTCTGGAGCCGGAGCCCGACCAGCGCCAGCCCCAGGACGAGCACGGTGAGCACAGTGGAGATCGCGGCGCCGTAGCCCACCTGGGTCTTCTCGAAGAACGTGGTGAAGGAGAAGTAGGAGGGGACGTCGGTCGCGCCGCCCGGACCCCCCTTGGTCAGCACGTACACGGCGCCGAAGACCTTCAACGCGGCGATCGTGCACCACGTCAGGACGACGTGGATCTCCGGGCGGATCTGCGGGAGCGTGATGTGCCGGAAGCGGCGCCACCAGCCCGCGCCGTCCAGCTCGGCGGCCTCGTACAGCTGCGGATCGACGCGTTGCAGGCCCGCCATGAAGACGACGAGCGGGAAACCGATCTGCACCCACACCATCACGCCCATGACGCTGTAGAGGGCGAGGTCGGGGTCGCCGAGCCAGTCCTGCTGCCAGGAGCCGAGGCCGACGGCCTTCAGCAGTTCGTTGAGGGAGCCGTTGTCCGGCGCGAGGATCCAGCTCCACACGATGCCCGCGACCGCGATCGGCAGCACCTGCGGAAGGTAGAAGCAGGCACGCAGCACCGCGGCCGTCCGGCTGCCGAAGTGCTTGCCGACGAAGTCGAACAGCGCCGCGGCCAGCACGAGCCCGATCGCGGTCGGTACCACCGCCATGGCGACCACCATGAACAGGCTGTGCCGGAACGACGCCCAGAAGGCGGAGTCGTCCATCAGCTCCCGGTAGTTGGCGAGCCCGGACCAGTCGGGCGAACCCACGCCCTGCCAGTCGGTGAAGCTCACCCCGGTGTTCATCAGGAACGGCACGACCACGACGGCCAGGAAGGCGAGGACGCCCGGCAGCAGGAACAGGGCGTACGAGTCACGGATACGGATACGAGTGCGGATACGGGGGCGGCGCGGGCCGCCGTGCCGATGCCTGCCGGCGGCCCGCGCACCCTGTTCGACGGTCACCGTCATCGCTTCGGCGCACCCTTGTCGTACGCGTCCTGCAAGGCGTCCAGATACGCGTCCGGCTCGGCGTCGCCCGTGATCAGCTTCTGGGTCTCGGAGACGAGGACGTTGTAGAAGTCGGGGACGGGCCAGTCGGGGTAGAAGGCCAGTCCGTCCTTCTCGGACAGGGAGTTGAAGTCGGCGATCAGCTGCTTGGCCTGGGGGTCGGTGATGGCGGCAGGGTCGGCGGCCACCGGGACACCGCCCTTGTTGCCCAGCAGGTTCTGGATCTTCTCCGACATGGTGATGTCGATGAAGTCGTACGCGAGGTCCTTGTTCTTCGCCGCCTTGGGGACCACCCAGAGGTTGCCGCCGGAGCCGAGGGTGAGGTTCGTGTCCGGCCAGAGGAAGGTGCCCCAGTCGAACTTCGCCTCCGCCTTGAAGCGGCCGTACCACCAGCTGCCGGAGAACAGGATCGGCGACTTGCCGGAGATGAAGGAGACCGCCGCGTCCTCGACCTTCGCGCCGATGGTGCTCTTCGCGAGGTAGCCCTTGTCCACCCAGTCGGCGAAGGTCTCCGCGCCGTAGGTCCAGGCGGCGTCGTGGAAGTCGGTCCTGCCCTTGTAGAGCTCGTAGGTGTCGACCCAGGCGCGGTCGGCCTTGCTGAGGGCCAGCTGGTAGAGGTACTGCTGGGCGATGTACTCGGCACCCGCGTTGGCCAGCGGGGTGACGCCCTCGTCGACGAACTTGTCCATGGCGGCAATGAGTTCGCCGAACGTGGTGGGCTCTTCGATGCCGTACTTCTTGAACAGGTCCTTGTTGTAGTAGACCAGCGTGTACTCGGCGTAGTTGGGCACTCCGTACCACTTGCCGGAGCCCATGACCCCGCCCGCGTCGTACTGGCTGGTGGTGCGGACGCCCGCGCTGAGCTTCTTGTCCCAGCCGCGCTCCGTGACCTCCGCGGTGAGGTCGGTGAGGAGGCCCTGCTGGGACAGCTTTCCCGCCGTCGCGTTGCCCTTGTTGTACTCCATGAGATCGGGTGCGTCGGAGGAGTTGAGGACCATCGGGGCGGTCTTCTGGATCTGTTCGAAGCCCTTCTCCTCGAACTTCACCTTCACGCCCGGGTGCGTCTTCTCGAACTCCTCGATGGCCGCCTCCCAGGCGACGCCCATCGCGCTCTCGGGGCCTTCGTAGTGCCACAGCCGGAGTGTCTTGCCGTCTCCGGAGCCGCCGTCGGAGCCACCGCAGGAGGCCAGCAGCAGGACTCCGCTCATCGCCGCCGCGGCCAACGCCGCCGTACGCCTTCGTGCCGTCAACATCCTGTGCCTCCAGGGGAGTCGGATGGGTATCGGGGGCGTCACGCAGCGAGTGCCGAGTCGTCGAGTGTCGGGTGTCGAGTGTCGGGTGTCAGGTGTCGGGAGTCAGTGTCGGTCGGCGTAGTCGAATCGTTTCGATGCGTGACGTCGAAGCGCTTCGACGGGGGAAGGTATGTGGGTGCTGTGGGCGCGTCAATGGGGCGGGCGGAATTGGGTGGCCTTGGCAGGGGCACAGGGCTGTGACATATGCGGCTCCTTACGGCTCCGTCCCGGGGAGCGATCGGCCGCTGACGGCCCGCAGTAGAAAGAACCGCGTGTCCGCGGCGGCGCGCCGACGGCTCCCGCACCTATGGTGGTTCGTATTGGTGTTCGGCTGGTAGGAGGGGGTTTGCCCATGTCCGTCACGACCACCCGAAGCGCCCCGCGGGCGCCCGTCGTCGCGGGTGGGCCTCTGCTGGGCTCACTCGCCGACCTGTTGCGCGATCCGCTGGCGACGTATCTGCGGGCCCGGCGCGAGTGCGGCGACGTGGTGCGGTTCCGGCTCGGGCCGCCGGGGCTGGGGCGGGAGATCCACGGAGTGTTCTCCCCGGAGGGCGTGCAGCGCGTGCTGGCCACGGAGGCTTCCGGTTACCGCAAGGACACGCCCTTCTACCAGGAGGTGCGGGAACAGATCGGCAACGGCCTGCTCACCAGCCAGGACGCCGACTACCTCCGCCAGCGCCGGCTCGTGCAGCCGCTGTTCACCCGCCACCGGGTGAACGGTTACGCGGAGGAGGTCGCCGACGAGGCCGCCGCGCTCGCCGAGTCCTGGCGTACGGCGCCCGGCGGGAGCGTCGAACTGGTCGGTGAGATGCGCCGGTTCGCCTTACAAGTGGTCGGCCGCATCCTCTTCGGCACGGACACGGAGGAGGCGGTCGCCGTCGTCGAACGGAACCTGCCCCCGCTCCAGACCCTCTCGCTGAAACGGGGCCTGGCGCCCGTCAAGGCTCCGCGTACGTGGCCGACTCCGGCCAACCGGCGGGCGGCGCGGTACCGGGCCGAGTTGTTCGGGCTGTGCGACAGGATCATCGAGAGCCGGCGGGACGGGGGAACCCGAGCGGAGGGCTCCGGCGAGGACCTCGCGACGCTCCTCGTGCGGGCCGAAACCGCTGAGGACGGCCGCTTCGGTCAGACCGAACTCCGCGAACAGGTGCTGGTCTTCCTGCTCGCCGGTCACGAGACCACCGCGACCGCGCTCGCCTTCGCGCTGCACCTCCTCGCCCGGCATCCCGAGGAGCGGCGGCGGGCGCGGGACGAGGTCGACCGTGTGCTCGGGGGGCCCGGCGGGCGGGCGCCCACGGCGGAGGACATGGAGGCGCTGCCCTATCTGACGATGGTCGTGAAGGAGGCGATGCGGCTGTATCCGTCCGCGCCGATCATCGGGCGCCGGGCGGGCGTCGGCACGGAGATCGACGGCGTACGGATTCCGGCCGGTGCCGATGTCCTGGTCAGTCCGTGGGTGACCCATCGCCACCCCGACCACTGGGCCGACCCGGAGCGCTTCGACCCCGAGCGGTTCACACCGGAGGCGGAGGCGGTACGTCCGCGTTACGCCTGGTTCCCGTTCGGCGGGGGTCCGCGGGCCTGCATAGGGCAGCACCTGTCGATGCTGGAGTCGGTCCTGGCGCTTGCGGTTCTCCTCCAGACGTACGACTTCGACGGGGCCGAGGGCGGTGATGTGCCGCTGGGTGCGGCGATCACGTTGATCGCGAAGGGGCCGGCGTGGTGCCGGGTCACGGCGCGGGTGGGGTGATGCGGCGGGTGGGCTGACGGGGCGCGGGTTTTGAGTCACTGCCCCCGTGCTCGACCCCGGACCGGACCGGACGGCACCGGCCCGAGGTCGGCCCGGACCGGGCGCAGGGTCAGGGCTTGCGCCCCACCCCGCAGTAGGCGTCGACGGCAGCGGCAGGATCGGCTGAACCAGAGGACTCGGGGCGCCACTCGGGTACCTGGACGATGCCGGGGTCCACCAGTTCGAGACCGTCGAAGAACCCGGCTATCTCCCCGATGCTGCGCACGTAGTACGGCACCGCGCCGCTCGCGTTGTACGCCTCCGAGGCGGCGATCATGCCCTCGCTGGTGGCCGTGCTGTCGCTGATCACCAGGTGGCTTCCTGATGGGAGGCCGGCCATCAGCCGCCGCACCAGTTCGCGCGCCTCGTCGTAGTCGGCGACATGGCCCAGCGTGTTGAGGATCATCAGGGCGACCGGCTGGGTGAGGTCGAGTGTGTCCGCGGCGGCTTCGAGAACGGCCTCGGGTTCGTACAGGTTGGCGTCCAGGTAGGTGGTCCGGCCCTCGGGTGTACTGGTGAGCAGGGCCTTCGCGTGGGCCAGCACGATGGGGTCGTTGTCGACGTACACGATCCGGGCGTCCGGCGCCACGCGCTGGGCGACCTCGTGCGTGTTGTCGGCGGTCGGCAGGCCGGTGCCGACGTCCAGGAACTGCCGGATGCCCGGCTCCCCGGCCAGGTGGCGGACGGCGCGCCCCAGGAAGTGCCGGCTGGTGACCGCCACGTCGACGAGGCCGGGGAAGATCTCCTTGATGTGGTCCCCGATCTCCCGGTCGACCTCGTAGTTGTCCTTGCCGCCGACGAAGTAGTTCCAGAAGCGGGCCGAGTGCGGCTTGGAGGTGTCGATCCTGGTCCGTGTCTCGGCGGCGGTGATCAGGCGATTGGGGTCTGACACGGCAGGGCCTCCTGCGGATCGGTGTTGGTGATCAGAGCACCCACCAACCTAGGCCAACTCGCCATTGGGGCACGTGTGTTGCAGAGGTTTGTGGCTCACGCACCGTGGGGTTTTGGCCATCGATCCTCACCTGCGAGGGGCACGAGGGGCACGAGGGGCACGAGGTCGGACGAGTACGGCGATCAGTACGGCCGTCAACGACGCCGCCACCGGTACCCAGTAGCCCGCGGTCGCGGACACCTGCTCCGTCACCCGGCCCCCGACCGCCGCACCACACGCGATCCCGCCCAGGAGCCCTGTCACCGCCAGGGTCATGCCCTCGTTCAGGCGGCCCTCGGGTGTGCGCTGCTGGACCAGGGTCATCGTGGTGATCATCGTGGGTGCGGTGGCCATACCGGCGAGGAGGAGGGCGACCGCGAGCGCCGTGAGCGAGCCGGTGAGGGTGGCCGCGAGGAGGGGGAGGGTCATCAGCGCCGTCATCGCGGCCACACACCAGGGGAGGCGCCGCGAGGCAGATCCGCCCGGCTTCAGCGCGCCGAACACCAGCCCCGCCGCGCACGAACCGGCCGCCTGCAGGCCGAGGACGACTCCCGCGACCGACTGGCGCCCTTCCGCGTCCGCGAACGCGATCGTGACGACCTCCATCGCCCCGAAGACCGCGCCCATGGCCAGGCAGACTGCCAACAGCGGCCGCATGCCGGCCGCGCGGAGTGGCGAGGACGCCGTGGATGAAGCAGCTGCTGGACGTCGTGACACGGACGCCGGACGTCGTGACGCGGACGCCGGGCGTCCCGGCACGGAAGCCGGGCGTCCCGACGCGGGTGGCTCAGTCGAACGCTGGGCCGCGAAGACCATCACGCCCGTCAGCAGCAGCACGGCGCCCACCAGCGTGCCCGCCTCCGGAAAGACCGCGGTGCACAGGAACGCCGCCAGGATCGGGCCGAGCATGAAGCAGAGTTCGTCCGCGGCCTGTTCGAAGGAGTTCGCGGTGTGCCGGGCCGCCGCGTCGTCCCGCAGCAGATGGGCCCATCGGGCGCGGGACATGCCGCCGGTGTTCGGGGTCGTCGCCGTGGCCGCGTAGCAGAGGAAGAGGGTCCAGTCGGGCGCGCCGTAACGCACGCAGAGCACGAGCGCCATGCTGCACAGGACCGCGGCCACCGTGGCGGGCACGGCCACCCGCGCCTGCCCGTGACGGTCGATCAGCCGCGCCGTCCAGGGGGCCAGAAGTGCCGTCGCGGCCAGCCCCGTCGCCGTCACGGCCCCGGCGAGGGCGTACGAACCACGCGACCCGGCGATCATGACGACCGCGCTCACGCTGAACATGCCCATCGGGAGCCGGGCGAGCAGCCCCCCGACGGTGAAGGCGCGGGTGCCGGGGAGAGCGAAGAGGCGGCGGTACGGGGTCAGCGGGCCGGCCGCTCCGGCGCGGCTCCGGGAGGGACGCTGCCGGCGCGGGCTGAAGTCCGCGGCCACCAACGTGTCGGCGGTGACCGTGAGGAGGGGGCTGCGGGGGCCGTCGGCGGGTGGTTGCGGCATGGGCACCACCGTCGTCCCCCACGTGATCAACCGTCCAACACCTGCTCCGTGGCGATTGACGCACCTGTGTTGTAAGTTCGCCGGATGCCCGCCCCGACCGTGGATCCCCGACTCCTCCGCGCCTTCCTCGCCGTCGCCGAGGAACTGCACTTCACCCGGGCCGCCGCCCGGCTGTACATCGCCCAGCAGGCGCTCAGCCGCGACATCCGGCGGCTGGAGAAGGAGTTGGGCGCCGAGCTCTTCGTACGGACGACCCGGCAGGTGGCGCTGACGGCCGACGGCGCCCGGCTGCTGCCGTACGCGCGGCGGGTGCTGGAGGCGCAGGAGGAACTGGTCGCGGCGTTCCAGGTGCCGACCGGGAGGGCGGCCTCGCGGCGGCCGCTGTTCGTCGACGTCAACAGCCCCGGTCTCGTCGGTGAGCGCGTCCTCGCCCGCGCCCGCGAACTCGCCCCCGAGGGTGAGCTCATGACCCGCTATGAGAGCGGCCTCACGGGGGCCGCCGCGGAGATCCTCGCCGGACGGCTCGACGCGTCGTTCGGCCGGTTCGCGGGGCTGGACCCGGCGGTGCGCGGCCGCCTCGCACAACGGCCGGTGCGGTACGAGCCGATGGCCGTGATCCTTCCCGAGGACCACCGGCTGGCCCCGCGGGACGAGGTCCCCCTCGCCGCGCTCGCCGGGGAGAGCGTGTACGCGGGCGCGGGCAACCCCCGTACGCCCGAGTGGACGGACCTGGCGCGTCAGCTCTTCGAGGGACGCGGCATCGAGGTGTCGCCGCCCGAGCCGCTCGCCGTCGGGGCCGAGGAGTTCCAGCGGATCATGGCCAAGAACCGGAACCCCGTCCTCGCCGTGCTGGATTTTCCGGCCGTGCCCGGGACTGTGATCCGGCCCCTCGTCGACCCCGTTCCCCTGTCACCCGTGTCACTGGTGTGGCGAAAGGGGTTCCGGCATCCGGGAGTTGAGGCCCTCGGATGTGCTGTGGACCAACTCGCGGCCGAGGAAGGGTGGCTGAAGCACCCTGCGGATGGATGGATTCCGGCCATAGATGCACTCTTTATGATGAGCGGTTCTTGATACACCGCGCGCACACTTCCCCCACGTGCGCTACATTCTTGGCCCGGGCGCATGTGATAGAGGGGGGCGCCCGGACCGGGTGGGGGCCCGGTCCGGACAAGAAAGTGCGAAGTGCCCGGATCGTTCGCGCGCCCGAAAGTGTCCCTTGGGGGGATCAGCGTGCGAGTGGACGACTGGCGGAAAGACGCCCAACCGGACCGGCGGAACACCGGTAATCCGGGCGAGGGCGCAAGCAGAAGTGAAACCGGACCCGGACCGGGAATCGGAACCGGAACGGGACTGTCGGGACGGGACGCGACCGGTGATCGCGGCGACCGACACCGGAGCGGCCGGCAGGCCGACTGGCCGGACGCGGTCGGCCGGACCATGTCATGGGCGGGGACGCAACACGTCCGCGTACCGAGACAGCCGTCGGCGTCTTCGGTGTCGTCGGAGTCGCCGGAATCGTCGGCATTCGGTCAAGGCGCGGACAACGGCGGTGAGTCGCCGCCCACCGGATTCTCGTACTTCACATCGCGTCATTCACGCGAGTCAACGGAGTACGACACGGAAGGCGGCATGGGACGCGCCGAGGAGCCGTCGCGGTACGACGCGGCAGCCGAGACCCGTCAGTTCAGCGAGCCAGGTATGGCCCGGTTCACCGACCCGGAGGCCGGGCAGGTCCCGGGCACGCAGAGATTCGAGCAGGTCCCGGGCACGCAGAAGTTCGAGCAGGTCCCGGGCATGCAGAGATTCGAGCAGGCCCCGGAGACACAGAAGTTCGAGCAGGTCCCGGACGAGCAAGGGTTCGGGCAGGTCCCGGGCACTCAGCGGCCCCGGCACGCCTCGGACAGGCCGACCAACCAGGCCCCGGACACTCGGCCGATCGACCAGGTGCCGGGCAATCCGGAGCCGGAGCCCGGGCCGGTCACGGACCCGTCGCGGGCCTGGGAGCAGTCCGACGAGCCCGGCCACACTCACGACCCCCACGAGGTGACTGTTCAACTCGACGGTGTGGGGCGGGAGCTGGAGGACTGGCTGGTCCAGCAGGCCAAGGACGCGCCCGCCGGGCAGGACTCGGACGGCCCGGTGTTCGTGGACGAGACCGGCCGCCGTCGTAGCAGGCTGCGCCGCATGGGCATAGTCGTCGGCCTCGTCTGCGCGGTCTACGCCGTCGTCATGGGCGTCACGCTCATGTCGGGCAACTCCGACGCGCCCTGGATGCCGGGCCTCGGCCAGCAGGACGACGAGCCCGCGAAACAGGTCGACACGTCCCCGCTGCCGGCCGACCCGTCACAGACACCGAGCGGTTCGCCGAGCGCGGGCACGTCGCCCACGGCCGACGTCACGCCGCCGCCGGGCTCCGGCGCCTCGGCCGACCCCTCGGGGGAGGCCCCCGCCCCGGGCGCGAGCACCGGTCCGCGGCCTTCGACCAGCCCGAACGAGCCCGCCGGCGACCCCTCACCGGAGGCCCCGGAAACCGGCGAGCCGCCCTCGTTGCCCGACCCGCCGGACCCCAGCACCCCGTCCGACCCGTCACCCGCGCCCACGGATTCCACGGACACCAGCGGCGGCACGGGCACGGACGCCGGCTCCGGCCCCGTCGCTGGAGGCGCCCCTGGCCCCGGCCCCGTCGCCTCCGGCGCCGCACCCAGTTCCTTGTCCCCGGAGTACCCGGAGAACATCGCCTGATGGCACGCACCAACCGCCACGGCCCGGCCCCGCGCACCCGCCGTCGGCTGCCCCTGCGCTACCTGCTTCCCGTGCTCCTCCTCACCGCGCTGATGGCGATGCTGATGCTGCGCGGCTATGTGCACAGCGAGATCCTCGCCGACCACCGGGTCCGCCCTCCGGTCTCCTCCGACAAGGTGCCCGAGAAGATCCTTGAGGGTGGCCCGGTCATCGACACCCGCAGTGGCCGGGCCCAAGGCCTGAAGGTGGACGACAAGCGGCTCGTCCTCACCTTCGACGACGGCCCGGACCCCACGTGGACGCCCAAGGTGCTCGACGTGCTGAAGAAGCACCAGGCGCACGCCGTCTTCTTCGTCACCGGCACCATGGCCTCCCGCCACCCGGACCTCGTCCAGCGCATGGTCGACGAGGGCCACGAGGTGGGCCTGCACACCTTCAACCACCCCGACCTGTCGTACCAGTCCAAGGCGCGCATCGACTGGGAGCTGTCCCAGAACCAGCTCGCGCTCGCGGGCGCGGCCGGCATCCGCACCTCGCTGTTCCGGCCCCCGTACTCGTCCTTCGCCGACGCCATGGACAACAGTTCCTGGCCGGTCACGGAGTACATCGGCTCCCGCGGCTACATCACCGTCGTCAACAACACCGACAGCGAGGACTGGCAGCGCCCGGGCGTCGACGAGATCATCCGCCGCTCCATGCCCGAGGACGGCAAGGGCGCCATCGTTCTGATGCACGACTCCGGCGGTGACCGCTCCCAGACGGTCGCGGCGCTCGACAAGTTCATCCCCATGCTCAAGGAGCAGGGCTACGAGCTCGACAACCTCAGCGAGGCCCTCGGCGTGGCCAGCGCGCACACCGAGGTGCACGGGCTCGACGCGCTCAAGGGCGAGGCGTGGATCTTCCTCGTCCAGGCGTCCGAGAACATCACCTCGGGGCTCGTGGTCGGCCTCGCCGTCATCGGCGTCCTCGTCTTCACCCGCTTCGGACTGATGCTTCTGCTGTCCGGCATGCATGCCCGCCGCGTCCGCAGGAAGAACTTCCGCTGGGGCCCGGCCGCCCCGGTCACCGAACCGGTCTCGGTGCTCGTGCCCGCGTACAACGAGGCCAAGTGCATAGAGAACACGGTGAACTCGCTGATGGCGAGCGAGCATCCCATCGAGGTCATCGTCATCGACGACGGCTCCAGCGACGGCACGGCCCGCATCGTCGAGAACATGCGCCTGCCGGGCGTACGCGTCGTCCGCCAGCACAACGCGGGCAAGCCGGCCGCCCTCAACCGCGGTCTGCGGAACGCCCGTTACGACCTGATCGTGATGATGGACGGCGACACGGTCTTCGAACCGTCCACCGTCCGCGAGCTCGTCCAGCCCTTCGCCGACCCGCGCGTCGGCGCGGTCGCGGGCAACGCGAAGGTCGGCAACAAGGACTCGCTGATCGGCGCCTGGCAGCACATCGAGTACGTGATGGGCTTCAACCTCGACCGCCGTATGTACGACATCCTGCGCTGCATGCCGACGATCCCCGGCGCGGTCGGCGCCTTCCGCCGCTCGGCCCTCGAACGGGTCGGCGGCATGAGCGACGACACGCTCGCCGAGGACACCGACATCACCATGGCGATGCACCGCGACGGCTGGCGCGTGGTGTACGCGGAGGACGCTCGCGCCTGGACCGAGGCACCCGAGACGGTCCAGCAGTTGTGGTCGCAGCGCTACCGCTGGTCGTACGGCACGATGCAGGCGATCTGGAAGCACCGCCGCGCGATCATCGAGAAGGGCGCGTCGGGCCGCTTCGGCCGCGTCGGTCTGCCGCTGGTGTCGCTGTTCATGGTCGTGGCGCCGCTGCTCGCACCACTGATCGACGTGTTCCTCCTCTACGGCCTCGTCTTCGGCCCGACCGAGAAGACCATCGGGGCCTGGCTGGGAGTCCTCGCCGTCCAGGCGGTCTGCGCCGCCTACGCCTTCCGCCTCGACCGGGAACGCATGACCCATCTCGTCTCGCTCCCGCTCCAGCAGATCCTCTACCGGCAGCTGATGTACGTCGTCCTGCTCCAGTCCTGGATCACCGCCCTCACCGGCGGCCGCCTGCGCTGGCAGAAACTGCGGCGCACGGGCGTGGTCGGGGCACCTCCCGCGGGCATGCCCGGGCAGCGGGTGCGGGGCGACAGCGAGCGGAGGCCGGTGGGATGACGCAGGGATACCAGGACCAGAGGTCCACTGACCACCGGTCCGCCGACCAGAGGTCCACCGGCGCCGAGAACCCGTACTGGGCCGTGTACGAGGAGACATACGGTGTGCCGCAGCAGCGTGCGGACGAGGCGCCGGTACCGGAGGGGCGGGCTCCTGAAGCGAAGCAGCCGGTGCCCGAGCCCGAGCATGACGTGAAGCAGTCGGAGGCCGAGCCCGTGGTGCACGTCAAGCAGCCGGAGGCCGAGCCCGCCGCGAAGCCGAAGAAGCCCGGCCGCGACCGTTACCTCGATCTGCTCCGTTCCATCGCCCTGGTCCGCGTCGTGGCGTACCACCTCTTCGGCTGGGCGTGGCTGACCGTCCTGTTCCCCTCCATGGGCGTGATGTTCGCGCTGGCGGGCTCGCTGATGGCGCGCTCGCTGAGCCGCCCGGCGTGGGGCGTGATCCGGGGCAGGATCCGTCGGCTCCTCCCACCGCTCTGGGCGTTCAGCGTGGTGGCGCTGGCGCTGATGTTCGCGGGCGGCTGGGATCCGGGGAAGTCGTCCGACGGTCCCACGTGGGGCTGGGTGGAGCTGATCAACTATGTGATCCCCATCGGAGCCCCGCCCTTCCCGTGGAGCATCGGCTCCAAGTCCGGGCTCCTGGAGGACACCTGGGCGGTCCAGGCGGCGGGTGTGCTGTGGTACCTGCGCGCGTACCTGTGGTTCGTGGTCGCGTCCCCACTGCTGCTGTGGGCGTTCCGCAGGGTGCCCTGGGTGACGCTCCTGGCCCCGCTCGCCCTGACGGCGGTCGTCGGCACGGGCCTGGTCACGATCCCCGGTGAGACGGGCAACGCCGTGACCGACTTCGCGGTCTACGGCAGCTGCTGGGTCCTGGGCATCGCCCACCACGAGGGTTTCCTCGCGAAGATCCCCCGCTACATGGCGGTCTCCTGCTCCGCTCTGATCATGGCCTTCGGCCTGTGGTGGGCCTCGGGCCATCTGGGCCCGGACGGCTGGGACCTGAACGACATCCCGCTGGCCCAGGCCACGTGGTCGTTCGGGTTCGTCGTCATCCTTCTCCAGTACTCCCCGTCCTGGCAGGAACTGCCCGGCAGGCTGGCACGCTGGGACAAGCTGGTCACCCTCTCGAACAACCGTGCCGTCACCATCTACCTCTGGCACAACCTCCTGATCATGGCGACGGTCCCGCTCCTCGACCTGTTCTACGACCTCCCGTTCATGCAGAGCGAGAGCGCGGCCGCGGCACTCGACACGACGTACATGATCTGGATGTTCGTGCTGGTGTGGCCGTTGATCGGGCTGGCGGTCGTGGCGCTGGGCTGGATCGAGGACATCGCCGCCAAGCGGAGCCCCAGACTGTGGCCGAACGGCGCGAAGCGTGGGGGGAGCAGGCGAAAGGCCTGATTCGACGCAGACCCGCGCGGGCCCGTCCTCACCGACGGGTCCGCGTCCTCGTGAGAGCAAAGTTCCTTTCCGGTCACTCGGTGCCACAGGCAGGAAACGCGCCCTCCCTACCTTCGGGACTCATCACCCCTCAGCACCCCCCCATACGGATCTGAGCACCAGTACGGATCTGAGCACCGGAGCCCCGTGGAGGCGTCATGACACCCCCGAACACAGCCCCCGCATCCAGTAAGGGAGGCCGCTGGATCGAGCACTGGGATCCGGAGGACGAGGCCTTCTGGAACGAGACCGGCGAGAAGGTCGCCCGACGCAACCTGCTCTTCTCCGTGCTGTCCGAGCACATCGGGTTCTCCATCTGGACCGTGTGGTCGGTGATGGTGCTCTTCATGGGCCCCGAGTACGGGCTCACCCCGGCCGACAAGTTCTTCATCGTGTCCATGGCAACGCTGGTCGGCGCCGTCGTGCGTGTCCCCTACACCTTCGCGGTCGCCCTCTTCGGCGGGCGGAACTGGACGATCGTCTCCGCGAGCCTGCTGCTCGTGCCGACCGTCGCCGCGTTCGTCGTGATGGAGCCGGGGACCTCGTTCACCACGTTCCTGGTGTGCGCCATGCTCGCCGGTATCGGCGGTGGCAACTTCGCCTCCAGCATGACCAACATCAACGCCTTCTTCCCGCTCCGCAAGAAGGGCTGGGCGCTCGGCCTCAACGCCGGCGGCGGCAACATCGGCGTGCCGGTCGTCCAGCTCGTCGGCCTCGCCGTGATCGGCGCCAGCGGCGGTCCGCGGGTGCTGCTCGGGATCTACATCCCGTTCATCGTCGTCGCCGCGGTCCTCGCCGCCCTCAGGATGGACAACATCGCGTCGCTGAAGAACGACACCGGTGCCGCCAAGGAGTCCGTCAAGGACGCCCACACCTGGATCATGTCCTTCCTCTACATCGGCACCTTCGGCTCCTTCATCGGCTACAGCTTCGCCTTCGGCCTGGTCCTGCAGACCCAGTTCGGCCGTACGCCGCTGCAGGCCGCCTACGTCACCTTCATCGGCCCGCTGCTCGGCTCGCTGATCCGGCCCGTGGGCGGCGCGCTCGCCGACCGCTACGGCGGCGCGCGGATCACCCTGTGGAACTACGTCGCCATGGCCGCGGCCACCGGGGTCATCGTCATCGCGTCCATGCAGAAGTCGCTGCCGCTGTTCACCACCGCGTTCATCGCGCTCTTCGTGCTCAGCGGACTCGGCAACGGCTCGACCTTCAAGATGATCCCGGGCATCTTCCAGGCCAAGGCCCTCGCCAAGGGGCTCCAGGGCGAGGAGGCGGCCGCGTACGGGCGCCGGCTGTCCGGGGCGTCCATGGGCATCATCGGAGCGGTGGGCGCGCTCGGCGGCCTCGGCATCAACCTCGCGTTCCGCCAGTCCTTCCTCACTGTCGGAACGGGTACCGGTGCCTTCGTCTCCTTCCTCGCCTTCTACGGGGTCTGCTTCGTGGTCACCTGGGCCGTATACCTTCGCCGCCCGGCGGGCGCCAAGGCCGGGACCGCGGCCGCGACCGAGGCGAAGCCGCAGCTCAGCTACGCAGAGGTGTGATGACGGTTACGCGCATCCGGTATCCATCCGGTATCTCTCCGGTGTCCCGGTGCCTTGACGCGAGGCGGTATCGGTAACACCGCCGACATGAAGCCGAACCGAGTCTGTCATGCGCCGTTGACAGGCTCGTTCGGCACGTAAGTGCTGCACCAGTGCTGCAACGACTCGACTGCGGGACGAGACATGGACGACGAACAGCAGCGACCAGCAGACCACGGGCCCCTCGCCGGGTTCACCGTGGGCGTGACGGCCGCGCGACGGGCCGACGAGCTCGGAGCCCTGCTCCAGCGGCGCGGCGCGTCCGTCCTCCATGCGCCGGCGCTGCGCATCGTGCCGCTCGCCGACGACAGCGAGCTGCTCACCGCGACCAAGGAACTGCTCGACCAGGCCCCTGACGTCGTGGTGGCCGCCACCGCCATCGGCTTCCGTGGCTGGATCGAGGCCGCCGACGGCTGGGGACTCGGTGAGGCTCTGCTGGCCCGGCTGCGCGAGGTGGAGCTCCTTGCGCGCGGGCCCAAGGTGAAGGGCGCGATCCGGGCCGCGGGACTGACCGAGGAGTGGTCGCCGTCCTCGGAGTCCATGGCCGAGGTGCTCGACCGGCTGCTGGAGGAGGGCGTCGAGGGGCGCCGTATCGCTGTGCAGCTGCACGGCGAGCCGCTGCCGGGGTTCGTGGAGGCGTTGCGGGCCGGGGGAGCGGAGGTGGTGGGCGTGCCCGTCTACCGCTGGATGCCGCCGGAGGACATCGGTCCCGTTGACCGTCTGCTGGACGCGACGGTCGGCCGTGGCCTGGACGCGCTGACGTTCACCAGTGCCCCTGCGGCGGCGTCGCTGCTGTCGCGGGCGGAGGAGCGGGGGTTGCTGACCGAGCTGCTCGCCGCGTTGAACCATGACGTGTTGCCCGCGTGTGTGGGGCCGGTCACCGCGCTGCCGTTGCAGGCGCGGGGCGTGGACACGGTCCAGCCCGAGCGGTTCCGGCTGGGGCCGTTGGTGCAGTTGCTGTGCCAGGAGCTGCCCGGACGTGCTCGTGCGCTGCCCGTCGCCGGGCATCGCGTGGAGATCCGGGGTCATGCGGTGATGGTGGACGGGGACCTCCGTCCTGTGCCGCCCGCCGGGATGTCCCTGCTGCGGGCGTTGTGCCGACGTCCGGGGTGGGTGGTCGGCCGGGCGGAGCTGCTGCGTGCGCTGCCCGGGGCCGGGCGGGACGAGCACGCCGTGGAGACGGCCATGGCGCGGCTGCGGACGGCGCTGGGTACTCCGAAGCTGATCCAGACCGTGGTGAAGCGGGGGTACCGGCTGGCACTGGATCCGGCCACGGACTCGAAGTACGCGGACGCCTGATCGGCGGCGTCCTGGTCTTGGCGGGGGTCGGCTTTCCCGCCGTCGTAGCTTGGCCGCCTACGCGTTTGTTCGTGGGTCGGGTGCGCGCCGGGAGGTCTCCGTCCTCGGTCCGGCGGTTCTGTGGGGTGCGATGTGCCCGGCGGCGGACGCCGGCCGCTGCGGGCGGACACCTCCCGGCACACCCCCTCACGTCCGTACGCGGCCGCCGGGCGCGTGGGGGCGGGCGCCGCCCACGCCGCCTTCGGTGCGGTGATGGGTGCGGGGCTCGCGGTGCGTTGCGGCGATGAGTACGGGGCTCGCGGCGCGTTGCGGCGATGAGTACGGGGCTCGCGGCGCGTTGCGGCGATGAGTACGGGGCTCGCGGCGCGTTGCGGCGATATGTACGGAGCTCGCGGCGCGTTGCCGGCCATGAGTACGGAACTCGTGGTGCGTTGCGGCGATGTGCACAGAACTTACGGCGCGTAGCGGCGACGGGCGCGCCCGCGCTTTTAAGGGGCGCGGGGAACTGCGCGACCAGCCACGACGGACCCGCAGCCGCCCACAGACAGAAACCCGGCAGACGAGATCGCACCGGTCAACCCCCGGAGGGAGTCGGCCCGGACTGTGAAGGGTACGAACCCCTCGCACGGCGTTCGGTTTCGCCGACTCCAAGGCGGTGACAGGCACATGGCATTGGGTACGGCCACAGCCTCGTACGAGCCGCGTTTCGACTGTGGACGGCTCTGCCTGGATCTCCTCGCGACCACGCACCCCGAGGAGCAGCTGCACTCGGTGGAGCGGCTGCGGGCATGGATCGCGGGGGCGGGCTGCGTGCCGCCGGGGACCCAACTGGTGGGTACCGACGTGTCCTGGCTCGTGGACTTCCGTGAACTGCGGGACCACATAGGGCAGACGGTGCGGTGGGAACCCCGCCTCGACCCGCGCTTCTTCGAGGTCGCGCTCGCCCGGATCAACGCGTTCGCGCGGGCGGCGACCCCCGCCCCCCGGGCCGTACGGACGGCGGACGGGACGCTCGTCAGGTCGCTCGACGGGGTTCCCGGTCGCGCGGGGCTGCTCGCGGTGGTCGCCCGGGACGCCGTGGAGTTGCTCACCGATCCGGTGGCGTGCGCGAGCCTTCGGCAGTGCGCCGGGGACAACTGCCCCATCGTGTACGTCGACACGTCCCGTGGGCGTCGGCGCCGGTGGTGCTCCAGTGAGACGTGCGGCAACCGTGAACGGGTGGCCCGGCACCGGAGGCGGGCGGCGTTGGCCCGGGCGTAGGGGCTGTCCGGCGACGCTGCCGCACTGTGGGGTTTGCCCCAGTTCATCCCTTGCTGCCAACCCTTCTCACGGGTTGTCAACTTCCTTGTGGCTCGTGTCAGTTGGGGCTTGCTCGTGATCCTGTGAAGAGCTAAACGTGTCGAGTTTCACAGCATGGATTCATCTCTTCACAATTCCCGCCAACTTGCACCGTGATTGCTCCGGAATTGGGGCCCTTGTCCTCTCGTCGCGCCCCAAGTCACCCCCGGATCAGCAAAGTTGTGGCCCCGCGTTGAACACAGTCCTGGTTACCTACGTAACTCGTGATGAGCGACCGACTGGGGGAACCCCCGGACACCGGAGGTAACCGTGCGCAAGGATTCCGCTGTGGCTGATGAACGCCCGCACAGGGCACGACATCGCGCGTCACAGTCCTCGGAGCCTGACGAGGAGCTGATGCGCGCGCTTTACCGCGAACACGCGGGACCATTGCTCGCGTATGTGCTGCGGCTGGTCGCAGGCGACCGGCAGCGCGCCGAGGACGTCGTGCAGGAGACGCTCATCCGTGCCTGGAAGAATGCCGGTCAGCTCAATCGAGCGACCGGTTCGGTACGCCCCTGGCTGGTGACGGTCGCACGCCGCATCGTCATCGACGGCCACCGCAGCCGGCAGGCCCGGCCGCAGGAGGTCGACCCGTCGCCGCTGGAGGTCATACCCGCGGAGGACGAGATCGACAAGGCGTTGTGGCTGATGACACTCTCGGATGCGCTGGACGACCTGACCCCTGCTCACAGGGAGGTCCTGGTCGAGACGTACTTCAAAGGGCGTACGGTCAATGAGGCGGCCGAAACGCTCGGCATCCCCAGTGGAACGGTGCGCTCACGGGTGTTCTACGCCCTGCGGTCGATGAAGCTGGCTCTGGAGGAGCGCGGGGTGACGGCATGACGAATGTCTACGGGGGTTACGGAACCGGGGGCTCCGGTCCCGTTGGAGGGGTCCCACAGGGGGGACCCGGTGACATCCACGAAACCGTGGGCGCGTACGCCCTCGGGATCCTGGACGATGCCGAGGCGACCCAGTTCGAGGCACATCTCGCCACGTGCGACTGGTGCGCCCAGCAGCTCGACGAGCTGGCCGGAATGGAACCGATGCTGGCCGCGCTCGCGGACCTGCCCGGGGCGCAGGGCAGTCCCGGTATCGGAGAGTCGTTGGCGGCGAAGCCCAGCCCGCAGCTCGCGGACCGGCTCGTCGGCGAGGTCGTCGAGCACCGGGCCAAGAGGAGCCGGCGGAACTTCTTCGCGCTCGCAGCCGGTATCGCGGCGATCGTCGCCGGTCCGACCGCCGTCTTCGCGACTACCAGCGGCGACGACTCGTCCACGAGCGCCCAGGCCGGGCACACCAGAAGTGCCAGCCCCGCCAAGGACGCCTTCGACGGCATGCGCGACAAGATCACGGGCACCGACAAGTCCACCGACGTCAGCGCCACGATCGCCACGGAGACCAAGGCATGGGGCACCCACGCCGTCCTGGAGCTGTCGAACGTCAAAGGGCCGGAGAAGTGCTCCCTCATCGCGGTCGGCAAGAACGGCGAGCGTGAGACGGCGACCACCTGGGCGGTCCCGCCACGGGGCTACGGCATCAAGAACGCCACGGACCCCGCGGCCAAGGAGCCGCTGTACACGCACGGCGGCCTGGCCATGGACGCGAACGAGATCGACTACTTCGAGGTCATGACCTTCGAGGGCAAGAAGCTCGTCAAGGTCAGTATGTAGGTCGATACGCAGGCCGATACGCAGGCCGATACGTAGGTCAATGTGCAGGATGTGCGGGAATCTGAAGGGCCCCGGTCGCAGAGCTCGTGGTGGTTCTGCGGCGGGGCCGTGAACACGCCCCGGGCGGACGCATAGCCTCCCAGGGTCCCCTTCGCGTACGGTTGACGGCTGCCCAGCACGTCAGAAGGGGGCCCGGTGGCCGCTCAGGTTCAACAGGAAACCGCGCTCGGCTCGGTTCACGACTCCGTCCGTGAGCGCGAGATCAGCGTCGAACAGGAACACCTGGACCAGGTGTACCGGCGCCTGGACGAGAAGATCCACGAGGCGGAGTTCCTGATGAACGACGCGGCCAAGCGCGGCCACGTCGGTACGCCCGGCGCGCTCGCCGAGCGGGACGCCCAGGTCTTCCGGGCCGGTGTCCACCTGAACCGGCTCCACAACGAGTACGAGGACTTCCTCTTCGGCCGGATCGACCTGCTGCTCGGCAAGGACGGCGAGAAGGGGCCGGACGGCGCCTACACAGCCGTGGAACCCGCCGAGGGCGCGGTGCGCGAGGACGGTACGGCCGACATCGCCGAGACCCTGCACATCGGGCGCATCGGAGTGCTGGACGAGGAGTACGCACCGCTGGTCATCGACTGGCGGGCGCCCGCGGCAGCTCCCTTCTACCGGTCCACTCCCGTCGATCCCGGACGGGTCGTACGGCGTCGCGTGATCCGTTCCAAGGGGCGCCGCGTGCTCGGCGTCGAGGACGACCTGATGCGGCCCGAGCTCAAGGCCCGTCTGGACGGGCACGAGCTGGCCGTGATCGGCGACGGCGCCCTGATGGCCGCCCTGGGGCAGGCGCGCAGTCACACCATGCGGGACATCGTCTCCTCCATCCAGGCGGAGCAGGACCTCGTCATCCGCGCGCCCGCCGCCTCGGTGACGTACGTCGAGGGCGGGCCGGGCACCGGGAAGACGGCCGTCGCACTGCACCGGGCCGCGTACCTGCTGTACCAGGACCGGCGCCGGTACGCGGGCGGCATCCTGATCGTCTCGCCGACCCCGCTGCTCGTCGCCTACACGGAGGGCGTGCTGCCCTCGCTCGGCGAGGAGGGGCAGGTCGCCATCCGCGCGATCGGGTCCCTGGTCGACGGCGCCGAGGCCACGCTGTACGACGCGCCGTCCGTGGCCCGCGCCAAGGGCTCGTACCGCATGCTGAAGGTGCTGCGGAAGGCGGCGCGGGGCGCGCTGGAGCTGAACGATCCGCCGGGCCGGCTGCGCGTCGTCGCCTTCGGGCGGCGGCTCGAGCTGGAGGCCGGCGAGCTGGAGGCGATCCGGCGCACCACGCTCAGCGGGACCGCCCCCGTCAACCTGCTGCGCCCGCGCGCCCGCCGACTGCTCCTGGACGCCCTGTGGGCGCGGTCCGGAGCGGCGACCCGTCACACCGACCCCGAACTCGCCGCCGAGCTGCGGTCGTCGTTCGACGAGGACATCACGGGTGAGGACGACTTCGTCGCCTTCCTCGACGCCTGGTGGCCCGAGCTGACCCCGCGCCGGGTGCTGGACGCCATGGCCGACGAGCGGCGGCTGGGGCGCTGGGCCCGCCGCATCCTCACCCCCGGCGAGGTGCGCCGCGTCGCCCGCTCGCTGAAGCGGGACGGGCTGTCGGTGCACGACGTCGCGATGCTGGACGAACTGCAGGCCGTCCTAGGCCTGCCCGCCCGCCCCAAGAAGAAGCGCGAGCTCGACCCCCTCGACCAGCTCACCGGCCTCGACGAACTCATGCCCGTACGCGAGGAGTCGCAGCGCGAGCGCGCCGAGCGCCTGGCCCAGGAGCGGACCGAGTACACGCACGTCATCGTCGACGAGGCCCAGGACCTGACCCCCATGCAGTGGCGGATGGTCGGCCGGCGGGGACGCCACGCCACCTGGACGGTCGTCGGCGACCCCGCCCAGTCGTCCTGGTCCGACCCGGACGAGGCGGCCGAGGCGCGGGACGAGGCCCTGGGCACCCGCCCGCGCCGCCGCTTCACCCTCACCGTGAACTACCGCAACCCCGCCGAGATCGCCCAGCTGGCGTCCAAGGTGCTCGCGCTGGCGATGCCCGGCTCCCCGTCCCCGTCAGCCGTCCGGTCCACCGGTGTCGAGCCGCGTTTTGTGGCAACGAACAATGGGCACAGCACGGCCGAACGGGGGTCGTTCGCCCGTACGGTCCGCGAGGAGGCCGCGCGGCTGCTGGACCGTGTCGACGGCACGGTGGGCGTCGTCGTCGCCATGAACCGGCGCGAGGAGGCGGCCCGCTGGCTCGCCGGCCTCGGCGACCGCGTCGTGGCACTCGGCAGCCTGGAGGCCAAGGGCCTGGAGTACGACGCCACGGTCGTCGTCTCGCCCGCCGAGATCGCCGACGAGTCCCCGGCCGGACTGCGCGTGCTGTACGTGGCGCTCACCCGGGCGACCCAGCAGCTCACCGTGGTCTCGGGCGAGCGGGACGAACCGGACGCGCACGGGGTGCCGGATCTGCTGCGCGACTGAGGCAGGGCCGCGACGGGGCCGTGACAGGGCCGACAGATGAACTCCTGCTACGGGAATGGCCTTGCGGGATCTGTTTGTTAGCCTTGGTGTGGCACCGGCTCGATCCAAGCCCCCGGGCCCAACCTTCGTCGCTTCGAGCGACCACTTGCCGCGAGGCGAGCATGGCGGGTCGGTGCCACTGAGCGTGCGAGAGGCTCACATCGCCTGGTGATGTGGGCCTCTTTCGTTGGCCCGAACCGGCTTGATCTCGCTCGGTCTCGCTTGATCAACGAACAAAACGTTCGCAATCCGAGGGCGGCTACCACGTACTCCGTAGTAGGTGCGACGATCGGACGGCATCACCCAGCTCCAGCTGAAAGCAGAGGAAGTCGGTCATGGCTACGGCGCCCAGCGTCTCCTACTCGATGACGGTCCGGCTGGAGGTGCCCGCGAGCGGAACCGCGGTCTCCCAGCTCACCACGGCCGTCGAGTCCCACGGAGGCTCGGTCACCGGCCTCGACGTCACCGCCTCCGGGCACGAGAAGCTCCGCATCGACGTCACCATCGCCGCCACCTCCACCGCGCACGCCGACGAGATCGTCGAGCAGCTCCGCGGCATCGAGGGCGTGACGCTCGGCAAGGTCTCCGACCGTACGTTCCTCATGCACCTCGGCGGCAAGATCGAGATGGCGTCGAAGCACCCCATCCGCAACCGTGACGACCTGTCCATGGTCTACACGCCGGGCGTGGCCCGCGTCTGCATGGCGATCGCCGAGAACCCCGAGGACGCGCGCCGCCTGACCATCAAGCGCAACTCCGTTGCGGTCGTGACGGACGGCTCCGCCGTGCTGGGCCTCGGGAACATCGGCCCCAAGGCCGCCCTCCCCGTCATGGAGGGCAAGGCGGCCCTCTTCAAGCGGTTCGCCGGCATCGACGCCTGGCCGATCTGCCTGGACACCCAGGACACCGACGCCATCGTCGAGATCGTCAAGGCGATCGCCCCCGGCTTCGCGGGCATCAACCTGGAGGACATCTCCGCGCCTCGCTGCTTCGAGATCGAGGCGCGGCTGCGTGAGGCCCTCGACATCCCCGTCTTCCACGACGACCAGCACGGCACCGCGATCGTCGTGCTCGCCGCCCTGAAGAACGCACTGCGTGTCGCGGGCAAGTCGATCGGCGACATCCGTGTCGTCATGTCGGGCGCCGGCGCGGCCGGTACGGCCATCCTCAAGCTGCTCCTCGCGGCCGGCGTGAAGAACGCCGTCGTGGCCGACATCCACGGTGTCGTCCACAGCGACCGCGAAGACCTGGTGAACGCCGCCTCGGACTCGCCGCTGCGCTGGATCGCCGACAACACCAACCCCGAGGGCCTCACCGGCACGCTCAAGGAGGCCGTGCGCGGCGCCGACGTCTTCATCGGCGTCTCCGCCCCGAACGTGCTCGACGGTGACGACGTGGCCGCCATGGCCGAGGACGCCATCGTGTTCGCGCTCGCGAACCCCGACCCCGAGGTCGACCCGGCGGTCGCCCGGCAGACGGCGGCGGTCGTGGCCACGGGCCGCTCCGACTTCCCGAACCAGATCAACAACGTGCTGGTCTTCCCGGGTGTCTTCCGCGGTCTGCTGGACGCGCAGTCCCGCACCGTCAACACCGAGATGATGCTGGCCGCCGCGACCGCGCTCGCTGACGTCGTCACCGAGGACGAGCTCAACCCGAACTACATCATCCCGAGCGTCTTCAACGACAAGGTCGCCGGCGCGGTGGCCGGGGCGGTCCGGGACGCGGCGAAAGCGGCCGGGGCGACGGTCTGAGCCGAGCGCACAGCTGTTCGTACAGCCGTGCTCCGAGCCGGGCGCGACGTGGCCACTGTGACAGTGGCCACGGCCCGGCCCGCCACGGCGCGTCGCGGAACACGGGGTCCGGGGTCCCCTTTAGGGTGGCGGCTGGGTCCAGGCCTGTCGGGACCTGCGGTGCGCGGCCGGGGGTGAACGGAGCGTCACCACGCCGATGCCGTGGCGCTTTCCGTGTGACTCCCAAGGGTGTTCGTGTGACTCCCAGGGGTGCCGGATTGGCTTTACCGTCGCAGGTAGAGGCAGGATGCGTCCCTGGGCGCGAGGGTCTGAGGAAGGACCCGGGTGCGGGGACCCACCGAGGATCCTGGCAGCATCGGCTTCGGTGCCCACCATGCGGCTCCGCCGCGTGGCACGCCTCAACGGCAAGAAAACACGGGAGTAACAACATGAACCGCAGTGAGCTGGTGGCCGCGCTGGCCGACCGTGCCGAGGTGACCCGCAAGGACGCCGACGCCGTGCTGGCCGCGTTCGCCGAGACCGTCGGCGAGATCGTCGCCAAGGGCGACGAGAAGGTCACCATCCCTGGCTTCCTGACCTTCGAGCGCACCCACCGTGCCGCTCGCACCGCGCGCAACCCGCAGACCGGCGACCCCATCCAGATCCCGGCCGGCTACAGCGTGAAGGTCTCCGCGGGCTCCAAGCTCAAGGAAGCCGCCAAGGGCAAGTGACCCTGCTCCTCGTACACCACGGGACGGCGTACGAGGCCCAGCAACGCCACAGGGGCGGCCCCCCGGCTTGGGAGGCCGCCCCTTCGGCGTACACGGACGGTGGCTGCTAGCCGAGCGCCTTGCCCGGCAGCTCCACCTTCGCGCCCAGTTCCACGAGCTTCTCCATGAAGTTCTCGTAGCCGCGGTTGATCAGGTCGATGCCGTGGACACGGGACGTGCCCTGGGCGGCGAGGGCCGCGATCAGGTACGAGAAGCCGCCGCGGAGGTCGGGGATGACCAGGTCGGCGCCCTGGAGCTTGGTGGGGCCGGAGACGACCGCGGAGTGCAGGAAGTTGCGCTGGCCGAAGCGGCAGTCGGAGCCGCCGAGGCACTCGCGGTAGAGCTGGATGTGGGCGCCCATCTGGTTCAGGGCCGAGGTGAAGCCGAGCCGCGACTCATACACCGTCTCGTGGATGATCGACAGGCCCGTGGCCTGGGTGAGGGCCACGACCAGCGGCTGCTGCCAGTCGGTCTGGAAACCGGGGTGGACGTCCGTCTCCAGGGCGATGGACTTCAGCTGGCCGCCGGGGTGCCAGAAGCGGATGCCGTTGTCGTCGATCTCGAAGGCGCCGCCGACCTTCCGGTAGGTGTTCAGGAAGGTCATCATCGAGCGCTGCTGGGCGCCGCGGACGTAGATGTTGCCCTCGGTCGCCAGCGCGGCCGACGCCCAGGACGCGGCCTCGAGCCGGTCCGAGAGCGCCCGGTGCGTGTAGCCGCCGAGACTGTCGACGCCTGTGATGCGGATCGTGCGGTCCGTGTCCATCGCGATGATGGCGCCCATCTTCTGCAGCACGCAGATGAGGTCCTCGATCTCCGGCTCCATGGCCGCGTTCGAGAGCTCCGTCACACCCTCCGCGAGGACGGCGGTCAGCAGCACCTGCTCGGTGGCGCCGACGGACGGGTACGGCAGCCGGATCTTGGTGCCGCGCAGCCGCCGCGGCGCCTCCAGGTACTGCCCGTCCGCCCGCTTCTCGATCTTCGCGCCGAACTGCCGCAGCACCTCGAAGTGGAAGTCGATGGGCCGGCCGCCGATGTCACAGCCGCCGAGGCCGGGGATGAACGCGTGGCCGAGGCGGTGCAGCAGCGGGCCGCAGAACAGGATCGGGATGCGCGACGAACCGGCGTGGGCGTCGATGTCGGCGACGTTCGCGCTCTCCACGTGTGACGGGTCCATCACCAGTTCGCCCGGCTCCTCACCCGGACGGACCGTCACCCCGTGCAGCTGGAGGAGTCCGCGTACGACACGGACGTCGCGGATATCCGGAACGTTGCGCAGCCGGCTCGGAGCACTGCCGAGCAGCGCCGCGACCATGGCCTTCGGTACGAGGTTCTTCGCACCGCGGACCCGGATCTCGCCCTCCAGCGGGGTTCCGCCGTGAACAAGCAGTACGTCGTCAGAGCCGTTGACGGTCATGAATCTCGCGTTCCGTGGAGTCGGTCAGTTGTCTCGGCAGGCGATCGGCAGACCGGTGGTGCGGGAGCCGAAGCGGCATCAGCCGATGAGCAAGCGTAATGGCCGCCTACCCCCCTTCAGTAAGCCCAAGGGTCTCCCAGGGACGTCATAGATTCGCCACAACACGAACCGTTCCCCGTCGGGCACGGGGCGTCACCGGCGAGGTGGCCGACGGCGGTGTGCGCGGGGGGCGCCCCCGTGCGCCCTGAGCTGGGTGGCTGTGGGTCCGCGGATTGGCTCCCCGCACACGGGCAAGATGCGGGATCATGTCTGGCATGACCGAGGTGTCCTCGCTCACAGGGCGGCTGCTCGTGGCCACGCCGGCCCTGGCGGACCCGAACTTCGACCGCGCGGTGGTGCTCCTCCTCGACCACGACGAGGAGGGCTCGCTCGGCGTGGTCCTCAACCGGCCGACCCCGGTGGACGTCGGCGACATCCTGGAGGGCTGGGCGGACCTCACGGGGGAGCCCGGCGTCGTCTTCCAGGGCGGACCGGTCTCGCTCGACTCGGCGCTCGGCGTCGCGGTGATCCCCGGCGGGACGTCCGCCGAGCGCGCCCCCCTGGGCTGGCGGCGCGTGCACGGCGCGATCGGCCTGGTCGACCTGGAGGCCCCGCCGGAGCTGCTGGCCTCGGCGGTCGGCTCGCTGCGGATCTTCGCAGGTTACGCGGGCTGGGGGCCCGGCCAGCTGGAGGACGAACTCGTCGAAGGAGCCTGGTACGTCGTCGAGTCCGAGCCCGGAGACGTCTCCTCGCCCTCCCCGGAGAGACTCTGGCGCTCGGTCCTGCGCCGTCAGCGCAGCGAGCTGGCGATGGTGGCGACGTACCCGGACGACCCGTCGCTCAACTGATGTCTCCGCGCTTCAGTACCCTTGCGCTATGAGCACTCTTGAGCCCGAGCGCGGAACTGGTACGGGGACCCTCGTCGAGCCGACGCCGCAGACGTCGCACGGCAGCGGTGACCACGAGCGCTTCGCGCACTATGTCCAGAAGGACAAGATCATGGCGAGCGCCCTCGACGGCACGCCCGTCGTGGCCCTCTGCGGCAAGGTGTGGGTGCCGGGCCGCGACCCGAAGAAGTACCCCGTGTGCCCGATGTGCAAGGAGATCTACGAATCCATGGGCTCCGGGGACGAGGGCGGCGACGACAAGTAGAGCCCGGGCCGCCTTCGCCCTCGCCCTGGGAGGGCGCGTGCCTGAGGGTGAGGGCGGACGGGACGGCGGACGGGACGGCCGTCGCGAGTATGGCCGCGGTGCCCCGGTGCGGGTGCCGCGGTTCTGTCGTACCTGAGGGCGGGTGGGGC
>NZ_VMNX01000078.1 GCF_009377235.1 Streptomyces acidicola
GGCCTGGAGGCCGCGCTGCGCGCCCACGACGGCCGGCCGGGCGGCTCGGCGCGGCTGCTGGCCCGCGCCGAGGAGCTGTTCGGCCCGGTCACCGGGCTCCCCGGACGGCTCTACCCGCGCACCGACCGCGCCGCGGTGCTGGCCTCCTTCGCGCCCGAGGTGGCCGCCTGCGCCGAGGGTGACCCGGTGGCGGCGGAGGTCCTGCGTGCGGCGGCCCGGCACATGGCCGAGTCCGCGGCCGCCGTCTGCCCCGCTGCGGGCGAGCCCCGAGTCGCTCTCACCGGTGGCCTGTTCAGGATGGGCGACCCCCTCCTGCTACCCCTGGAGGCGGAGTTGGCCGAGCGGCTGCCGTACGCGCGGCGCGTGACGGCCGAGGGTGACCCGCTGCACGGTGCGGTACGCATCGCGGCCGAGTTGGCCGAGGGGGTACCGGCGCTGCCCGACGACGAGAGGATGCTGCACGTGCAGGTGGCCGAAAAGTAGTACCCCAAAACGGACTCGCTTCCTCCCGTCGGCCACACTGTGAAATGCGCCACTAATGCCGCCCCATGTCAGCGTGAAGTCACGCGGTTTTCTGTCGATCGTCACGTAACTCATCAGACAAATCCGGACGGATACCGCTCACCTGCACCCTCCCCGAACAGGGGAACCCAAGAAGCCAGTAGCATGCGGCGCCATGAGCTCCCCCACTGGGCCCGCATCCGGCCTGCCTGTACGAATGCCGCGACCCCGCCAGCCCGGGCGGCACCGCCGCCCCGAGCCCCTGGCGGCTCCTGAAGGCGCGCCCGCGCTCGTCCTCGCGGTGCCGGGAAAGCCCAGCGCCGCCACGCGCAGCCTCGCCGAGGAGGTCGTGAGCATCGCGCGCTCCGAGCTGCCCGGCCTGGACGCGCGGATCGGGTACCTCGACGGGGACGGCGACGAGTTCCCCACACTCCAGTCCGTCCTCGCCCGCGCCGCCGAGGAGCGCACCGCCCGCTTCGAGCAGGCCCGCGCCGCCGGCATGGACGTCAAGGAGCCGGACGGCCCCGTCGCCGTCGTCGTGCCCCTGCTCGCCGGCCCGGACGGCTCGCTGCTGCGCCAGGTCCGCCAGGCCGTCATGGAGAGCCGTGTCGCGGCCGACCTGACCGATGTCCTCGGCCCGCACCCGCTGCTCGCCGAGGCGCTGCACGTGCGGCTGTCCGAGGCCGGCCTGGCGCGCGCCGACCGCGCCCGCCTGTTCACCGTGGCGACCGCCGCGGACGGCATCATCCTGGCGTCCGTCGGCGGCGACGAGGCCGTGCAGGCGGCCGGCATCACCGGCATGCTGCTCGCCGCGCGCCTCGCCGTGCCGGTGATGGCCGCGGCGCTCGACCAGGACGGCTCGATCACGGCCGTCGCCGAGCAGCTGCGTTCCTCGGGCTCGCAGAACCTCGCGCTCGCCCCGTACCTGATCGGCCCGGAGATCGACGCCGGCCTGATCGAGGCGGCCGCCAGGGAGGCGGGCTGCTCCCCCGCCGAGGCCCTCGGCCCGTACCCGGCGATCGGCAAGCTGGCGCTCGCCAAGTACACGTCGGCGCTGGGCATCACCCCGCAGCAGCCGCAGGGCATGCCGGTCCGCTGAGCCGCGTCCGGCGTCCGGCGTCCCCAGACGCCCGTGACCGTGCGAAAGGGCCCACACCCCTCTCGGGGCGGGCCCTTCGCCATGAGGCCTGCGCCATGAAGTCTGTGCCATGAAGTCTGTGCCATGACGCCTGCGCCGGCCTCGGCGGATGAGGGGCCAGTGACCGGCGATCGGTGCCGGTCGGCGCCTCAGCCCAGGATCACGCACGACGCCGCGGGAACCTCGACCGAGCCCTCCGGTCGGGGCATGCCCGTGTCCGGGTCGAGCGCGAACCAGCTCACGTTCCCCGAGCGCTCGTTCGCGACGTACAGGAATCCGCCCGAGGCGGTGAGCGCGCGCGGCCAGTGGCCGCCGCACGGCACGGTGCCCGCCGGCATGAGTTCCTCCCCGCCCCCGTCGACCGTGAGGACGGACAGCGTGTCCTGGCCACGTGTCGCCGTCCACACGAAGCGGCCGTCGGGCGACACGACGATGCCCGACGGGTACGCGTCGCCGTCCGGTGTGCCCGGCAGCACCGGGGTCTCGCCGAGCGGTGTCAGCTCGCCCCCGCCCGCGTCCCAGCGGCAGACGGTCACGACCGGCGCGAGTTCGTGGACCACGTACGCGTACGAGCCGTTCGGATGGAAGGCCAGGTGGCGGGGCCCGGAGCCGGGCCGGAGCGGGGTTGCGCGGTGCAGGACGGGCACCCCGGCGTCCAGCTCGCAGACCAGCACATGATCCGTGCCCAGGTCGACGGAGACGGCCCAGCGGCCGCTCGGGTCCGGCTGCACGTGGTGGGCGTGGGGCCCCTCTTGGCGTTGCTCGTCCGGCCCCGAACCGGTGTGGCGGAGGAGTCCGGACGCGCTGTCCGCGAGGGTGCCGTCGGCACGCAGGGGTACGGCGGTGACGCTGCCGGAGCCGTAGTTGGCGGTCAGGACGTGCCCGGCTACGAGGGAGAGGTGCGTGGGCCCGGCGCCGTGGACAGCGACCGGCGGCCCGGTGAGCTCCGGCCGCGCACCGGTCACGCGGTACGCGGCGACCGCGCCCTCGGCCGTCTCGCTGACGGTGTAGAGGATGTCGCCACCCGGCGCCAGGGCGAGGTACGACGGGTCGGGGACGTCGTCCGCGCTGCTCAGGACGGTCAGCGCGCCGCTCGCCTCGTCCACGGCCGCCACGACGACGCCGGGACCGCCCGCGCTCGTGAACGAGCCGATGTACGCCCGTCGTCGCCTGCCGCCGTCCACGCCCGCATCCGCCACTGCCACTGCTGTCCCCTCTCGGTGACACGCCTGCCGGCACCGTGCCGTCGGGACCGACGGCAGCAGTAGGTCTAGACCATACCGTCAGCATGTCGAGTTCCGCGCGGAGAGCCGTGACTCGGCGCGCCATCCTTTCGGGTGATCGAGGAGGCGCCGACAAGGCTGAGGGGGTGCTGGGTCCGTGCCGGGAGCTGAGCACGGGGTTCATCACGGGCACTGGCATCCTGAATCCCATGGGCATTCTCGGCGACATCTCGGTCATCTTCGATCTCGACGGAACACTCGTGGACAGCGAGCCCAACTACTTCGAGGCAGGCCGGCAGACCCTCGCCGGGCAGGGCGTCACGGACTTCACCTGGACGGATCACGAGCGGTACGTGGGCATCAGCACCCAGGAGACGATCGTCCGCTGGAAGGAGCGGTACGGCCTGACCGCGTCCGTCGACGAGCTGCTCGCCGACAAGAACCGCCGCTATCTGGAGCTCGCCCGCGCCTCCACGCGCGTCTACCCGGAGATGCGGGCGTTCGTGGAACTGCTGGCCGCCGAGGGTGTCCCGATGGCCGTGGCCTCCGGATCGTCACCGGAGGCCATCGAGGCGATCCTGACGGGCACCGGTCTCGCCGACCGGCTGAAGACCGTCGTCTCGGCCGACGAGGTGGCCCGGGGCAAGCCCGCGCCCGACGTGTTCCTGGAGGCCGCGCGCCGGTTGGGGGCCGACCCGGCCGACTGTGTGGTCCTGGAGGACGCGGCGCCCGGCGCGGCCGCGGCGCACGCGGCCGGTATGCGCTGCGTGGCGATTCCGTACGTCGCCGCCCAGGCCGACGAGCCCGCGTTCGCGACGGCGGGGCTGTTGGTGCGCGGCGGCCAGAGCGCGTTCACGGCGCGAGAGGCGTACGACTGGCTCATCCGGTCGGTTCGGACCGACTGACCGCGGACGGAGTTCAGCGTCGCAGGGCCTTCGCCACGGCACTGGTGACACCGGCGGCGGCACCAGCGGCGGCGAGGCCGGTGCCCGCGAGGGCGAGGGACTTGGCCAGGCGGCCCGGTGGCGCGGGGCGGGCGCCGGGCGCGACGCCGTACACCGTACGGGACGGATCGTCGGTGTCCGCAAGGGCGGACGCGAGCAGTTCCGCGAGGTGCACGGCCTCGTGGCCGCCGCTGTCCAGTTCGTGGATCTGGGTGCGGCAGCTGAAGCCGTCGGCCAGCACCACCGTCTCCGCGGCGGCCTCGCGCAGCCGGGGCAGCAGTACACGTTCGGCGCAGGCCTCGCTGACCTCCAGGTGGCCCCGCTCGAAGCCGAAGTTGCCGGCCAGCCCGCAGCACCCCGACTCCAGGTGCTCGGCGTCCACCCCGGCACGGCGCAGCAGTTCCCGGTCGGCGTCCCAGCCGAGGACCGCGTGCTGGTGGCAGTGCACCTGTGCGAGGCCCCGTGCCGAACGGTCGGGTACCCGCGGCGGCTCGTAGTGGGGGCTGTGCTCGGTGAGGAGTTCGGCGAGGGTCACCGTCTGCCGCCGCAGTCTGCGCACATCGAGGTCACCGGGGAACAGCTCGCCCGCGTCCGAGCGGAACACCGCCGTGCAGCTGGGCTCCAGGCCCACCACCAGTCCCCCGCCGCGCACGTGCTCGGCGAGGTGCCGGACCGCACGCGTCAGGATCCGTTGGGCGGTGGCGAGTTGACCGGTGGAGATCCAGGTGAGGCCGCAGCACAGGGTCTCGGCGGGCAGGGTGACCCGCCAGCCGGCGTGTTCCATGAGCTGTACGGCTGCCCGGCCGATGTGCGGGTGGAAGAAGGTGGTGAACGTGTCGGGCCACAGGAGGACCGTGCCCCGGGCGCCGTCGCCGTCCGGTTCGTGCCGGGCGAACCACTGTCGCAGCGTCTCGTCGGCGAACAGCGGGAGTTCACGGTGCTCGACCCCGGCGACGGCGATCGCGGCCCGGGAGAGCAGCGGCGTGTGCGTGAGCGCGTTCATCACTCGGCCGGTGCGGGTGCGGCCCACCACTTGGGCGAGCGCGGGCAGCCAGCCCATCGTGAGGTCGGAGCGGGGGCGCCTCCACGGGCGTCCGGCGTAGTGGTGGGCCAGGAACTCGGCCTTGTACGTGGCCATGTCGACATCGGCGGGGCAGTCGCTCTTGCAGCCCTTGCAGGCCAGGCACAGGTCGAGCGCGTCCTTCACCGCCTCCGAGAGCCAGCCGTCCCGTACGGCGCTGTCGCCGTGCCCGTCGAGCATCTCGAACAGCAGCCGGGCCCGGCCGCGTGTGGAGTGCTCCTCCTCCCTCGTCACCTGGTAGGAGGGGCACATCACCGCGCCGCCCTTGTTGGTGAGCTGCCGGCACTTGCCCACGCCCACGCAACGGTTGGCGGCCTGGGCGAAGGAGCCGCCGTCGTCCGGGTAGCGGAAGTACAGGTTCTGAGGGTCGTAAGGGGACCAGTCGCCGCCGAGCCGGAGGTTCTCGTCGAGCCGGTACGGCGCCACGACCTTGCCCGGGTTCATCCTGTTCTCCGGGTCGAAGAGGGCCTTGAGGCGCCCGAACGCATCGACGATGTCCGGCCCGAACATCCGCTCCAGCAGCTCCCCGCGGCTCTGCCCGTCGCCGTGCTCCCCGGAGAAGGAGCCGTCGAACTCGGCGACGAGACCGGCGGCGCGTTCCATGAAGCGGCGGTATTCCGCCACGCCGTGCGCGGAGTAGAGGTCGAAGGGGATGCGGGTGTGGACGCAGCCCTGCCCGAAGTGGCCGTACAGGCTGGGGCCGGTCTCGTCGGCGTAGCCGAACTCTTCGTAGAGGTGCTGGAGTCGGCGCAGGTAGTCACCGAGCCGTTCGGGCGGGACCGCCGAGTCCTCCCAGCCCTCGAAGGTGTCGGGGTGGCCCGGCACGTGCGCGGTGGCGCCGAGGCCCGCCTCACGGACCTGCCACAGCTCGTCCTCGTGTCCCGGGTCGTCGAGCAACGCCACCTCCGGGTCGTGCTCGGACTCCTGGAGCGCGTCCAGCATCCGGTGTGCCCGCTCGTCGGCCTCGTCGACCGTGTCGCCGCCGAACTGGACCATCAAGTACGCGCGTCCTTCGGGGAGCTGGCCGAGGAACCGGAGGTTGAGGCGCTTGAGCCGCTGGTCGCGGATCAGCCGCTGGTCCATGCCCTCCAGGGCGATCGGCTCGTACGGCAGGATCGCGGGCACGCAGTCGGCGGCTTCGTGGACGCTGGAGAAGCCGAGCACGACCAGGGCGCGCTCTTTGACCACCGGTACCAGTTCCAGCTCGGCCCGCAGGACGGTGGCCAGGGTCGACTCGCTGCCGACGAGCAGACCGGCGACGTCGAAGCCGTGCTCCGGCAGCAGGGAGTCCAGGTTGTAGCCCGAGACGCGGCGCGGGATGTCGGGGAAGCGGCGGCGTATCTCGTCCGCGTAGGTGTCGCGCAGCCCCCGTAGTCCGCGGTGCACGGCCGCCATGGGGTCGCCGCGGTGCTCGATCCGGGCGTACTCCTCGTCGGTCGTCTCCCCACACCAGAAGCGGGTCCCGTCGTAGAGCAGCACTTCCAGGCGGGCGACGTTGTCGACGACCTTGCCGGTGCGCTGGGCGGTGGCGCCGCAGGAGTTGTTGCCGATCATTCCGCCGATGGTGCAGTTCATGTGGGTGGCCGGTTCGGGGCCGAAGCGCAGACCCGAGAAGGCCAGGCGCCGGTTCAGTTCGTCGAGGACGATGCCGGGCTGGACCACGCAGGTGCGGGCGTCGGTGTCGACCGACTCCAGGTGTGTGCAGTACTTCGACCAGTCGATCACCACGGCGGTGTTGGTGCACTGCCCGGCGAGGCTGGTGCCGCCGCCCCGGGAGAGGACCGGGGCACCGTGCTCGCGGGCCACCGCAACCGCCTGCGCGGCGGCCTCCGGGGTGCGGGGGACGACCACGCCGATCGGGGTCTGCCGGAAGTTCGACGCGTCGGTGGAGTACGCGGCACGGCTGCCGGCGTCGAAGCGGACCTCGCCGTCCACGCGTTCGCGCAGCGCGGCGCACAACGGTGTCTCCCTCACGCCCATGGTGCCTCCCTGCCCCCGCCTCGCGGCCTGGCTGTCGAACGGGGTCCCCGGGTACCCGGGGAGGCAGGGGACAACCACGACCGGGTCAGCTCGGCGGGAAGGTCCGGGTGCCGTCCTCTTCGGATGCCCGCCAGCCGCTCCACCGCAGCACGGTGACCACGAGCACCGGTCCGTCCGGCGGCCGGTCGCGGTACTGGGCGTACTTCTGTCGCAGCAGGTCGATGGCTTCGGTGTACTCGGCCCGCGCGTCTTCCCCGGGCGCGTCGGACGGTACGACCCGGGCGCCGCCGTCGGCCCGTACCCACCACAGCTGGTCCCAGTCCTCGTCGTAGGCGTCCGCGAGCAGGCAGACGGCCGGGTGGACGGCGATGTTGTGCAGCCGCCCGAGCTGCCGGGTCTTCTTCGGTTTGTGGTCGACGGCGCTGACGATCGTGTCGTCGTGCCGGGCGAACACGATCGGCACGAGGTGCGGGCGTCCTCCGGGGGCGACCGTCGCCAGCCGTGCGACCCGGGCGCCGGTGAAGCGCCGTCGCGCCTCGTGGGGTGCCATGTCGGGCACCGTGCCCTCCCCTCGGGTTCTCCCTCAACGGCCGTGCAGCGCCGCGAGCACGTCGTCGTCCGTCAGTTGGTCGAAGTTCTGGTACCACTCGCCGACGGCCATGAAGGCGCGTGGCCGGTCCAGGCAGACCACGTCGTCGGCCTCGTTCTCCAGGATGCGGGCCGCTTCCGGTGAGCAGACCGGTGCGGCCATGACGATGCGTTCGGGCTCCCGGCCCCGCACGAAACGCAGCGCTGCCCGTGCCGTCGATCCGGTGGCCACCCCGTCGTCGACGACGACCACGGTGCGGCCCCGCAGTTCCGGAGCCTCGCGGCCCTGCCGGTAGAGCGCCTCACGGCGGTGCAGTTCCGCCCTCTCACGGTCGACCGTGGGGGCGAGGGATGTCTCGCTGATCCCGAGCCGCTCCAGGGCACGCGTGTCGAACAGCGGCGGATCGTCGCCCACGATCGCGCCGATGCCGTACTCCTCGTGGAACGGGGCGCCGATCTTCCGCACCACGAGGACGTCGAGCGGGGCGTCGAGCGCCAGCGCCACCTCACGGGCCACCGTGACGCCGCCGCGGGGCAGGGCGAGGACGACCGGGTCGGGCAGCGCCCCTTTGTCGTGGAGGATGCGCAGTTGTTCAGCCAGTTCCTGCCCGGCCTCCCTGCGGTCACGGAACAGCATGTGCTTCCATCTCCCTCTGTTCCTCACGGGGAGCTTCCCCGCGCTCACGGGGAGCCACGAGATGGCCGTGTCCTTGGTCCTTGTTCTTGTTCTGACTGGCGGGTACCCGGGCGGATGGCCCCTACACGGCGCCCCGCGTCAGGTCCCGGCGGCGTGACCGGCAGGGGTCGCATCTGTCGGTCCAGCCGCGCGCCGCGACCGCCTGGAGGCTGTCCGTGGCGCGGCGGGCGAGGAGTGAGGCACAGATCTCCCCGGCTCGTACCGCGACGGTGGACAGCAGGGTCGAGGTGAGGCCGTGGGGGTGCTCGGTGCCGCCCTGGAGGTAGATGTCGGCGGTGACGTTGGGCGCTGTCTCCACGCGGTGGTCGCGCCCGACGCGGAGGGCGTCCTCCTCGTCGCGCAGGCAGAGTTTGCCGACCTCGCCGCTGTTGTTGCCGATGCCCTGGGGTAGACGGCGGCCAGGACCCCGAGCCACCCCAGCAGACCGGCGACGTCACCGTCCACGGCGCCCCGGTCGATGGCCAGTCCGATGAGCAGCGGCACGAGGGCCTCACCAGCCTGATGGCCCATGCCCAGGACCGCGCCGAACACGACGGCCCGGCGTTGACCTCCGACCGCGCCCCACAGAACGTCCCGTCCCGGCGGGTCCGCTCGCCTCACGCATCCTCCGGAACCGTACACAGGGGACCCTCGTGAAGAATTTAGGTAAGGCCAACCAACTTTCCTGTCGTGAGCCAGCCCTGAGGCGGCGTCATCTGAGGAAGTGAAGACACCGTCGTCCGATCGGGCCGACCGGCGCGCACCCATGCCGCGTGCGCGCCTCGGCGGCAGCCGTCGCGTGTGCGTGCGCCCACTGCGCCGGGTGCACAGGACATGGGCGACCGGCGTGGGAGGCGCGGGCCCGTCGCGGGGGCTGCCTCACTCCACGGTTATGCACCCCCGTAGTACGAAGGCGCCCCTTTCACGCTGTTCCCAGGCGCCAGCCCTGGCTGTTTGGCTTGACGCGCAGCGCACACAGCCCAGCCGCACGCACCGTCACGAGGTTCCCACCATGGCGTCCCGCTCCCCAGAACCCGTCTTCGAGCTCCACCGCCTCTGTGAACCCACCCACTCCCCAGGCCGCCGCGGGACCCGCTGCCCCGCGCCGTAACCGCCTCGGGAGATCGTGAAGCGCCAGTCCGCGGCTCAGCCGCGGCGCGCCCTCACCCACGGATGCCCCGTCACTCGCCGCCGAAGGCCAGGGCTGTGTCCGCCCACGTCCACCTCACGTCCGCCCACGTCCGCCCACGCAATCGGAGGGAATGTGTCCGCACCGGAAAGCGCCCCGGAAAGCGCCACCGACGAACAGCAGTTCACCAGCCTCAGCACCCAAGCGGCACGCCAGCTCGCCACGACGACCAAGTCCGAACCCCAGATGCAGGCCATCACCTCACGATGGCTGCTCAAGATGCTGCCGTGGGTCGACGTCAAGGGCGGCACCTACCGGGTCAACCGCCGTCTGCAGCTGAGCGTCGGCCGGGGACGGGTGCAGTTCGACCACAACGGCGCCGACGACATCAAGGTGATCCCCGAGACGCTGACCGAACTGCCCGCCCTGCGCGGCTACTCCGACACCGCGGCGCTGCGGGAGATCGCCTCGAAGTTCCGGGTGCGGGAGGTGCGTGCCGGCCAGGTCCTCGTCGACGCGGGGCAGCCCGTGACGGAGGCGTATCTCGTCGTGCACGGCCGGCTCACCCGCTACACCACGGGCAAGTACGGCGAGGAGGAGGTCATCGGAGTCATCACCGACGGCGACGGCATGGGCGACGAGGCCGTCGGCCGGGACGACCCGCTGTGGCTGAGTTCGGTGCGGGCCGAGACCCCCGGCGTGGTGCTGGCCCTCAACTGGGACACGCTCACGGCGCTCGTCGAGCGCACACCGTCCCTCTCCGCACACCTGGACGCCTTCGCGGAGCAGCAGAGCCGCCCCATGAACCGCAAGGGCGAGGCCGACGTCCCCGTGCAGGCGGGACACGTGGGCGAGCCGATCCTCCCGGGCGGCTTCGTCGACTACGACCTCTCGCCGCGCGAGTACGAACTGTCGCTCACCCAGACGGTGCTGCGCGTCCACACCCGGGTCGCCGACCTCTACAACAACCCGATGAACCAGACCGAGCAGCAACTCCGGCTGACCGTCGAGGAGATCCGCGAACGCCAGGAGTGGGAGCTGGTCAACAACCGCGAGTTCGGGCTGTTGCACAACGTCGACTACGCCCAGCGCACCAGCACCTTCTCCGGTCCCCCGACGCCGGACGACATGGACGAGCTGCTGTCGATGCGGCGCAAGACCCGGCTGTTCCTCGCCCATCCGAAGGCGATCGCGGCGTTCTTCCGGCAGTGCAACCGACGCGGTCTGGTGCCCGGCACCGTGAACGTCGACGGGCACGAGGTGCCCGCGTGGCGCGGCGTTCCGATCTTTCCGTGCGGCAAGATCCCGATCAGTCCGCAGCACACCAGCAGCATCATCGCGCTGCGCACCGGTGAGAAGGACCAGGGAGTCGTCGGCCTCCACCAGACCGGTATCCCCGAGGAGTACGAGCCCTCTCTGAACGTCCGGTTCATGAACGTCGACACCATGGCGATCATGAACTACCTGGTCACCGCCTACTACTCGATGGCCATCCTCGTGCCCGACGCCGCGGGGATTCTGGAGAACGTGCAGGTCGGACGGACCGCGGAATGAGCGCACCGTCGGCACCATCCACACCATCCACACCGTCGGCACCGTCCGCGCCATCCGCGCCATCCGCGCCGACCGCCCTGGCGGCCGGTTCCGGGGCCCCGCCGCCCCCGGCCCCGGCCCCGGACGCACCATCGCCGCCGACGGCACAGCCTCCGTTCCGGCTGCCCGAACCACCCGTACTCACCCGGCCCGCACCGGCAGCCGTCCCCGAAGCCCCGCCACCACCCGCACCACCCGCCTCGGGCACCTCGGCCACGCCACGGCTGCCGGAGACAGCGCCACCGTTCCGGCCACCCGGGCCACCCCGCCTCACCCGCACCTCACCCTCACCCTCACCCAACCCCGGTACCCCGTCGTCACCGTCCACTGCCACATCACGACCGCCGGAGACGGCACCCACGTTCCGGCTGCCCGGACCGCCCCACCCCGCGTTCGCTGCCCGGGGCCGGCGCAGCGGGGCGATTCCCGGGCTGCGGTACCGGCCCGCCGTCCCCGCCGACCCCGGGAAGGCCGCGGAGATCGACGGCCGGCTGGAGGCCTGGGCCCGTGGGCTGGACCTGTTCCCGCCCGCATGGACAGGGGACTTCTCGGGGTTCCAGTTCGGCCGGGCCGTCGTCCTCCAGCATCCGGGCGCCGCCGACCTCGAACGCCTCACGGTGGCCGGCAAGTTGCTGCTCGCGGAGAACATCGTCGACAACTGCTACTGCGAGGCGGACGAGGGCAAGGGCGGCTCGCCGCGCGGGCTGGGCGGCCGGCTGATCATGGCTCAGTCGGCTCTCGACCCGTACCACGGCACCCCCGAGCTGGAGGAGGAGTGGCGTGGCGGCGTGCGGGCCGACGGACCGCTCCGCTCCTACCACTTCGCGCTGCGCGACTACGCCGCTTTCGCCACCCCCAGCCAGACCGACCGGTTCGTGCACGACATCGCCCGCCTGCACATGGGCTACCTGGCCGAGGCCGCCTGGTCCGAGATCCGGTACGTCCCGCACGTGTGGGAGTACCTGGTGATGCGGCAGTTCAACAACTTCCGGCCCTGTCTGTCGATCGTCGACGCCGTGGACGGCTACGAACTGCCCGAGGCGGTCTACGCCCGGCCCGAGATCCAGCGGATCACGGCCCTCGCCTGCAATGCCACCACCATCGTCAACGACCTGTACTCCTTCACCAAGGAGCTGGCCGCCGATCCGACCCATCTGAACCTGCCCCAGGTCATCGCCGCCAACGAACGGTGCGGCCTGAAGACCGCCTACCTGAAGGCGGTCGAGATCCACAACCGGATCATGGCGGCGTTCGAGGAGGAGTCCGCGGTCCTGTCCGCCACCTCACCCCTGGTCGAGCGCTACGCCCAGGGCCTCGCCGCCTGGGTGTCCGGCAACCACGAGTGGCATGCCACCAACTCCCACCGCTACCACCTGCCCGACTACTGGTAACGCGCGGCCCTGGCCGACGCCCCACCGCACCACGAGGAGACACTGTTGACCATCATCGACACCACCCCGGCAGCCACGACGGTGCCGACCCAGTCCAGGTACCAGACCCGCGTCGCGGACTACTGGAACGCCGAGGAGAACCCGGTCAACCTCGAACTCGGGAAGATCGACGACCTGTACCACCACCACTACGGCGTCGGAGGCGTCGACTGGACCGTACTCGACGACGGCACCGACCCGGCGACGCGCGGGGAGCGCATCACCGCCGAGTTGCACCGTCTGGAGCAGGCCCAGGCCGAACTGCTCGCCTCCCACCTCGGCCCCCTCTCCCCCGCCGACCGCGTCTTCGACGCCGGCTGCGGGCGCGGCGGCGGCAGTGTGGTGGCCCATCTGCGGTACGGCTGCCACGCCGACGGTGTCACGATCTCCCGGAAGCAGGCCGACTTCGCGAACGAGGAGGCGCGTAGGCGGGGCATCGACGACCGGGTTCGCTACCACCATCGCAACATGCTCGACACGGGCCTGAAGTCCGGCGCGTACGCGGCGTCCTGGAACAACGAGTCCACCATGTACGTGGAGCTGGACCTGCTGTTCGCCGAGCACGCCCGGCTGCTGCGCCGCGGCGGACGCTATGTGACGATCACCGGCTGCTACAACGACACCTATGGGCGCGCCTCGCGCGAGGTGTCCCTCATCAATGCCCACTACATCTGCGACATCCACCCACGGTCGGAGTACTTCCGGGCCATGGCCCGCAACCGTCTCGTCCCGGTCCATGTCGAGGACCTGACCGCCGCGACGATCCCCTACTGGGAGCTGCGCAAGCAGGCCGACCACCTGGTCACGGGCATCGAGGACACCTTCCTGAGCGCCTACGAGAACGGCAGCTTCCAGTACCTGCTGATCGCGGCCGACCGCGTCTGACTCAGCGGACGGCGTCACACGTCCGCCGTGACCGGCATCGTCCCGGGTGACACCGGCACAGCCCCGGCACGGCGGACACGTGACGCTGTGTATCCACCTGCGCTCCGGAACGACGCGGCCCCGCACCTCCGGACGGAGCAGTACACACCGATTTGCCCGCTCCGGCTTGGCCGTGAAAATCCCCATCCTGGTGCACTGCCGACATTCAGGTATCACCCGACAAGCCACTCTTAACGCAAGTTTGACGTCATCGAACGCCTCACCAACGGGCCCCGTGCGTCACTCTCCGCTTACGCTGGTGGCGCCGTCCGCGTGACGGCCGCACCCCGCACCGCGCCGCACATCAGGAGAGCACGTCGATGGCCGCCACCGAACACCCGCCGCCGAGCCGGCTGCGGAGGTGGATGCTGGAGGGCCTCTCCGACATGCCGGGGGCCCAGCACGTACCGCACGCCCAGACCGAGGCCCCGCACCAGGGCCGGCCCTGGTGGCGCGTGATGTGTCTGACCGGGGTCGACTACTTCTCCACCCTCGGCTATCAGCCCGGTATCGCCGCGCTCGCGGCCGGACTGCTGTCGCCCGTGGCCACCGTCGTGCTGGTGCTCGTCACTCTGGCCGGCGCGCTGCCGGTGTACCGGCGGGTGGCCGAGGAGAGCCCGCACGGGCAGGGGTCGATCGCGATCCTTGAACGGCTGCTCACGTTCTGGAAGGGCAAGCTGTTCGTCCTCACGCTGCTCGGGTTCGCCGCGACGGACTTCCTGATCACCATCACTCTCTCGGCGGCCGACGCCTCCACGCACCTGGTGGAGAACCCCCATCTGGCCGACGTACTGCACGGCAAGCAGATGCTGATCACCCTGATCCTGGTCGCATTGCTGGGCGCGGTGTTCCTCAAGGGCTTCCTGGAGGCGATCGGCGTCGCCTTCGCACTGGTGGCGGTCTATCTCACGCTCAACGCGGTCGTCGTGGTGACCGGGCTCTGGCACGTCCTCAGCGCGGAGCATGTGGTCACGGACTGGACCACCGCCCTGACCGCCCAGCGCGGAAACGTTTTTGTGATGGTAGGAGTGGCCCTGCTGGTCTTCCCGAAGCTCGCGCTGGGCCTGTCCGGGTTCGAAACCGGCGTGGCGGTAATGCCGCACGTCCAGGGCGACCCCGGCGATACCGAGGACAGGCCCGTCGGCCGGATCCGGGACACGAAGAAACTCCTGACCACCGCCGCAGTGATCATGAGCGCGTTCCTGATCACCACGAGCTTCATCACCACCCTGCTCATCCCGGCGAAGGAGTTCCAGCCCGGCGGCAAGGCCAACGGCCGTGCCCTCGCCTTTCTCGCACACGAATACCTGGGCAACACGTTCGGCACCGTCTACGACGTGTCGACGATCGCCATCCTCTGGTTCGCCGGCGCCTCCGCGATGGCCGGGCTGCTGAACCTGATGCCGCGCTATCTGCCCCGCTACGGCATGGCCCCGCACTGGGCCCGCGCCGTCCGCCCCATGGTGCTCGTCTTCACCCTGATCGGCTTCCTCGTCACCTGGATCTTCGACGCGAACGTGGACGCCCAGGCCGGCGCGTACGCCACGGGTGTGCTGGTCCTGATCTCCTCGGCGGCGATCGCCGTGACCATCGCCTCGCGCAAGGCCCGCCAACGGAACTGGACCATCGGGTTCGCGGTCATCTCCGCCGTGTTCCTCTACACCACGGTGCTGAACGTCATCGAGCGCCCCGACGGTGTGAAGATCGGCGCCTGCTTCATCGCCGGCATCATCCTCGTGTCCCTGCTCTCCCGGCTCGCCCGCGCCTTCGAACTCCGCGTCACCAGCGTCGAGCTGGACGACATGGCGCAGCGGTTCGTCCGGGACGTCGCCAGCCGCACCATACGGTTCATCGCCAACGAGCCGGACAGCCGGGACCTCGCCGAGTACCGCGACAAGATCGAGCAGATCCGTCACGACAACGACCTCCCGGCGCCGGAGGACTTCGTGTTCGTCGAGGTCACGGTCACGGACCCGTCGGAGTTCGAGACGAGTCTCACCGTGCGCGGCGAGGTCCTGCACGGCCGCTACCGGGTCCTGACCATGGAGAGCTCCTCGATCCCCAACGCGCTCGCGGCCCTGCTCCTCCACGCCCGGGACACCACCGGCCAGATCCCGCACATCTACTTCGAGTGGACCGAGGGCAGCCCCTTCCACAACTTCCTCCGCTTCATCCTCTTCGGTCAGGGCGAGGTCGCGCCCGTCACCCGAGAGGTCCTCCGTGAGGCCGAACACAACCGCTCGCGCCGGCCTCACGTCCACGTGGGCTGAGGTTCAGCGGCCGACGGCGTCCGCCGGGTCCTTCTCGCAGACCGTGTCCCGTGCGGGCAGTTCGCCCGTACGGAGGTAGTCGTTGACCTGCTGGTCGACGCAGCGGTTCGGGTAGAGGGCGTAGACGCCGTGCACCTGGGCCTTCAGGGTGATCAGACGGGAGTTCGGCATCTTCTGATGGAGCCCCTGCCCGTTGGCGTAGCTGGTGCGCGTGTCGCCGGTGGCCTGCACGATCAGGCCCGGCACATCGTTGCCGCTGGTCACGGGCGGCTCGAGCGGCTCACTCGGCCAGAACGCGCACGGGTGCACGCCGTTGAACAGCGGGCCGAAGAGCGGTGCCGTCGCCCGGCTGCGCTCGACGTTGTTCCGGTACCAGGGCAGGTCGCGCGGTGCGGCACGGTCCGCGCACTGCAGAGCCATCTGCAGGGAGTTCTGGACCTCCGACTCGTCGTCCGGCGGGCCGAGCGCCGCCCTCAACGTCTCGGTCGGTTCGACGGTGCGGCCGCGCGCCGCGTCGTGCAGGACCCGGGCGGTCTCGGCGGTCCGCGCGAACTCCCGGTCGTCTGCCATCGTCATCGCCAGCGCCTGCGGCACCTGCTGGCCGTCGGCGGTGTACGGGCCCACCTTGAACGGAGTGCGGGCGGCCTGCAGGGCGATCCCCTCGACGGTCGCCCGGACCTTCGCGGCCGACTCGCCGAGCCCATAGGTGTCGTGGCGGCGGGCCGCCCACGCCGCCCATGTGTCGAGGTACGCCTCGTTCGCCGCCGTCGCGTCCCGGAACCCCGCGACGTACCACTGGGCCGGGTCGATCGCGCTGTCCAGCAGCAGCCGGTCGACACGGCTCGGGAACATCTTTGCGTAGACCGTGCCGAGGTATGTGCCGTACGAGATCCCGAAGTAGGAGGTCTTCCGCTCGCCCAGCACCGCCCGGAGCAGGTCCATGTCACGGGCCGTGTTACGGGTGGTGAAGTGCCCGAGGTACGACAGGTCCTTGCCGTACTTGCGCTGACAGCTCTTCACCAGGTCCGCCTCGTAGCGGGCCTGGGCCCGGAACCCCTCGGTGTCGTACCCGGCGGAGCGCAGCCAGTGCCCGGAGGTGCCGCAGCGCAGGGGGCTGCTGCGGCCGACGCCGCGCGGGTCCATGCCGATCAGGTCGTAGCGGGCGGCCAGTTCCTTGCCCATCGCGGGCGCGTCGAGCAGCGGCATGTCGAGCGTGATTCCGCCGGGGCCACCGGAGTTGTGCATCATCAGCCCGATGCGGTTCCTGGTGTCGGTGGCCTTGATGCGGGAGAAGCCGATGGTCAGGGTGCGCCCCTCGGGGTGCCGGTAGTCCAGCGGCACCCGAATCGTGGCGCAGCGGGCACCTGCCTCGTCCAGCTCCTTGTGGTCGCAGTCCGTCCAGCTCGGGCGCTGTTCGACGAAGCGGCGCAGGGAGACGGGGGCATCGCCGGTCACGGCAGGAACCGGGCTCGGGGACCGCTCGGGTGACGCCTGGGCGAGGGTCGGGCTCGCGGCCATCCCCATGGTCGCGGCGAGCGCGCCGACGGCGAGGGTACGCGTGACGCGGCGCAGGCTCCGTCTGGGGGTGGACCAGGCCCGCGCGTCCGGCTCCGGCCGTGCGGGTGGTGATAACGCGGGGGACAAGGCAGCGCTCGATGGCGCCGGGTGAGAGATCGTCATGTCGCACCAGCCTCCCCTCACCCCCACGCCCCAACAATCCAGGGCGCCCCCGGGGACGCCCTGGGGCTGTCCCCCGGATAAAGAGGAGGCCGCACCGGGTTGCCCGATCCGGGGCCCGCCGGTACGGCGGTGTGTCAGCCGGGAGTGTGATCGCGCTGGTGGCGGGCGCCCGCAGCCACGGCGTCCGCTGACGCCCAGTCCACGATCTGTGTCGCCGCGCCCGCGGCCTCCGCGCCCCGGCAGTGCGCGTGGTGGCGCCGGGCGATGCCGTCGAGGTCGAGGTGCGTACCGAACGCGGGGTGCTCCGTGAGGCGTCGTGCGTACGTCCACAGCTGCCGGTGACCGGCGATGCGGTGCACCGCGGCGGCGTCCAGGTGGTGGCGGTGCACCGTGTCCAACTGGACCAGCGTCACCCACAGCCGGACGTCCGCTGCGGTCAGCCGGCCGCCGAGCACGTAGGCGTGCGACGCGATCCGCCGCTCCAGTTCGCCGAGTGCGCGCAGCAGGGTGGCGAGCGCCGCCTCGCGCACCGCCGGATCGATGGCGGCCTCTCCCGCGCGCTGCGCGGACGCGGTGATGTCCTGCTCGCAGAGCCGGACGACGGCCCTGCCGGCGGCCTCCGTACCGTGCGGGTGGAGGACGGGGCCGTCGCCGCCGAGCAGGCGGGCCAGGTCCCGCAGGATGTCGGGGGCGTGGGTGCTGACGATCCGTCCGGTCCAGTCGTCGCTGAGCACCGGCGCCACGGCCGGGCCTCGGTGCCGGTGCTCACTGGCGTCGTACAGGGGGCGCAATGCCTGGTGCCCGCCGCCGGGTGCGTCGGGCACGGCGGGCAGCAGCGTCACCGGGAGGCGGTCGGCGAGGCCGAGCAGGCTGTGGGTGACGGCGATCTCCAGGCCGTACGGACAGGACAGCGCGAGGTGGAGCCGGTAGCGGTGCGGCACGGCGTAGTAGCCGCTCCGCGCGTCACTGCCGATCCTGCTCCGGAAGGACGGCACGGCTGCGGGGGATGTGGCGGACATACGTCTCCCTGGGAGTCTTCGGGCACGGGCGTACTGCGGCGACGGCGCGCGGCGGCCTCGGCGCGGCCGGGGATGCGGGGTTCGTGGGGCGTCAGGCGCGGGCGGGCGCGCCGCCGCCGACGGGCGGGAGACTCGCCGCGCTGCACACCCGCAGCAGATCGATGTGGCGGCGGGACGTCAGCGGGGGCCGCAGACGGACGGCGGCATGGATGCGGGCGGTGTCACTGGCACAGGCCGGCCCCGAGCTCCCCATCACTTTCCCTACCGATTCACTAGGATTCCCGTTTGGAGTGTCAGGCCGTAGCGGGCCCGCGTCAAGAGGACCTGACCCGGATCGGGATCGGTATCGGGACTCCGGCCGGTCAGGGGTTCGTCCACGCCTCCGGGTCCTCGGCGAGACCCTGGACCTCATCGGGCAGTTCGGCCGTGGCCACGTCGGCCAGGGTGACCTCGCCCAGGATCTTGCGGACGTTGGCGCGTACCGCGATCCACAGGGGCAGCAGCGACTCCGCGGGGCCGACATAGGAGAGCTCGGGCGGGCGCACGCCTCGTACGGACACCAGCGGCCCGTCCGCCACCCGGATCACGTCGGCGATGGCGATCGTGTCCGCGGGCCGGGCCAGCCGGTAGCCGCCCTTCCCGCCGCGCTGGCTGACCACGAGCCCGCCCCGGCGCAGGTCGCCCAGGATGCCCTCAAGGAACTTGTGTGGGATGCCCTGCGCCGCGGCGATCGCCTCGGCCTTGAGTGACGCGTCGTCACTTACCGACGCCAGCTCCAGCGCCGCCCGCACCGCATAGTCCGCCTTGGCCGAGATCCGCATGCCCCGATTATCCGCCACCGCCGCGTCGCTCCGTCACCGGCCGCACGGCCCGTCAGGCGGGGAGGACGAAAGGCGGGTGCGCGCCGCCCAGCCAGTAGTCCCCGACCTCGCGCAGCCGGGGGGCCACGGGCTCGCGCAGGGTGTGGGTGCGGGCGTTGCGCCAGAAGCGGTCGAATCCGTGCCGTGCGGAGGCCGCACCGGCACCGATGACGTCCAGGGCGTGTGTGGTGATCTCCTGTGCCGCGCGGGCGGCGGCGGCCTCGGCGGCGCCCGCGAGGACGGTGATCTCCGCGCACTCGTCGTCCCCGACGTCCTCGCCGCGGGCGAGCCCGGACACCAGGAACTCGACCGCCTGGTCGGCGAGCGCCGATGCGGCATGTGCGGCGACGGCGAGTTCCCCGAAGGCGGTCAGCGTGTACGGGTCCTGCGGCGGGCCACCGGGCCAGGGCCCCTGGCCCGGCAGCTGCCGGGAGCCGTGTGTGGCCCTGCTGTACTCGCGGGCTTCGCAGAGCAGTCCGTCGGCGATGCCGAGACAGAACTGGGCCGAGACCAGACGCGCCGTCGGTACGGCCAGGCCGGCGAACGGGGACAGGACGCCCTCGTCCGAGGAGAGCGAGCCGAACACGTCGCCGGCCGGGACCGGCACCGAGTCGAACTCGACACTGCCGCCGGCCGCCAGCCGCTGCCCGAACACGTCCCCGTCACTGACGCAGGTCACGCCGGGGCGGGCGGGGTCGACGAGGACGGCCAGGGGTTCCCCGGTGTCGGACCGCGCGGCACGGACCGCCAGCCGGTCGGCGACCGCGACGCCACAGGCGTAGTCCTGGCGGCCGTCCAGCAAGTAGCCGTCCCCGGTGGGGGTCAGCCTCAGCGGTGGCTCGTCGGCGGCGTAGCCGCCGCCCCAGCACCACTGCCCCGCCGCCGACTCCCGCTCGACCCGTGCGGCGAGAGCGGGAGCGGCGAAGAACCGTGCGCCAAAAGACAGGAAGTAGTGACAGCCCAGCAGCCGGCCGATGGCGCCGTCGGCCGCCGCTACCGTCCGGACGACGGCGTAGGCCGTGCGCCAGTCCGCGCCTCCCCCGCCGTGTTCGGCTGGTGTCAGCAGCGTCAGCAACCCCGCCTCACGCAGCCGCGAGACCTCGTCGAGCGGCACCTTCCCGGCCTGCTCACGGTCGACCGCGTCCGTGGCCAGGTCGTCCGCCACCTCGCGGGCCGTGTGCAGCCGGCGGTCGTGTCCGGACTCGGCTTCGTCACCCCCGGCCGGGCACACACCCACGGCCGGCCCGCCATACCGAATCCGCAACATGTTCGCCATCCTCATCCACCCCCATGACCGGGTCAACGCTTCCCTAGTAAATCGATAGGAAAACTAGGGAAGCTGGCTGGATTGCGACCGATCGGCCTTCCGTGATGGCAGGTTCGCAAGGGGAGCGCCCTCGCGATTACTTGTTGGTCCTGGGCAGACCGGGCGGGTTGATCTCCGACTTGGTCACGGCCTCGTCGGACAGGCCCCAGCGCTTCAGCACCTTGGCGTACGTGCCGTTCTCGATGATGTGGTTGAGCGCGTCGGCGAGCGGCTCGACCAGTCCGCTGTCCTTCTTGGTGGTGGCCGCGATGAGACCCTGAAGGGTCGCCCCGGCTCCGGAGTAGGTGCCGACGACCTCGCTCTTCCCGGTGGTGGCTGCATGGTAGGCGGCGGTCGGGTTGGGGCCGAGATAGAGGTCGATGCGACCGGACTGGAGGGCGAGGTAGGTGTCGCTGTCGTTCTGGAAGTACTTGATGTTCACCGGCTTGAGGCCGGCCTTCTCGTTCTCCCTGCTCCACTCGATGAGCAGCTTCTCCTGGTTGGTGCCGCTGCTCACGGCGACGGTCCTGCCCGCGACGTCCTTCGGTCCGGTGACCTTCAGGCCGCTGCCCTTCGTCGCCTCGAAGCCCAGGTTGTCCTCGCGGTAGCCGGCGAAGTCGTACTTCTCCTTGCGTTCCTCGGTGACGGTGATGTTGCTGAAGCCGGCGTCGTACTTGGCGCTGTCGAGGCCGACGAAGATGTTCTCCCACGACACCGTGTTGATGTGCGGCTTGAGGCCGAGCACGTCGGCGACGAGATGGGCGATGTCGGGCTCGACGCCGATGACGGTCTTGTTGTCGGTGGCGTAGAAGGTCAGCGGGGCGGCGGAGCCGGACGAGGAGACGAGCTCCAGCGTTCCTCTCCTGCGGATCTCCTCGGGGACCTCGGCGGCTATGGAGTCGACCTTGTCGGTGGTGATCCGGTTCTGGTCCGGGCTCAGATTGATCTTCGTGCGGGCGCCGGTCCTGTCCGCCACCTCGGTGGTTCCGCCGTCCGAGGGATTGCTGCAGGCGGAGAGGGCGAGGGCGGAGACGAGTCCCAGCGCGACTGAGGCGGATCGGCGGGCGAGGGTCATGGCCATGGTCGTACTCCTTGCGTGGTGGGCGAATCGGTGAGCGGGAAGGGACTTCGGGGCTCTTGGGCCGGAGAGAACTCTGGAGAGGGCCAGAGAACCTCGGAGAGGTCGGAGGACCTTGGAGGGAGTCGAGAACCTCGGAGAGAGTCAGAGGACCTTGGACAGAAAGGCGCGGGTGCGTTCGTGGTGCGGGGCGTCCAGGACGGCCGCGGGCGGTCCCTGTTCCACGACGGCACCGTCGTCCATGAACACCACGGTGTCGGCGACCTCACGGGCGAAGCCGATCTCGTGAGTCACGACGATCATGGTGGTTCCGGTGGCGGCCAAGTCCTTGATGACGTCGAGGACTTCGCCGACCAGCTCAGGGTCGAGCGCCGAGGTGGGCTCGTCGAAGAGCAGCACCTTGGGTTCGAGGGCGAGTGCTCGGGCGATGGCGACGCGCTGCTGCTGGCCTCCGGACAACTGCCGAGGGTAGGCGTCGGTCTTGTCGGCGAGGCCGACCCTCTCCAGCAGCCGGCGGCCGGTCTCCTCCGCCTCCGTGCGCGGGCGGCGCAGCGCGGAGACCGGTGCCTCGACGAGGTTCTCCAGCACGGTCAGATGCGGGAAGAGGTTGAAGTTCTGGAAGACGAACCCGATGTGCGTACGCTGCTTCAGAACCTCCTTCTCCTTCAGCTCGTGCAGTTTGCCGCCGGAGCGGCGGTAGCCGATGAGTTCGCCGTCGATGCTGATCCAGCCGCGGTTGACCTTCTCCAGGTGGTTGATGGTCCGCAGCAGCGTGGACTTGCCGGAGCCGGACGGACCGAGGATCACGGTGACCTCGCCGGCACGGACCTGGAGGTCGACGCCGCGCAGCACCTCCAGCGGGCCGAAACTCTTGTGAACACCGCGGACGTCCACCATCACCTCGCTCATCGGTCGGCTCCCACTGTCTTCGAGGGGACAACGGGCCGGTCGCGCCGGGCCGCCGCGGCACGCAGGTCACGGACGAGGCGACGGGCGCGCTGGACCGGTGTGGGCGGCGGGGTGCGGTTGGCGCCCCGGGCGTAGCGCCGCTCCACGTAGTACTGCGCGATCGACAGCAGCGAGGTGAGGACCACGTACCAGGCGGTGGCGACCATCAACAGCGGAATCACCCGGCCGTTGCGCCCGTAGATGACCTGCACCTGATAGAAGAGCTCGCCGATCGCCATCACGTAGACCACGGACGTGCCCTTGAGCAGGCCGATGATCTCGTTGCCGGCCGTGGGCAGGATGCCCCGCATGGCCTGCGGCAGTACGATCCGCCGGATCTGCCGGAGCCGCGGGATACCGAGCGCGGCGGCGGCCTCCAACTGCCCGTGGTCGACGGCGATGACACCACCGCGGACGATCTCGGCGGCGTACGCGGCCTGGTGCAGCGACAGGCCGATGAGCGCCGCCCCGATGGTGCCGATCAGGCTGTTGCTGTCGACGGACCAGAACACCGGTCCGAAGGGGATGCCGACGCCCAACTCGTCGTACAGGGCACTGAGGTTGAACCAGAACACCAGCTGGACGATCATCGGGATCGACCGGAAGACCCAGATGTAGGTCCAGGAGACGGTCTGCAGCACCGGGCTGCGCGACAGCCGCATGAAGGCCAGGACCGTGCCCAGGAGGAAGCCCAGCACGGTGGCGTAGGCGGTGAGCTGGAGGGTTACGCCGACCGCCTGGACGATCGTCTCCGACAGGACGTAGTCACGGAAGACGTGCCACTCCCAGACGGGATTGGTGATCAGGCCGTGCGCGAACTGGGCGACCAGCACGATCACGGCGGCGGCCGCCACCCAGCGGGCGTAGTGGCGGGCGGGGACGACCTTGAGTGGGGCCAGGTCGTCCTCGGCGGGCGGAGTCGCAGGGCTGTCGCCCGGGGCCGCCGCACCCGGTGGCGCGGCGGTGGAATCGGTGGAGAGTCCCATCGTGGTGTTCCTGCTCAACTCTCAGGCGTGCGCGGGTGGATTGACCGGCGAGGTGTCGGTCGCGGAGGCGGAGGTGCCCCGCCGGGCAGGGGCGGGGGCGGGCAGGTGCTTCTCGAACGGCAGGGGGCCGATCGTTTCCGGGTCTGCCTCCGTGTCGAACAGCGGGAGGTAGCCGGTGGCCAGGTAGAGGGCGCGCGCCTCGGGCTGGCGCGGGCCCGTGGTCAGGTGGATGCGCCGATAGCCGCGGGCTGCCGCCTCGCGCTCCAGTTCGGCGACGACGCGCCGGGCGAGACCGCGCCGGCGGTGGGTGGAGTGCGTCCAGATCCGCTTGAGCTCGGCCGTGGTCGCGTCGTATCGGCGGAAGGCGCCGCCGGCGACCGGTTCGCCGCCTTCGAGGAGCAGGAGCAGGACGCCGCCGTACGGTGTGGTGAACTCCTCGTCGGGGTAGCGGGAGATCTCGGCGTGGGCGTCCTTGCCGTAGCGCGTCGAGTACTCGTGGCCGAGTTCTCGCAGCAGCGGTCTGACGCGCGGGTCGGCAACCGTCACCTGAGCGACCGTCAGTTCGGCTGGTGGCAACGATGGTTGTGCGATGGAGGTCCCGGCGGAGGTCATCCATTCACCGCCGTGAAGGTCTGCGGTCCGCGGGCCGCGCGCTCGGCGTCGCGCTTGGCGACCTCCTCGCGGACGATCGGGATCACGTGCCGGCCGAAGTCGATCGCGTCGCCCAGCAGGTCGTAGCCGCGGGCGGAGAGGATGTCGACACCGAGGTCGTAGTAGTCCAGGAGGGCCTGGGCGACGGTCTCCGGCGTACCGACCAGGGCGTTGGAGTTGCCCGCGCCGCCCGTGGCGGCGGCCGTCGGGGTCCACAGGGCACGGTCGTAACGCTCCCCCGCCTCGGCGATGGCGAGCAGCCGCTGCGAGCCTGTGTTCTGAGGCTGCGCATGGCCGTTGTGGCGCTTGGTGATCGCTTCGCCGTTCTCCTTGCGGGCCTTGATCGCGCCGACGGTTCGGCGGGCCTTCTCCCAGGCGAGTTCCTCGGTCGGGGCGATGATCGGCCGGAACGCCACCTGGATGCGCGGCACATCGGTGCGGCCCGCGGCCTTCGCGGCGGCCTTCACGTTCTCGATCTGCTCGGCGGTCCTCGCGAGGGGCTCACCCCACAGGCAGTAGATGTCGGCCTCGGCGCCTCCCGCTGCGTACGCGGCGGGCGACGAGCCACCGAACGACACGTTCGGGCGCGGCTGCTGGACCGGGAAGACATCGCTGACGAAGTCGTGGAAGCGGTAGTGCTCGCCCTCGTGGTCGAAGGGCTCGTGGGTGGTCCAGATCTTCTTGACGATCCGGATGTACTCACGGGTGCGGGTGTAGCGCTCGTCCTTGGTGAGGGTGTCGCCCTCGCGACCCTGTTCGCGGTCGTTGCCGCCGGTGATGAAGTGCACGGTCAGCCGGCCGTCGCTGATCTGGTCGAGGGTCGCGAAGGTCTTCGCGGCGTAGGTCGGGTACGAGACGTTGGGCCGGTGGGCGAGCAGGATCCGGAGGTGGTCCAGCCTGCTCGCGATGTACGCGGCCGCGGGTGCGGGGTCCGGCGATCCGGAACCGTAGGCGAACAGCACCCTGTCCCAGCCGTGGTCCTCGTGCGCGCGGGCGAGGCGGAGTGTGTAGTCCTTGTCGAAGGCGGCGCCGGAGCGCGGTGTGGTTTCGGAGCCGTTGTTCGTCGCGGCGATACCGAGGAACTCCACGGGCATGGGAGAGAGCCTTTCGTACGGGCTGTGGGCCGGTCGGACGACGCATGCGGGCAGGGCGGAACAGCCCTGCGCGCGGCCGTACATGACGGTCCGTCAGGGAAAATGAAGGTGCGGTGAGGTGGAGGGTGCGTGCGGACGCCGGGGCGTCGGGGGAACGGGATGGCGGCAGCGCGCGTCGGCGGTGCGAAGGGAGAACTCGGCCCGCTACGGGGTCACCGAGGGAGAGAAGGGCCGGTCAGACGGCCCGCCGCCGCGTCAGGCGCAACACGCCGCGGACCACACCCGACCGAAGTCGATGTGGTCGCGCGAGACCAAGCGCTGCTGGGCGTTCATGCGACCAATTGAGCATGACAACCCGCTCATCGTCAACCAGCGCTCGCATGCCGGACCGGCTCCGACCGGCTTCCCCTCGGCCTGCCGGGTCGTCCCACAGGTGGATCACCCCGACGGGTGAAGCCGGGCCGATCTCGCCGCCGAGGCCTCCCGGGTCACCAGCACTCTGGCGACCGCGCTGATCCGCCAGGGCGACCTCCACGCCCTAGCACGCCCTGAAGCAGACGCTGGCGCAGCACAGCCGTCTGTCCGCCGACGATCCGGCGCTCGGCCGCGCGCCCCGCTCCGTGACCCGGTGGCTGGGCGGCGATATCGGCACTCCCGCACACCGCAAGGGCGGCGAGGTACGCGACTTCATGTTCGAGGCTCTCAGCGGCATGCGGCAGGAGTTGCGCTCGCCGCCACGGCGGCCGACGTGCCCGCCCAACTCGCCGTATTCGAGGGCGCGGTGCGTTCGGCGGCCGCCATCGGGGCCCGTGGCGAGCGACGTGAGGCCTCCCTGCTCCTCGGTCAGTACGTGGGCAGGCTCACCTGGCTAGCCACCAGATACCCCGGCGCCCGGGCCGAGCAACTGCGCGGCGAGGCCGCCCGCATGCTCGGCACCTTCGTCATGGCGTGCGGCCGCGACGCCGCCGCCGCGCACGGGTTCAGCCAGGGCATCACGGCCTACCGCACCCTGGTCGGCGAGTACGGGCGCCGCGACTGCGTCGACCGCTACCTTCGCGCGATGTGCGCCCAGGTCATGCTGTACGGCGTCCGTGGCGAGGCGGCAGGGGTACGCGCGGCGCTCCGCGCACTCGAAGACCAGGCCCGGCGGTACGACCCACGGAATGTGACCCGCTGGGTCGAGCACGCCCGCGCCTTCCTGCCCGGCGTCGCCCCGCCGGGCACCGTGACGGGCCCCGGGGAGGCCTGAGCGAAGCCGGGCGCGCCGCGTCCCACCCTGCTTCAGGCCGCCACCACGGCGCCCCGCTCACCTCCGTCACGGTGGATGGGTGTCCCCGAGCCGGTCAGCGGAACGCCCGTCCCGCCTCTGCGGAGCGCGACGATCTCCGCCGCGATGGACAGGGCGGTCTCCTCGGGTGTGCGGGCGCCGAGGTCGAGGCCGATCGGTGATCTGAGGCGGGCCAACTCCCCTTCGGTGAGGCCCACTTCGCGCAGTCGCCGCTCGCGGTCCGTGTGGGTGCGGCGGGAGCCCATGGCGCCGACGAAGGCGACCGGCATCCGCAGGGCCTCCTTCAGCAGGGGCACGTCGAACTTGGCGTCGTGGGTGAGCACGCACAGCACGGTGCGCCCGTCGGTCTCCGTGCTCCGCAGGTAGCGGTGCGGCCAGTCGACGACGATGTCGTCGGCGTCGGGGAAGCGGGCCCGGGTGGCGAAGACGGGGCGGGCGTCGCACACGGTCACGTGGTATCCGAGGAACTTGCCCGCGCGCACCAGCGCCGCCGCGAAGTCGATCGCTCCGAAGACGATCATGCGGGGTGGCGGCACACTCGACTCGATGAGCAGGGTGAGGCCGCCGGGGCAGTGTGATCCGTCCTCGGAGAGCTCGATCGTGCCGGTGGTGCCGGTGTCCAGCATGGCGCCGGCCTCGGCGAGCGCCGTGCGGTCCAGCTCCGCGTGGCCGCCGAGACCCCCTTCGTGGGAGCCGTCGGGGCGCACGAGCAGGGCCTGGCCCAGGAGTTCGGCCGGGCCGCGGACGACCCGGGCCAGGGCCGTCGGCTCGCTGCGGGCGGCGGCCGACAGCGCCGGCCGGAGCACCGGCCTCACCGGTGCGTCCACGCCGACCGGTGTGACCAGGATGTCGATGACCCCGCCGCAGGTCAGCCCGACCGCGAAGGCGTCCTCGTCGCTGTAGCCGAAGCGTTCGACTACGCTCTCGCCGTCCTTCAGCGCCTGCGCGCACAGGTCGTACACCGCGCCCTCCACACAGCCTCCGGAGACCGATCCGATGGCCGTGCCCTCGCTGTCGACGGCGAGGGCCGCACCGGGGCCGCGTGGTGCGCTGCCGCTGACGGCCACGACGGTGGCCACGGCGAAGCTCCGGCCCTCCTCGGCCCAGCGGTGCAGCTCCTCGGCGATGTCAAGCATGTCCGCCGGCCGTCAGTACGCGGTCCGGGCGGATGGGGAGGTCGCGGTGGCGCACCCCGGTCGCGTGCCACACCGCGTTGGCGACCGCGGCCGCCGCGCCCACGATGCCGACCTCGCCGATGCCCTTGATCCCGACGGGGTCGTCCGGGTCCACGTCGTCCACCCAGTCCGCCTCGATGTGCGGGATGTCGGCGTGCGCGGCGACGTGGTAGCCCGCGAGGTCGGCACCGTAGTGACCGCCCGTGGCCCGGTCCCGGACCGCCTCCTCGTGCAGGGCCATGGAGATGCCCCACGTCATCCCGCCGACGAGCTGGCTGCGGGCGGTCAGCGGGTTGACGATCCGGCCCGCCGCGAAGATGCCGAGCATGCGCCGTACCCGCACCTCGCCGGTCGCGGGGTCCACGGCGACCTCGGCGAACTGCGCCCCGAAGGAGTGCCGTTCCTTCTGGGAGAGGGCGCCTATGGCCGCGGTGGTGTCCGACCGTACGGTGATCCCCTCCGGCGGGATGCCGGTGTTCAGAGCGAGCCGCTCCCGCAGTTCCTCGGCCGCGATCATGACCGCCCACGACCAGGAGCGGGTGCCCGCCGAACCGCCGGCGATCATCGCCGGTCCCAGGTCGCTGTCGCCGATGTGCACGCGGACGTGGTCCGGTGTGGTCCGCAGCGCGTCGGCGGCGACCAGGGTGAGCGCGGTCCGGGCCCCCGTTCCGATGTCCGCCGCGTTGACCCGCACGGTGAAAGTGCCGTCCGCCTCCGCCGTCACGGCCGCCGTGGACGGCATGGCCATCGCGCCGAAAGAGGCCGCAGCCGTGCCCGTGCCCAGCAGCCAGCGGCCGTCCCGGCGCAGGCCCGGACGGGGGTCCCGGTCGGCCCAGCCGAACCTGCGGGCGCCCTCCCGGAAGCAGGCGAGCAGGTTGCGGCTGCTGAACGGCAGCCCGGAGACGGGACCGCGCTCGGGTTCGTTGCGTACGCGCAGCTCGATCGGGTCGATGCCGCACTTCTCGGCGAGCTCGTCGACCGCCGACTCCAGCGCGAACGACCCCGGCGCCTCACCCGGCGCCCGCATGAAGGTCGGAGTCGGCACGTCGAGCCGTACGACCCTGTTGGCCGTGTGGTGGGCGTCGGCGTCGTACATCACCCGGGCCGGCCCGGCACTCGCCTCGACGAACTCGTGCACGGTCGAGGTGAGGCTCAGGGAGCTGTGGTCCAGTGCGCGCAGCCGGCCGTCGGCGTCGGCGCCGAGCCTCACCCGCTGCGTGGTGGGGCTGCGGTAGCCGGCGAGCGAGAACATCTGACGACGCGTCATGATGACCCGGACGGGCCGCTGGAGCACGGTCGCGGCCATCACGGCGGCCACCTGGTGGGCGCGCAGGCCCTTGCTGCCGAAGCCGCCGCCGACGTGCTCGGACCGTACGTGCACCGAGGCCGGGTCGAGGGAGAACAGGTTCGCGAGCTCACTCGCGACCCAGGTGGTGCCCTGGTTGGAGTCGACGACTTCCAGTCGCCCGCCGTCCCAGAGGGCCGTCGCCGCGTGCGGCTCCATCGGGTTGTGGTGCTCTTCCGGAGTGGTGTACTCGGCGTCCACGACGACCGCGGACGCGGCGAGTCCGGCGTCCAGCTCGCCCTTGGCCATCACCGCCGGACCGAAGGCGTCCAGCTCGTACGCGTCCGGGCGGTCGACGGAGAACGCGACGTCGTGCGGCTCCTGCTCGTAGTGCACGACGAGCGCTTCGGCTGCTTCCCTGGCCTGCTCGGACGTCTCGGCGACGACCAGCGCCACCGGCCATCCCACGTGCGGCACCCGGTCGTGCTGGAAGACGGCGGCGGTCGGGTCCGGGGCGCCGAGCAGCCCCACGTAGTCGGTGTCGACACGCGGGGCGTTCTCGTGGTGCAGCACGGTCAGCACGCCCGGCATGGCGAGGACGGTCTCGGTCTCGACCGAGCGAATGCGGCCGCGGGCGACGGTGGACAGCGCCAGCCAGCCATGGGCGAGTTCGGCGAACGGGATCTCACCCGCGTACCGGGCCGTCCCCGTCACCTTGTCCCGGCCCTCCACACGGGTGTGCGCGGTGCCGACGGAGCCGTTGACCGCCCTGGTACCGGTCGTGGTCGTGGCGGTGGTCATCGGGCGGTCTCCTCGGCGAGTTCGGTCAGCACGGCCACCACGAGGTTGCGCATCAGGGTCACCTTGTATCCGTTGTGCGGCAGCGGCTCGGCGGCCGCCAGTTCGGCGTCCGCGGCGGCGGCGAAGGTCTCGGCGTCGGCCGGTGCCCCGGTCAGTGCGCGTTCGGCGGTGCGGGCCCGCCACGGCCGGGACGCCACCGCTCCGAAGGCCAGCCGCACGTCCTGTACGACACCGTCCTTGACGTCGAGCGCGGCGGCGATCGAGCCGATGGCGAAGGCGTAGGAGGCGCGCTCGCGCACCTTCCGGTACCGCGAGTGGGCGGCGACCGGCGCGGGCGGCAGGGTGACGCCCGTGATCAGCGCCCCCGGCGGCAGGGCGGTCTCCCGGTGCGGGGTGTCGCCCACAGGGAGGTAGAACCCGGCGAGCGGCAACTCGCCGGGCCCGTCGGCCGTCTCGTACGACACGACGGCGTCGAATGCCGCCAGCGCCACCCCCATGTCGGAGGGGTGGGTGGCCACGCAGTGCGCGGAAGCGCCCAGGATCGCGTGGTTGTGGTGCTCCCCCTCGACAGCGGGGCAGCCGCTGCCGGGCTCACGCTTGTTGCACGGCTTGGTCACGTCGGCGAAGTAGCCGCAGCGGGTGCGCTGGAGCAGGTTCCCACCGACCGTGGCCATGTTGCGCAGCTGCCCGGACGCGCCCGCCAGCACCGCCTGCGTCAACGCCGGATAGCGGCGGCGGACTTCGGGGTGGGCGGCGAGGTCGCTGTTGGTGACGGTCGCGCCGATCCGCAGGCCGCCGTCCTGAAGCACCTCTATGCGGTCCAGCGGGAGTTCACGGACGTCGACGAGGCGGGCGGGTCGCTCGACGCCGGTCTTCATCAGGTCGACGAGGTTGGTGCCGCCGCCGAGGAAGCGGGCGTCCGGGTCGGCGTCGAGCAGCGCGACCGCACCGGAGATGTCGAGCGCGCGCTGGTAGGAGAACTCCTTCATGCCGCCGCCTCCGCGTTCTCGGCGGTCTCGGCGGTGTCGTTCCCGGCCGTCCTCGCCTCGACGGCGGCGGCACGGGCGACCGCCTGGACGATGGACACGTACGCGCCACAGCGGCACAGGTTGCCGCTCATCCGCTCCCGGATCTCCTCGGGCGTCAGGGGTGGCGGCCCCGCCTCGGGCCGGACGTCGTCGGTGGCGGCGCTGGGCCAGCCCGCGGCGTGCTCCTCGATCACCGCGATCGCCGAACAGATCTGTCCCGGTGTGCAGTAACCGCACTGGTAGCCGTCCAGATCGAGAAACGCCTGCTGCACCGGGTGCAGCCGCTCCCCCTCGGCCACGCCCTCGATGGTCGTGATCTCTCGTCCCTCGGCCGCCACCGCGAGCTGTAGACAGGACACCGCCCGGCGTCCGTCGAGCAGGACCGTGCAGGCACCGCACTGCCCCTGGTCACAGCCCTTCTTGGTGCCGGTCAGATCGAGACGCTCACGCAGGGCGTCGAGCAGGGTGGTGCGGTGGTCGACGGACAGCGCGTGCTTCTCGCCGTTGATGTTCAAGGTGATGGCGCTGTACGTCGAGGAGGGGACTGGGGCCATGATCAGCCTTCTTTCGCATATCCGGAGCACGTCGGGGAGACGATCCGGCAGTCAGACGCATCAAGAGACATATCGGGAGGTCATCCATCAGAGGGTGACGTATCGGCTGGTGACCTGAAAGGGGCGATAAATGAAGGAGAAACAGTGATGGCGCTGTACGTGACGACGCCGGTTCGGGAACATGCACGGTGGGGGGCACTGAGAGCGACGACCATCGGCCGCCGACACCACCCGCCTCCACGGGTAAGGTGACCCTGACCGGACGGCTGTCCGTTCATAGAAACGTAACGGACAGCTGTCCGGTTAAGCAAGGACGGGTTTCGGCCACGGGCCCGCGAGGAGGACGCGTGCAGAAGAAGGACGCACCTCTGCGCTCGGATGCGCAACGAAATCGCGAGCGCATCCTGGAAGTCGCAGTGGCCGAGCTGACCCACTGCGCGGACGCCCCGCTGAGCGCGATCGCCAAGAAGGCGGGCGTCGGGCAGGGCACGTTCTACCGCAACTTCCCCAATCGCGAGGCGCTCGTCCTGGAGATCTACCGGCACGAGATGCAGCAGGTCGCCGACAGCGCCGCCCAGCTGCTCAGGACCAGGGAACCCGACCAGGCGCTGCGCGAGTGGATGGACTGCCTCGCCCGGTTCGCCATGACCAAGGCCGGCCTCGCGGACGCGATCCGGCAGGCCACCAGCGGACCGGGGTCCCTGGAGAAACCGGGACACGCCCCGGTGACCGCCGCGGCCGAACTCCTGCTCCGCGCCAACGAAGAGGCCGGCACCATCCGTCCGGGAGTGACCGCCGAGGACTGCCTCCTCGCCATCGGCGGCCTCTGGCAGATCGACCCTCGCGGCGACTGGCAGCCGCGCGTCACCCGGCTCCTGGACCTGATCATGGACGGACTGCGCGCGGGAGCACCCGGGCGCTGAGCTCCGCCCCCGCCCCTCGCCTCCCGATACGGACGGGACTCCCCCGTCTCACCTCCCCACGCAGACAGTCGAGTCACCGCGGGCGCCGATCACAGTGTCCACATGCGCCCCTCAAGTACCCAGACGTCACATCAAGGACAACTGGTGCGTGCACGCCTGTTGTCCGGATCGGTACCAGGCGGCTTACATAGGGGAAGCTCCGACGAATGCGCTTTCCTGCACCACGAACTCCGGCCGACCCGTATGGCGTGTCCAGCCGACGAGGGGTGTCCAGCGATGATCAGAACGCACCGTCTGCAAGGAGGGATCGCCGCAGCCACGCTCGCCCTGGTGCTCACCGCCAGCGGATGCAGCTCGGGCTCCGGCTCCCAGGAATCGTCCGATGACCCCATCGTGATCGGTGTCTCCTTACCGTTGACCGGCGACTTCTCCGAACCCGGCAAGGGCGTCGAAAGAGGCTACAAGGCCTGGGCGAAGATCATCAACGCCCAGGGCGGACTCCTCGGCCGCAAGGTCGAGCTGAAGATCCTCGACGACCAGTCCAATGCCGACCGCGTCGTCTCCGACTACGAGCAACTGATCGGCAGGGACGAGGTCGACCTGGTCTTCGGCCCCTTCTCCACCCGGCTCGTCGTCCCCTCCGCGCGAGTGGCCGAGGAGTACGGAATGCTCTTCGTGGAGCCTGCGGGAGCGGCACCGGAGGTCTTCACCCAGGGCTTCGAGAACCTCTTCTACGCAGCTCCGGCCGTCGCCGACGACCACTACAACCACCTGGCCGAGTACATCCTGGCGATGCCGGAGAGCGAGCGTCCCAGGACGGTCGCGTACGCCGCCATGGACGACCCCTTCGCCCAGGGGACGGCGTACGGGCTGAAGGACAAACTGGAGAAGGGCGGCATCAGGACCGTCGCCGACGAGGTCTACCCGCCCAACACCACCGACTTCGGCAACATCGCGGCCAAGATCGCCGACTCCGGGGCGGACATGGTGGTGGGCGGCACCCAGTACCAGGACGGCGTCAACCTGATCGTCGCCCTCCAACAGCTCGACTACCAGCCGAAGATGGCCGCCTTCTCCACCGCACCGACCGAACCGGAGTTCGCCAAGGCCATCGGCAACAAGACCGAGGGAATCCTCGCGCCCACCGGTTACACCCAGAAGGCCGACTACCCGAGCAACAAGGAATTCGTCGAGAAGTACACCGAGCAGTTCGGCGAGGCCCCCGAGGAGGACGAGGCCAACGCCTACACGACGGGGCAGGTCGTCGCGGCGGCCGTCGAAGCGGCCGAGTGCGCCTCCCAGGACCCGGACTGCCAGGGCAAGCTGGTGGAGTGGCTGCGCGGCAACACAGTGCAGACCGTCGTCGGTCCCCTGAAGTGGGACGACAAGGGTCGCCCCCAGAGCGCGCACATGATCCAGCAGTGGGTCGACGGCGAGATCCAGATCGTGCTCCCCGAGGCGCAGCAGGAAACCGGTCCGGTCTACCCGAAGCCGAAGTGGTGATGCCCGCGTGCCCTCCGCGAGCCTCGTCTTCCAGAGCGTCGTCCTCGGTGTGCTGCTGGGTGGGCTGTACGCCCTCCTGGCCGCGGGCCTCACCCTCTACTTCGGCGTCATGCGCGTCGTGATGATCGCCCACTCCGCCTTCCTGATCCTCGCCGCCTACCTCGCCTGGTACGCCCACCGGGAGACCGGGATCGACCCGCTGCTCACCCTGTTCGTCACCGTGCCGCTGTTCTTCGCCGCCGGAGTCGCCATGCAGCGGCTGCTCCTCACCCGCCTCCGCCCGGCGACACTCACCATGATGTCGGTGCTGCTCACCTTCTCGGTGGCGCTGGTCATCGAGGGGCTGCTCGGTTACGTGTTCAGCGGCACCCAGCGCCGTATCCGGCTCGGCTACAGCTCGTCGAGCATCGAGTTCTTCGGGGCACGCGTCGCGGTGGTCAAGCTGATCGCCTTCGGGATGGCGGCGCTCGCCCTCCTCGGGCTCTACGTCCTGATGAAGCACAGCCGGTTCGGCCAGGCGCTGCGGGCCACCATCCAGCACCGCGAGGCCGCCCAACTGCTCGGCATCGACACCGACCGGATCGCCGGCTACGGATTCGGGCTCGGCCTCGCCACGGCGGCCGTCGGCGGTACGGCACTCTCCCTCGACACCACCATCTACCCGTCGCTGCACTGGCACTGGATCGGTCCGCTGATGGCCATCATCGTCGTCGGGGGCCTCGGCAGCGTGCCCGGAGCCGCCATCGCCGCCATGACGCTGGGCATGCTGCAGAGCCTGCTGCAACTGGAGCTCTCCACCACCTGGGCGCAGACCGTCTTCTACGTCGCGCTCTTCGTCACCCTGGCGGTCAGGCCGCAGGGATTCTTCGGGGGGCGGCTTGCGCAGAGATTCTGACACCCTGTCGTCCGTCCCGTTCCCGAGGCGCGGGCTGCTGCACCTCGGCGTCCTGCTGGCCGCCGTCGCCGTGGCCGTCTCCTTCCCGTCCATGGCCCCGAGCCCGTACGAGATCACCGTGGGCATCGCCATCCTCAACTACGCGGTGCTGTCCACCTCCTGGAACTTCGTCGGTGGCTTCACCGGCTACATCTCCCTCGGGCACGGGGCATTCGCCGGACTCGGCGCCTACGGGACGGGGCTGCTGGTCGTCGAGGCCGAACTCCCGCCGTTCGTCGCGCTGTTCGTGGCCGGCGCCCTGGTGGCCGTGCTCGCCGTCCCCGTCGGCTACGCGGCTCTGCGGGTGCGCGGCGCCTCCTTCGTCATCGTGTCCATCGCGCTCGTCCTCGTCCTGCTGCTGGTCTTCCAGAGCTGGGCCTCCTTCACCGGCGGCTCCCGGGGGCTGGTCGTACCGCGGCCCTTCCCGGGCATGCTGCGTGCCGAGCACCACCGCACCTTCTACTTCCTCTTCCTGGCGCTGCTCGCGACGGCCCTGCTGGTCTGGTGGGCCATCGACCGTTCGCGGTTCGGCATGGGGCTGAAGGCGATCCGCGAGGACGAGGACAAGGCCCAGTCCCTCGGTACGCCCACGTACACGTACAAGCTGGTGGTCTTCGTCGTCTCCGCCGCCTTCACGGCGCTGGCCGGCGGGCTGTACGCGCTCTGGTTCGGCGATCTCGACCCGGTCTTCCAGTTCTCCATCCTCAGCGGGTCGTACATGGTGCTGATGGCCCTGCTCGGGGGCGTACGCCACCTGTACGGGCCGCTGCTCGGGGCCGTGGCCGTCGGATATGCACTGGAGTACGCCAAGGTCGAGTACGGGGACACCCCTCTGCACCTGGTGGTGGCGGGGCTGCTCCTGGGAGTGGTTGTGACGTTCATGCCGGACGGAGTCATCCCGGCCGTCGGAGCTCTGCTCGGCCGGTTCCGCGACAGCGGCGGGACGTCGATCCGGGAGGTGACCGCCGCCGAACTGCGGGGGCGGCGCGAGCAGAGCGAAGGAACGGAGGTGAGGGACGGTGAGCGAAGCGGAAGGAGCGCCTGAGGTCGTGCCCGACCACGAGCCCGAGCCGAGTCTGGCGACCACAGGGCTCACCAAGGCATTCGGCGGGGTCACCGCGCTGGACTCCGCCACTGTGACCTTCCACCACGGCAAGGTCAACGCCCTGATCGGCCCCAACGGCTCGGGCAAGACGACCTTCTTCAACTGCGTCACGGGGATGATCCGCCCGGACGCGGGCCGCGTCGCCTACCGCGGCCGCGACCTCACCGGCAGGCCCTCGCACCGGATCGCCCGCGCCGGCATCGGGCGCTCCTTCCAGCTCTGCCGTGTCTTCCCCCGGATGACGGTGCTGGACAACCTCCTCGCCGCCGTGCGTCCCCGCTCTCTCGCCGGACAACTCGCACGCGCGGGCGGACGCGAGGAGACCGAGCGGGCTCGCGGCTGGCTGGCCCGTATGGGCATCGAGCACCTGGAGCGGGCGGAGGCCCGTCAACTGTCGTGGGGGCAGCAGAAGTTGCTGGAGCTCGCGGGGGTGCTGATGAGCGAGCCGGAGCTGATCCTGCTGGACGAGCCGGCGGGCGGCGTCAACCCGGCGCTGATCGACCGCATCTGCGACCTGGTCCGCGAACTCAACGCCGAGGGGCGGACGTTTCTGATCGTCGAGCACAACATGGACATGGTCATGAGCCTCAGCGACCACGTCGTCGTGTTCGACTGCGGCCGCCCGATCGCGCAGGGGCCGCCCTCGCTGATCCAGTCCGACGAACGAGTCCTCGGGGCATACCTTGGTGTCTGACGCTGACTTCCCCTCCGAACTCCGCTCTGAGTTCCTTCTCGAACTCGACGACATCCGCGCCGGTTACGGCCGGGCGGCCCTGGTCCTGCGCGGGCTGACGGTCCGGGTGCCCGCCGGGGCGATCGTCTGCCTGGTCGGGCCCAATGGCGCGGGCAAGTCCACGGTCCTGAAGGTCGCCAGCGGACTCCTCACCCCCCGCTCCGGCAGGATCCTCGTCGACGGGGAGGACGTCACCGGCCGCGGACCGCAGCGCATGCTGGCCGCCGGAGTGGCGCATGTCCTCCAGGGGCACAGCGTCTTCAGGGAGATGACGGTCGCCGAGAACGTCCTGCTGGGCGGCTACACCCTGCGGGACAAGGCGGTCGTCGCCGAGCGGGTGGCGTTCGTGCGGGATCTCTTCCCCGTCGTGGCCGAGCGATGGACGGACCTCGCCGGGCTGCTCTCCGGCGGCCAGCAGAAGCAGGTGGAGTTCGCGCGCTCGCTGATGGTCAGCCCCCGGGTGGTGCTGCTCGACGAGCCGTCCATGGGTCTCGACCCCAAGGCGACCGGGGTGGTCTTCGAGCAGATCGTACGGATGCGGGACGCGGGGACCGCCGTGCTGCTGGTCGAGCAGAACGCGCGACGCGCCCTGGAGGCCGCCGACACCGGCTGCGTCCTCGACCTCGGCCGGGTCCATGTCGCGGGCCCGGCACACGAGTTGCTCGCCGATCCACAGCTCGGTGAGCTCTATCTCGGTGGCCGGCCCGTGCGCCGCTGACCGGCCAGGGCCCTAAGGGCCCGAGCCACACCGTCCATGCCCCACCGCGTCAAGGAGCGAGTGGAATGTTCAAGCGACGCAGTCGGCCCACGGCCACGGCCCTCACCTGGGCCGCGGCCGCCTCCCTCACCGCCCTGACCGCCCTGGCGGCGGCACCCGCCGAAGCCGGGGGCCGCCCCGGCCTCGTACACCCCTCTCTGCGGCCCCACCTCGCGGCGTACTACGACTTCGAGCACCCCGTGCGCGGTAACCCGGCGAAGGAACAGGACGTGGGTTTCTCCCGGACCGACATCGACCTGGTGAACGGCGGGGCCCAAATGCGGACGGCGGACGGGGCGCACCGGGGCAGCCGGACCTCGCTCCAGGTACGGCAGGTGAACCCGCAGGCCCCGGGCAACGACGACTGGAAGGCGGGCGTCTACGGCCCCTCCGGTGTTCCGACACTGCGGGCCTTCAACACGGCCGAGGGAGTCACCGTCATGGGCTGGTTCAAGACGACCGGCCCGAACCCGGCCCCCAACAGCAACACGGCCGCCCCGGACGACCGTTACGGCGCCGTCGGCCTGGCCGGAGTGCTGTCGGGGGACTCCGACGGCCACGCGGTGCGGGCCCTGCTGGAGATCATCGACGTGAACGGCGAGCTGCGACTGGTCGCCCTCGGCCGACGCGTCGACGGGGCGAGCTCGCAGACGTTCGCCGCCTCCCGGGACTGGCGGACCCTGCTGCCGGAGGGTGAGTGGGTCTTCCTCGCCGCCACCTTCGACTTCGGCACCGGAGCCATGGCGCTGTACCGCAACGGGCAGCGGCTCGACGGCTTCTACACGGTGCCCGGCGATCCCTGGGACCTGTCGGGACCGGGTCCGCACCGGTCCTCGCCCACCGATCCTCGGGGCATCAAGATCGGCGGCAGCTTCCCGCAGAACACCACGGAGCGCAATCCCTGTGCCTGCCGCATGGACAGCCTGATGTTCCTGAACCGGGCGGTGGACGGGGAGCACATCCGGGCCCAGTACCGACTGGTGACCAGCCGCTGACCCCTGGCCTCTGCTCTCTGCCCC
>NZ_VMNX01000079.1 GCF_009377235.1 Streptomyces acidicola
CCCCCCGCCCCACCCCGAGAACCGCCCTGATCGCCACCGTGACCGTCGCCGCCACCGCGGCCGGTTCCCTGCTGCTCACCCCGCTCCCCGCCGGCGCGGACGACCACGACACCCCGCCCGTCCGTGAGCGCTCCGCCCTCACCCAGGGCGCCGCCAAGGCCTCAGAGAGCACTACGGAACGGGCCCTCACCGCCCCCGTCACCGATCTGTCCGGCAACGGCAACGGCAACGCCACCGCTGCCACGCGCGGCTACCCCCGAGAACAGGTCCTCACCCCGGACCCGGAGAACCCCGCCGACAAATCCATCAAGCTGGGCCTCACCCCGTACCACGCCATCGCCCCGAAGCTGAACGCCCTGCAAGGGCTCGGCGACCGGGTGAGCGTCGAGGTCGCCGGACGGTCGGCCGGCGGGCACCGGCTCTACCTCGTCACCGTCACCGCCCCGGAGACCGCCCAGCAGTCCCGCGCCCAGGACCGTATGCGCGAACTCATCGAGAACGCACCCCGGACGGCGGCTAAGGACCCGGCCGTCAAGAAGACCTACAAGATGCCCGTCTTCTTCAACAACAACATCCACGGCAACGAATGGGAGGGCACGGACGCCGCCCTCAAGCTGATCGAACGGCTCGCCACCGCCAAGGACAAGGACACCACCGACCTCCTCGCCCACAACCGGCTCTACTTCAACATCACGGCCAACCCCGACGGCCGTATCGCGGGCACCCGCGCCAACTCGAACGGCTTCGACCTCAACCGGGACCTCGTCACCGCCTCACAGCCCGAGGCACGCGCGATCCGGCAGATCGAGATCGACAAGCAGCCGGCCGTGATGCTGGACCTGCACGGGTACGTCAACGGCACGCTGATCGAGCCGACCACCCCGCCGCACGGAGAGAACTACGAGTACGACCTCTTCCTGAAGAACACCTACGCCAACGCCCTCGGCATGGAGGCCGCCGTCAACGGCCTCGGCTACACGCCCGACAAGGACGGTGTGGAACCCGCCCAGATCCCGTTCCGCGACCAGGAGGAGGGCTGGGACGACTGGCCGCCGATCTTCACACCGCAGTACGCGGCGTTCCACGGCACGGTCGTCGCGCACACGATCGAGATCCCGTTGCGGGTGAACAACGCGTCGTACGACTCGCTTCCGGTCACCGAACTCCGCCGCCGGTCCGCCGTCAACGTGGACGTCGCGGGGGCGGCCATGAACGCGACCCTCGCGTTCGCGCGGGAGAACCGGACCTCCCTCGTCGCCGACCAGATCGAGGTCTTCCGGCGTGGAGCCGCAGGCGCCGCCCAGGTCCCGGTCTCGGAGGAGACCGTCCCGGGCGTGCCGGGCATCGGACCCGAGGACGTCTACACCACCGAGTTCCCGCGCGCGTACGTCGTCCCGGCCGGTGGCGGCCAGCGCTCGGCCACTGCCGCGGCCCGGCTGGTCGACCATCTGCTCGCCAACGACATACGCGTCACGCGCGCGACCCACGATTTCCGGCTCGGCGGACGGCCGTACCCGAAGGGCTCGTACGTAGTCGACATGCACCAGCCCAAGCGTGGACTCGCCAACGTGCTGCTGGCCGACGGGCGGGACATCAGCGACAAGGTGTCGGTGATGTACGACATCTCCGGGTGGAGCCTGGGGCGGCTGTGGGGCGCCACGGTGGACGAGGTGAAGAGCGGCCGGCTCGCGGACGTCCCGGCACGGCCGGTTCAGGCCGCCTCGCGTGTCGGGTACGTCGCCCCGCGCGGCGACCTGCGGCTGCGGCTCGACGGCCCGCAGGAGATGGCCGCGCTCAACTCGCTGCTCCGGCAGGGCGTTCCGGTACGGCAGGCGGCCGACGGCAGCGCGCTCGTGCCCTCCTCGGCGCGCCGGAGCGCTCAGGCGCTGGCGACGGCGTACGACGTGGCCTTCGACGCGACGAACACGCGCGGGGGCACCCCGCTGAGCCAGGTGCGCGTCGCGGCGGCCGTCACCCCGGGTGAGCTGTTCGCGCTGCGGGAGATGAACTTCGACGTCGTCCCGGTGTCGACGGCCGTCCTCAACGACGGCTTCGACTGGTCGGCGGCGGACGTGCTGTTCGTGTCGTCGGGACTCTCGTACGACCGGCTGGACACGGCCGCGCGGACGGCCCTCGACGGCTTCCTCGACACCCATGGTCTCGTCGGCCGGGGCGCCACCGGGGCCGCGCTCAACACCGCCACCGGGCTGCTGAAGGCGACGGCGGTGGAGGGTAACGGGGACGCCAACGGCGTGGTCCGCGTGGTGAACTCGGGCCGGGTCACGGCCGGGGCGCCCGACCACAGCTTCGTCTACGCGCCCGTCTGGTTCACCGATCTCGGCCCGGAGGCCACCGTCGAGCAGTCGTACGCGACCGGGAATCCGCTCGTCTCCGGCCACTGGCGGTCCCAGGAGGACGGCTCGGGCGGCCCGGCAGCGGCGGCGGGCCGGGCATCCGTCGTCAGCGGGGCGAACGTCGTCCTCTTCGGCACGGAGCCGCTCTTCCGCGACCATCCGAAGGGCGCGTTCGCCCAAGTGGGAAGGGCGTTGCTGACCGCGTCCTGACCACACGCGCCAACACATGGCAGAGTCCGCACCCCACGTCCAAGGGTGCGGACTCTGCCATGTGCAACGAACGGGGCCGGGCGGGCGTCACGGGCACCCGCCCGGACACCTCGGCCGCTCACCACCTCGGCCGCTCGAGCCGACCCCTGCTCAGAGCTTGACGATCATCTTGCCGATGTTGTCGCCGCGCAGGACCCCGAAGAACGCCTCCAGGTTGTTCTCGATCCCCTCGACGACCGTCTCGCGGTACTTGAGCTCGCCGGAGCGGACCCAGGGCCCGACCTCCTGGACGAACTGCGGCTGGAGGTCGTAGTGGTCGCCGACGAGGAAGCCCTCGATACGGCCGCGGGTCTGGATCAGCCGGACGAGGTTCTTCGGGCCGGGAGCGGCCTCGGTGTTGTTGTAGACGGAGATCATTCCGCAGACGGCGATACGGCCGCCGCGGTTGAGGGAGCCGATCGCGGCCTCCAGGTGCTCGCCGCCGACGTTGTCGAAGTACACGTCGACGCCGTCGGGGGCGGCCTCGCGCAGCTGCTCGGAGACCGGTCCGCTCTTGTAGTTGAAGGCCGCGTCGAAGCCGTACTCCTCGACGAGCAGCTTCACCTTCTCGTCGGACCCGGCGGAGCCGATGACCCGGGAGGCGCCCTTGAGCTTCGCGATCTGACCGACCTGGCTGCCGACCGCACCGGCGGCGCCGGAGACGAAGACGGAGTCGCCCTCCTTGAAGGAGGCGGTGCGCAGGAGCCCGGCGTAGGCGGTGAGCCCGGTCATCCCCAGCACGCCGAGGTAGGTGCTGAGCGGCGCGGCCTCGGGGTCGACCTTGACGGTCTGCTTGGCGTCGACCGTGGCGTACTCGCGCCAGGCGCCGAAGTGGAGTACGTGGTCGCCCGGCACGATGCCGTCGACGTTCGAGGCGATCACCTCGCCCACGGCGCCGCCCTGCATGACCTTGCCCAGCTCGTAGGGGGCGGCGTACGACTTGGCGGCGCTCATGCGGCCGCGCATGTACGGGTCGACGGAGACGTACTTGTTCCGTACGAGGACCTCGTCCGGGCCGGGCCGGCGGACCTCCGCCTCGACCAGTGCGAAGTCCTCCGGCTTCGGCCAGCCGACGGGGCGGCTGAGCAGGTGCCATTCGCGGCCGGCGGTGGGGAGGGCGGGCGTGTCGGACATGGGGACCTTCCTGCGGACGGACGTCTGTGCGGGTGCTTCTTACCGGTGTACGAGTGCTTCATACCGTGCGGTTAATTCACTACCTGAAACAATCATGCGCCTGAATATTTCATGATGTCAAGTATCGGGGTAGCCTGGAGCCCATGGCCACGCACAGGACGACCAGACCCACCGACCCGCTGACCCTGGAGGTCGTCGACCTCATCGGCACGGTCGTGGCCCGCTACTACGACGAGTACGAGGAGGCCGCCGCCGAGCACGCCTTGACGGGAGCCCAGGCCCGGCTGCTGAGCCTGCTGTCCCTGGAGCCGCTGCCCATGCGGCGGCTGGCCCAGAAGCTGAGGTGCGAGCCGTCGAACGTGACCGGGATAGTGGACCGGCTGGAGGCGCGGGGACTGGTGGAACGCCGGCCGGACCCCAAGGACCGGCGCGTGAAGCTGGCCGCCGCGACACCGGAGGGCCGCCGGCTGGCCCGGGGGCTCCGGGAGTCACTGGACTTCGCGCGTGAGCCGCTGGCGGGGCTGTCCCGCGAGGAACGGGAGTCCCTGCGGGACCTGCTGCGGCGGATGCTCGGCGCATAGTCGTCGCGCAGCCCTGGCACAGCTCCCGCGCAGCCCTGGCATACCTCCCGCGCCGCCCTCGCACAGTCCTCGCGTTCACCGGTGTGGCGATGGCGGCTCCCGGCACACCACCGGCGGTACCGCGTCGATAGAGTTGTCCCCATGCGCGATCTCGGGGTTGGTTTCACGTACTTGGTGCAGGGTCAGCGATGGGTGGCCCGGCACGGCAGACAGTACGGGTTCGGGCTGCTGCCCGGGCTGATCACGCTCGTGCTGTACGCGGCGGCGATCATCGCCCTGGCCCTGTGGGGCGCCGACTTCGTCGCCTGGTCGACCCCCTTCGCCGACGACTGGTCCAGCCCCTGGCTGGGCCTCTTCCGCGGCTTCCTGACCGCCGTCCTGTTCGGCCTCAGCCTTCTCCTCGCGGTCGTCACCTTCACCGCCATGACCCTCGTCATCGGCCAGCCGTTCTACGAGAGCCTCTCGGAGAAGGTCGACCGTGACGTCTCCCCGGACGGCACGGCACCCGAGTCCGGCCTGCCCTTCGCCAGGGACCTGTGGATCTCGGCCCGGGACAGCCTCCGTATCGTCGTACGCGCCGCCCTCTGGGGCGTCCTCCTCTTCGCGCTCGGGTTCCTCCCCGTCGTCGGACAGACCGTCGTCCCGGTGATCGGCTTCTTCGTCACCGGCTTCTTCCTCACCGAGGAGCTCACCGCCGTCGCCCTCCAGCGCCGCCGCGTCGAACTCCGCGAGCGCCTGGCCCTGCTCCGTGGCCGCAAGACGCTGGTCTGGGGCTTCGGCACCCCTCTGGGCATCGCCTTCCTGGTCCCGGTCGTCGCCGTCTTCCTGATGCCCGGCGCGGTCGCGGGCGCCACCCTCATGGCCCGCGACCTGATGGGCGAGGAGACACGGGACGGCGACCGCGACCAGGAGGACGCGGGAGATCAGGAAGCGGCGCCCGCTTCCTGACCGGGACTGGAGTCCGCCGCCTCGGGACCGGAGTCCTTCGCCTCCACCGCCACCGTCACGATCGCCCGCACCTGCGCGATGATGTCCAGCCGGTTCCGCACGAACTCGGGATCGGTCACCGCCCCCGTCGCCGGGTCCGTGTTGCCCGCCCCGAACTGCAGCACCGGCGTGTGCACATGCCCGGCGGGCAGCCTGTCGTGCAGACCCAGCCGGTCGCGCAGCAGCGTCACGCGGTACGCGATCTCGTTGGAGAGGTAGTCGCCGCCGCCTCCGGCACGGGCCGTGGAGCCGGGCGTCGGTCCGCCCGGCCGGACGACCGGGCCCGTCCCGCCCGCGGGGATCTCGGTCACGCTCGTGTTGTCGTACACCGGGAAACGCCCCGTGCTCGCGGCCACGATCCGCGCGTACGGCAGGGTCGTCGACGTCCACTGCGGTTGGGAGGCCGGGTCGGCGACCGGGACGGTCTCCGTCCGCGAGAGGTTCTCGTTGTCGGCGAAGCCGCCGCGCCAGGCCCCGTTGGTCCGCTCGATGTCGATGCGGCCGACCCGGCCCTGGCTCACCGTCGTCACCAGGTCCACCTGCGGCAGATGCGGGCGCAGCGCCCGTTCCACCATGCCGTCGGCGAAGTCCTGCCAGCGGACCGGAAAGACGGCGGTCTCGACGCGCGCCGGGCCGTCCGCGGTCTCGATCACCGTGCCGTCCAGGGCGAGCGCGGTGGCGCCGGAGGGGTTCGAGATACGGACGTCCCGGTCCAGTGTGAACGGGTCGAAGCCCGTCAGCAGGACGCGCTTCATGTCCTTGCCGTGCGGGTAACGGATGGTGTTCTGGCCGCGCGAGCTCTGCTCCAGCTTGTCCAGCAGCCGGGCCCGCTCCGCCGCGGTCAGTCCGAACTCCGGCTCCCAGCCCCTTACTTCACGCGTCATCCCCAACCGTGCCCAGTACAGCGGCCGGTCGTCGTCCCGGCTCAGATCACCGACCGCCGGGCCCCGCCCCTGCGCCCGGTCGACGGCACGCCGCCACAGCTGTGACCCCTCACGTGCGACGATCCGCTCGGCCTGCGCGTACGAGCGCGCCCCGGCGAGGGCCCGCGCGAACTCCGGTGCCACCGAGTCGAATCCGGAGCGCCGCAGGATCTCCTGGGGGGCGGCTCTGTCGAGCCGTTGCTCCTCGACGGTCGGGGGTGCCGCAGAGGTCTCGGTGGCCGCCGAGGTCTCGGTCGCCGAGGCGGTCGCTGGTGCGGCCAGGCCCGCCAGGAGAGCGAAGCCGAGTATGCCGATCCGAACATTCAGGGAGGTCAAGGGAGTTCGGTTCCTTCCGTTGCCGTGGGTCTGCCGGACGGCGGCAGTATGCCCGTGACGGAAGGGGCGCACGCACAGTCGTGCGACTCAGGTGGCTGCCCGGGGCTCTCGGCCCGTCCCCTTGGCCCGTCCCCTTGGCCCGTTCCCTCAGCTCGCGTCGGCCTCGCCCAGCAGTGCGAGGAAGTCCCTGAACGCCCCCGGCATGTCCACCGACTCCGGGTCCAGCAGCCACTGGTACTGCAACCCGTCCATCACGGCCACCAGCAGGGGAGCGGCCCGCTCCGGTGAGAGCCCGCTCGGCAGCCGTTCCCCGTACGCGGCCCGCAACGCCTCCGCCATGGTGGCCCGCACCCTGACGTACCGCTCGGTGAAGAACTCCCGCGTCGGATGGCCCTCGGTCACGCTCTCGCCGAGCAGCGCGGAGAAGGTCTGCACGATGCCGGGCCGCATCGCGTTGTACTCGACGAGCGAGCCCAGCAGATCGAGCCGCCACTGGCTGTCGGGCACGGCGTCCCACTGGTCTCGCTCCTTGAGTACGGCGACGAGGAGTGCGTCCTTGGTGGGGAAGTAGTGCAGCAGGCCCTGCTGGGTGAGCCCGACCCGCTCGGCGATGGCGGCCATGCTCGCGCCCCGGTAGCCGCGTTCGGCGATCACCTCGAGCGCGGCCCGTACGATCTCGGCGCGCCGCTCCTCCGTTCTGGCCCTGCTGCTCATGGCGTCACCGTACGGCACCCACAGTAGGCCGCACCCCCCTTTATGTAACGACAAGATAACGAGACCTACCGGTCTACAGGTGACGGGTGCAGGATGGGGGAACGGAACAGGACACACCTCGCACGGACTTCACCGCTTCAACGAGGAGGCGCCGCGATGGCGAGCACCAACCCCACCCCGGCCGACGCGGCCCGCGAGGCAGCCGTCGAGGCGGCCCTCGCGAAACTCGACCTCGACGCGAAGGCACGGCTGCTCGCCGGACAGGACATGTGGTCGCTGCCCGCGCTCCGCGAGATCGGTCTGCCGTCCCTGGTCATGTCCGACGGCCCGATCGGCGTCCGGGGTGTGCGCTGGACCGCCGACGACCCGTCCGTCGCGCTGCCCTCCCCGACCGCGCTCGCCGCCACCTGGGACCCCGAACTCGCCCACAGGGCAGGGGTGCTGCTCGCACAGGAGGCCCGCCGCAAGAGCGTCCACGTCGTCCTCGCGCCCACGGTCAACCTGCACCGCTCCCCGCTGGGCGGCCGCCACTTCGAGGCGTACAGCGAGGACCCGTACCTGACCGGGCGGATCGGCGCCGGCTTCGTGCGCGGTGTGCAGTCCGGCGGCATCGGCACCACCGTCAAGCACTTCGTCGCCAACGACGCCGAGACCGACCGCTTCACCGCGAACAACCTGGTCTCCGCACGCGCCCTGCGCGAGCTCTACCTGGCCCCCTTCGAGGCCATCGTCGAGAACGCCCACCCCTGGGGCATCATGCTCGCGTACAACTCGGTCAACGGCACGACAATGACCGAGCACCGCTACCTCGTGAACGAGGTCCTGCGTGGCGAGTGGGGCTTCGACGGCTTCACCGTCTCCGACTGGATGGCCGCCCGCTCCACCACGGACGCCATCCAGGGCGGCCTCGACGTCGCCATGCCCGGCCCCGACACCATCTACGGCGAGGCCCTGGCCCGAGCCGTACGCGACGGCGAGGCGACGGAGGCCGACGTCGACGAGGCGGTGCGGCGGGTCCTCCGCCTCGCCGCCCGCGTCGGCATCCTGGAGGGCGCCGAGCCCGTGGTGACGGACCTTCCCGCCACCGTCGACGGCGAGGCCCTGGCCCGCGAGATCGCCCGCCGCTCCTTCGTCCTGGTACGCAACGAACGCGGGGCCCTGCCCATGAAGCCGGGCGGCTCCGTCGCCCTCATCGGCGCCGCCGCCCGCGACGCCCGTGTCCTCGGCGGCGGCTCCGCCCTCGTCTTCCCCGCCCGGATCGTCTCCCCGCTCGACGGCCTCACCGCCGCCCTCCCCGAAGGCACCCTCACCTACGCCGTCGGCGCCGACCCGAACGAGGAACTCTCCGCGGCCGACAGGGGATTCCACCTCCGGGCGGTCTGCCGCGACGCCGACGGCACGGTCATCGGCACGGGCTCGGCCCCGGGCGGCCAGATCCAGTGGATGGGTTCGGACCTCCCCGACGGCGTCACCCACGACCGTCTGCACACCGTCGAGCTGACCGGCACGTTCACCCCGCGCGAGAGCGGGCAGCACACCTTCGGCATCAAGGGCCTGGGCGCCTTCACGCTCACCATCGACGGCACCACGCACTACGACGACGTCCAGCGCCCCGAGAAGGACGACCCCTTCGCGGCGTTCTTCGCCGCCCCCGTACCCCGCGCCCAGGCCGAACTGACCGCGGGCGAGACGGTCGAGGTCTCCCTGACCCAGGTCGTCCAGTTCCCCCAAGACGCCCCCCTGAAGGTCGTCGGCTTCTCGCTCTGCCACCAGGAGCCGCAGCGCGACCCCGACGAGCTGATCGCACACGCCGTCGAGGCGGCCCGCGCCGCCGACACCGCCGTGGTCGTCGTCGCCACCACCGACCGCGTCGAGTCCGAGGGCTTCGACCGCAAGGACCTCGGACTCCCCGGCCGCCAGGACGACCTGGTCCGCGCGGTCTCCGCCGCCAACCCGAACACGGTCGTGGTGGTCAACTCCGGCTCCCCCGTGGAGCTCCCCTGGCGCGACGACGTGGCCGCCGTCCTCCTCACCTGGTTCCCCGGCCAGGAGGGCGGAGCCGCCCTCGCCGACGTCCTCACGGGCACCCATGAACCCGGCGGACGCCTGCCCACCACCTGGGGCTCGCTCCCGGACGCCCCGGTCACCCAGGTCGTCCCCACGAACGGCGAACTCCCCTACACCGAGGACGTGTTCATCGGCTACCGATCCTGGGAGAAGGAGGGCAGGACCCCGTCCTACCCCTTCGGCCACGGCCTCGGCTACACCGACTGGACGTACGACGCCATCGAGACCACCGGCACGACGGTGACGATCCGCGTCCGCAACACCGGCACCCGCCCCGGCCGGGAGACCATCCAGCTCTACCTCGCCGCGGTCGGAGGCGAGACCGCCGCCGACCGCCCGGCCCGCTGGCTGGCGGGTTTCACGACGGTCGAGGCGGCCCCGGGCGAGGCCGTAGAGGCGGTCGTCGAACTACCTCGCCGGGCCTTCGAGATCTGGGACGAGAGCACCAACTCATGGACCCATGTCGCAGGTTCTTACGAGATCCAGGCCGGCCGGTCGATCGCCGATCCGCGCGTCACGGCGACCGTCACGGTGTGAAGGGGGACGGTCAGGGACGGGCGGTCAGGGAGGGACGGTCAGGAGGGGTCCTCACGGGCCGTCACATTGCGGTACGCCATCTCCGCGAGCCTCGCCTGCCCGTTCCTGCTCGGGTGGAACCAGTCCCACTTGCTCAACTGCTTGGTCCCGAAGCGGTACTCGAAGACGGCGCCCCCGTCGAAGCGGCAGTACCGGTCCTTCGCGCACACGTCCTTCAGCACCTTGTTGTACGCCTCCACGCGGTCCTGCACCGTGTCGCGCCGCTGTGTCGCCACCGCGTCCAGGGCATCCGGGTCGCCCAGCATCGACGGGCAGATGCCCAGTTTCCACACCTGCTTGCCGAGCGGGTTGGTACGGCCCTGGGACCACAGCCGCTTCAGGTCGGGCACGCTCGCCACATACACCTGGGCCTTGGCCGAGGTCTTACGGAGCGCTCTCATGGCGTCCTCGAAGGAGGTGCGGAAGTCGTCGACGGACGTCATGGCGTCGGGGGTCGGGCGGCACGCGTCGTTCGCCCCGGCCATCACCGTCACCAACTCCGGCCGCTTGGCCGCCGCCTCGGTCATCTGGTCCGGCAGATCGGCCATCCGGGCCCCGGACACGGCGTAGTTCCAGCTGCGCTCGGCGGCTCCGGCCGCGCCCAGAAGCCGTACGGCGAGGCTCTTGACCTTGCTGTCCGTGCCGGTCGCCCACGAGACCTCCGGGCAGTCGGACAGCACCGAGCACGCGTCGAACCCTCGGGTGATGGAGTCCCCGACGGCAGCGATCGAACGCGGCGTGCGGTCCCAGCTGGGCGTCGGGGAGGGCTGCGCCTTCGCCTTGGTGCCCGAGGGGCCGGGCCCGTCGCCACCGCCGGCGTCACAGGCGGTCACTCCCAGCAGGGTCGCCGCCACGACGGAGAGAACCGCCCGTGATCGGTGGCGTCGGTGCCGCATGCGTCGGTCCCCTCGTCGGTCGTGCGATGGCCCCCTCCCATAACAACGTGCGAAGGTTCCCATGTGCGGCACCCGCAACTGTGGGGCCCGTTACACGCGTCCCCTCGAGTGACCGGGTGGCTGTGCTTTCCCGGGGGCAACCTCCGGCCCCCCGGCCGAGGGGCACCTGATCGGAGGTCGAATGCGCGTCTCCACGGGTGGCTGTGTTTTCCCGGGGGCAACCCCCGGACCCCCGGCCGAGGGCCACCTGATCGGAGGTCGAATGCGCGTCTCCACGGGTGGCTGTGTTTTCCCGGGGGCAACCTCCGGCCCCCCGGCCGAGGGGCACCTGATCGGAGGTCGAATGCGCGTCTCCACGGGTGAAACTGCGCCTTTTCCCGGTGTTGGCTCCGACGGTACGTCACACTCCTTGCCCCGCCGCACGATAGCCTCGCCCCGTGGCTGCCCCGCCGCTCCCGTTCCGCTAAGTTACAGATGTCCTGCTCTGTGGAGGCCCCGGTGACGACACGTGGAGTTCTGTACGTGCACTCCGCGCCGCGCGCGCTGTGCCCGCACGTCGAGTGGGCCGTCGCGAGCGTCCTCGGTACGCGCGTGAACCTCGACTGGATCAGACAGCCGGCGTCACCGGGCACCTGGAGATCCGAGTTCTCCTGGCAGGGCCAGGTCGGCACCGCGTCCAAGCTCGCCTCCGCGCTGCGCGGCTGGGACCTGCTGCGCTTCGAGGTCACCGCCGAACCGTGCCCGACCGCCGAGGGCGAGCGCTACAGCTGCACCCCCGACCTGGGCATCTTCCACGCGGTCACCGGCATCCACGGCGACATCCTGATCCCCGAGGACCGGCTGCGCGCCGCCCTGGCCCGCTCCCAGCACGGCGAGACCGACCTGGAAGCCGAACTCGCCAAGCTCCTCGGCAAGCCCTGGGACGACGAACTGGAGCCGTTCCGGTACGCGGGCGAGGGCGCCCCGGTCCGCTGGCTCCACCAGGTGGTCTGACCGAATCTCCGACGAGCTTTCCGCTCGGCACGCACGAAGGGCGCCCACCGGCCGGTGGGCGCCCTTCGTACACGTACAGGCGTTGCTCAGATCGTGCGGAAGGCCAGCACCACGTTGTGCCCGCCGAACCCGAACGAGTCGTTCAGCGCCGCGATCCGCCCCTCGACGGGCAGCTTCCGGGCCTCCCCGCGCACGATGTCCGCGTTGGCCTCGGCCTCGGGGTCGAGGTTCTCCAGGTTGATCGTCGGCGGAGCCACCCGGTGGTACAGCGCGAGGATCGTGGCCACGGACTCCACGCCACCCGCGCCGCCCAGCAGATGCCCGGTCATGGACTTCGTGGCGGAGACCGCGAAGTGGTCCGTGTCGTCGCCGAAGACCTTGCGCAGGGCCTTCAGTTCGGCCACGTCACCGGCCGGCGTCGAGGTCGCGTGCGCGTTGACGTGCACGATCTCGGCCGGGTCCAGGTCGTTGTTGTCGAGCAGGTTCTGCAGGGCGTGGGCGATGCCGCGCCCCTCCGGCTCGGGCTGCACGATGTCGTGACTGTCCGCGGAGATGCCCTGGCCGACCGCCTCGGCGTACACCCGCGCACCGCGCCTGGCGGCGTGCTCGGCGGACTCCAGGACGATCACGCCGGCGCCCTCACCGAGGAGGAAGCCGTCGCGGGCGACGTCGTAGGGACGCGAGGCGCCCTGCGGGTCGTCGTTGTTCTTGGACATCGCCATCATGTTGCCGAACGCGGCGATCGGCAGCGGGTGGATGGCCGCCTCGGTACCGCCGGCGACGACGATGTCGGCGCGGCCGGAGCGAATCATCTCAATGGCGTAGCCGATGGCCTCGGCACCCGACGCGCAGGCCGAGACCGGGGTGTGCACACCGGCGCGGGCGCCGACGAGCAGACCCACGTTGGCGGACGGGCTGTTCGGCATCAGCATCGGCACGGTGTGCGGAGAGACACGGCGGACGCCCTTGTCCTTCAGCACGTCGTACTGGTCGAGCAGGGTCGTGACGCCGCCGATGCCGGAGGCGATGACCGTGCCCAGCCGGTCGGGGTCGACGTCCGAGCCCTCGGCGCCGGCCTTCTCGGTGAAACCGGCGTCCGCCCATGCCTCCTGGGCCGCGATCAGCGCGAACTGCGCCGAGCGGTCCAGACGGCGGGCCTGCGGCCGGGGAATGACCTCGGTCGGTTCCACGGCGATCTGCGCGGCGATGCGGACCGCCTGATCGGCGGCCCAGTCCTGCTCCAGCGGGCCGGCGCCGGAACGTCCGGCGATCAGGCCCTCCCAGGTAGAGGCCGCGTCGCCACCCAGCGGTGTGGTTGCGCCGATACCGGTGACGACCACGGTGCGATTGGTCGAGCTCACGGGAATTCTTTCTCCAACGGATACGAGGATTCAGCGGCGCCACCGCCGGGTGGCGGGGCAGTCAGCCCACGGACCTTTCCATCAGGAACGGGGTGGCCGGCCCGGGTGATCGGTCGATCAGCCCTGGTGCTTGAGGATGTAGTCGGTCGCGTCGCCGACGGTCTTGAGGTTCTTGACGTCGTCGTCGGGGATCTTGACGTCGAAGCGCTCTTCGGCGGCGACGACGACCTCGACCATGGACAGCGAGTCGACGTCCAGGTCGTCGGTGAAGGACTTGTCCAGCTGGACGTCCTCAACCGGGATGCCGGCGATCTCGTTCACGATGTCGGCGAGACCGGCGACGATCTCTTCCTGAGTGGCGGCCATGTCAGGCGCTCCTTCGTTGGTATCCAGAGGGTGTGGCCCCCGCCGCGTGAGCGGCAGGTTGGTGCATTCCCGCACCGGAATCATGATCCGGCACGGAGTGCCTAGGGGAGGGTAACGACCGTCGCGGCGTACACGAGACCCGCCCCGAAGCCGATGACGAGCGCGGTGTCGCCGCTCTTCGCCTCGCCGGTCGCCAGGAGCCGCTCCATCGCGAGCGGGATCGAGGCGGCCGAGGTGTTGCCGGTGGTGCGGATGTCACGGGCGACCGTGACATGCTCCGGCAGTTTGAGGGTCTTCACCATCGAGTCGATGATCCGCACATTGGCCTGGTGCGGGATGAAGACATCCAGTTCGTCCGGGGTGATCCCGGCCGCGTCCAGCGCCTGCTGGGCGACCTTCGCCATCTCGAACACGGCCCAGCGGAACACCGCCTGGCCCTCCTGCGTGATCGCGGGGAACTTGACGTTGCCCTTGCTGTCCAGCGGGAGCTTGGAGACGTCGCCGAGCCTGAATTCGTTCCACGGCACCGTCTGCTTGATCGTGTCGGACTTGTCGCCCTCGGAGCCCCACACGGTCGGGCCGATGTGCGGTTCCTCGGAGGGGCCGACGATCACGGCCCCCGCGCCGTCACCGAACAGGAAGGCCGTGGCCCGGTCCTCCAGGTCGGTCAGGTCGGACAGCCGCTCGACACCGACGACAAGTACGTACTCTGCCGAGCCATCGACGACCATCCCCTTGGCGAGCGTGAGCGCGTACCCGAAGCCCGCGCAGCCCGCCGAGATGTCGAAGGCCGCGGCCTTGTTCGTGCCCAGCTTGTCGGCGATCTCCGTGGCGACGGCCGGGGTCTGGCTGAAGTGCGAGACGGTCGAGACGACCACGGCGCCGATCTGCTCGGCCCTGATCCCCGCGTCGGCGATGGCCTTGCCGGACGCCTCGACCGACATCGCGGCGACGGTCTCCTCGTCGCTCGCCCAGTGCCGGGTCTCGATGCCGGAACGCGAACGGATCCATTCGTCGGACGAGTCGATCGTCTCCAGGATCACCTCATTGGGCACCACCCGGACCGGACGGTAGCCGCCGACACCGAGGATGCGTGCGTAGGGTGCGCCCTTGCGTGTCTTGATCTTCGACATTGCTCTGAGGGCTCCTTGCTCAGGCACCCGCCGCGGCAGCGGCAGATGTCGACGCCTCCGCGATGAGCTCGCGAGCAGCGTCTAGGTCGTCTGGGGTCTTCAGCGCCAGCGTCCGCACGCCGGGCAGCCCACGCTTGGCGAGACCGGTGAGCGTGCCGCCAGGGCACACCTCGACGAGCGCGGTCACGCCCAGCTCCTTGAACGTCTCCATGCACAGGTCCCAGCGCACCGGGTTGGCGACCTGGCCGACCAGACGGGACAGCACCTCGGCGCCGGTGGCGACGGTCTGCCCGTCCTTGTTCGACACGTAGGCGACCTTGGGCTCGGCCGGCGTCAGGGCCTCGGCGGCCTTGGCGAGCGCGTCGACCGCGGGTGCCATGTGGTGCGTGTGGAAGGCCCCCGCGACCTTGAGGGGAACGACCCGGCGCACACCCTCCGGCTTGTCCGCCTCCAGCGCGGCGAGCTGCTCCAGGGTGCCGGCGGCCACGATCTGTCCCGCGCCGTTCACGTTCGCCGGGGTCAGGCCCAGCTTCTCCAGGTGCGGGACCGTCGTCTCGGGGTCGCCGCCGAGCAGCGCGGACATGCCGGTCTCGGTGATCGCGGCGGCCTCGGCCATGGCCAGACCCCGCTTGCGTACGAGGGTCAGGGCGGCGGTGTCGTCGAGGACGCCCGCGAACGCGGCCGCGGTGATCTCGCCGACGCTGTGGCCGGCGACCGCGTCGGGCGTGCCCGCCGCGGCAGCGGCAGATGATGCCGTACTCAGTGCCGCGGCGGACAGGATGCCGGCCGCGACCAGCAGCGGCTGGGCCACGGCGGTGTCACGGATGGCATCCGCATCGGCCTGGGTGCCGTAGTGGGCGAGGTCCAGCCCGATGGCGTCCGACCACATGCCGATTCGGTCGGCGGCGCCGGGCAGTTCGAGCCAGGGGGTCAGGAAGCCGGGCGTCTGGGCGCCCTGGCCGGGAGCGACGAGTACGAGCACTCTCACACTCTCTCTTGGGGACGGCCGGGGCCGCCCGTGGGGACAGGGACGAAGAACACGAGAGCGTTTTGTGGGCCCTCGACAAAACCCTAGGCCGGGGGGTCCCCGTCGACCAGGCGCCCCAGGATCAGTGCGATGCGTAGGGTGAACGCGGAGCGTACATCAGACGGTGACCATCCGGTGACGTCAGTCACACGTCGAAGCCGGTAGCGCACGGTGTTGGGGTGAACGAAAAGCATCCGTGCGGCCCCCTCCAGACTTGACGCCTGCTCCAGATACACACTGAGGGTCTCCAGGAGCGCCGAACCGGCCTCCTCCAGTGGTCTGTAGATCTCCTCCACCAACTGCTCGCGAGCGCTCGGATCCCCGGCGATCGCGCGCTCCGGAAGCAGATCGTCCGCCAGCACGGGCCGGGGCGCGTCCTGCCAGGCGGAACACGCCTTGAGCCCGGCCGCGGCGGCCTGCGCGGACCGGGTGGCGGCCAGCAGATCGGGCACGATCGGCCCGGCCACCACGGGGCCCGCGGCATACGGACCGATCAGCGACTTGGCCACCTGCAGCGGATCACTGCTGCCACCGGCGATGACGACCAGCCGGTCGCCGAGAACTCCCGTGAGCACCTGCAGCTTGGCGTGCCGGGCCGCGCGCCGGATCGCCTCGACGGTCAGCTCACTGTCACCGTCGGGGGCGGTCCCGAGGACCACGCACACGTTGGCGGGCGCGTTCCAGCCGAGCGCGGCGGCTCGCGACACGGCTCCTTCGTCGGCCTCGCCCGACAGCACGGCGTTCACGACGAGCGACTCCAGCCGGGCGTCCCACGCGCCGCGCGCCTCGGCGGCCTGGGCGTACACCTGGGCGGTGGCGAAGGCGATCTCGCGCGCGTACACGAGGAGCGCCTCGCGCAGCACGGACTCGTCGCCGGGAGCGGCCACCTCGTCGATGGCGCTCTCCATCACCTCGATGGTGGTCCGCACCATCTCGACGGTCTGCCGCAGGGTGATGGCCCGGGTCAGCTCGCGCGGAGCGGTCCCGAAGACATCGGTGGAGATGGCCTGCGGGGCATCCGGATGCCGGAACCACTCGGTGAAGGCGGCGATACCGGCCTGGGCGACCAGCCCGATCCACGACCGGTTCTCCGGGGGCATCGCCCGGTACCACGGCAGCGTCTCGTCCATGCGCGCGATGGCCTGGGCTGCGAGACTTCCGGACGACTTCTCCAGCCGCTTCAGCGTTCCGGCGTGCGGGTGGATGGGAGGGGCGTCGTGGGGCGAGGAATTACTGGCATCGGGCACGGGACAAGACTGCCTTATCAGGACGCCGGGGTGAGGCGGTGGGTCGCTACCGTGGAGTATGTGATGGATGTACGGCGCGCCGGTGAGCGCTACAGCGGTGGGGACCTCGCCGCTGGAATCATTTCTTTCCATGCCTTCTCCTTCGGCCCGCACTACGACCCGGACAACCTCCGCTTCGGTCCGCTGCTCGGCTGCAACGAGGAACGGCTCGCGCCCGGTGCCGGTTTCGACGAGCATCCGCACAGCCACACGGAGATCGTGACGTGGGTGGTGGAGGGCGAGCTGACGCACCGTGACTCCGCCGGCCACGAGACGGTCGTACGACCCGGGGACGTGCAGCGGCTGAGCTCGGCGGGCGGGGTGCGGCATGTGGAGCGCAACGACGGGGACGTTCCGTTGACGTTCGTCCAGATGTGGCTGGCGCCGCTGGAGCCCGGCGGCGAGCCCGCGTACGAGATCGTCCGCGGCATCGCCGACTCCACGCCGTACGCGGTTCCGGAGGCCGGTGCGATGCTGCACGTGCGGCGGTTGGCCGGGGGCGAACGTACGGCGGTTCCGGACGCGGCGTTCCTGTATGTGCATGTGGTGCGGGGTGAGGTGCGACTGGACGGCGCGGAGCTGGCGGCCGGGGACGCCGCCCGGATCGCGGACGCGGAGGAGATGGACGCGTTCGCGGTTACGGCGGCGGAGTTGCTGATCTGGGAGATGGCCGCCGGGTGAGCGAGTGTGAGGGTGTACTCACCGGCGGCCCGTGCCGCCGTTCGCGGTGCCGGGGCCCCTCCGGGGCCGACGCAACGCACGGGTGCGGCACTCCGCCAGCGCGGCCTGTCGCCTGAAGATAGAAGTACACCTATATAAAACGTGCCGAAGGCGATCCGAGCATTTCCGCATTCGATGACCGCATGGATCCAGGTGTTCCACAGCGTCGGTACAGAGACCGCCCTCGCCACGCTCTTCCCGGCTGCGCCATCTTGCCGGTGACCGCGCTGCCCCTCGGCCTTACCTGGCGGCGCCTGACCGCCAGCGGGCAGGGGGATGACGTTCAGGTCGTCGTCGGGCGCTCGTAGACCAAGGCTTCGGTGGGCCGCGGGCCGCGGAGGAGACCACGGCCCGCAGTGAGGGCGCAGCTCAGTTCCGCTCCGTGCCCAGTTGGCATTCATCGCGACATTCACCCTTGCAACTCATTAATGAAAGCACCTGACTTTGCCCAAGTAATGGCAAATATTCTGGCCGGAACGCGGAAGTTTCAGCTCGGCGGCGACGTCGAGAATGCCAAGTCGTTTCGTGTTCTGCATAGATTCAACTCTCCATCCCCGTGAGCAGCATGATCAATCCATAGGGTCCTTGAGGCATTTGAAGGAAGGGACCCATGGAAGAACTCCGCGCAATCCGGGCTCGCGGTATCACGAAGAGTTTCGGCAATGTCGTCGCCCTGGACGGCATCGATCTCGATGTAACGCAGGGTCAGATCCATGGCCTGGTCGGACCGAACGGCGCCGGAAAGACGACGTTGCTCGGCCTTCTGCTGGGGCTCGCGGTGGCCGACGGCGGTCGCCTGGAGGTCCTCGGTACACCGGTCGAGCGGACACTCGACGCTCCCCACGGTGTCGCCGGCTTCGTGGACGGCCCCGCTCTCTACCCCTCGCTCACCCCACGGCAGAACCTCGCCGCGCTGGCCGCGCTCCGCAGCCACGACGCGCGCACGGCGGGGATCGACAACGTCCTCGCCGAGGTCGGTCTCACCGACGTCGCCGACGACCGTACCCGCGGCTTCTCCCTCGGCATGCGCCAGCGGCTCGGGCTTGCCGCCGCCCTGCTGACCAAGCCCCGGCTGCTCGTGCTCGACGAACCGTCCAACGGCCTCGACCCGGCGGGCAAGAAGCACGTGCACGGTGTCCTCAACCGGCTCGCGGCCGACGGAACCGCCGTCGTGCTCTCCAGCCACAACATGGACGACCTCGAGGCGCTGTGCTCCGAGGTGACCATCCTCGCCGCCGGGCGCGTCGTCTTCTCCGGCCCGCTGAGCGAGTTGGCCACCGAGAACCGTGAACTCGACTACCGGCTGCTCACCTCCGACCCGCAGGCCGCGCGCCGGCTGGCGGACGACGCGCCGGGGATCCAGGTCATCGACGACGCCGGGACACGGCAGGACGCCGAACTGCTCGTCGTACGCGCCCTGGTGCCCGCCCTCGACCAACTCGTGGTGCGGCTCGTGGAGAAGGGCGTCGCGCCGCGCGAGCTCACTCCCGTGGTCTCGCCACTCGAAGCCGCGTTTCTGGCCCTCACCGAGCAGCAGGAGGCGGGCAGATGACCACGACCCTCACCCGGAGCGGGGAACAGGAACACGAGCAGGTGACCGAGGGCCGTCGCGTCCCCGTCACCCGCGCCTGCCGCTTCGAGCTCGTCAAGCTGGTCTCCCAGTGGCGAATCCGCCTGCTGGTCCTCGCCTGCTGGATCGCTCCCGCCCTCTTCGTCGCCGGGGTGAGCCGGCAGAGCACACTTCCTGTCGACACCCTCTTCGGGCGCTGGATGCTCGCCTCCGGGTGGGCCGGGCCGCTGGTGATGCTCGGTTTCGCGGGGACCTGGGCGCTCCCGCTGCTGACCTCGGTCGTGGCCGGTGACGTGTTCGCCTCCGAGGACCGGCTCGGCACCTGGCGCCATCTGCTCATGGCGGTCCGCTCGCCCCGGCGGATCTTCGTGGCGAAGGCGGTGGCCAGTCTCACCGTCCTGCTGCTGCTCGTGGCCGGGCTCGCGGTCTCCAGCACCGTCGGCGGCCTCCTCGTGGTCGGCAACCAGCCGCTGGTCGGTCTCGACGGCCATCTCCTGGCACCGTCGGACGCCGCCGTCCCGGTCGTGCTCGCCTGGGTCTGCGTCCTCGCTCCGACCTTGGCGCTCGCCGCACTCGGCCTCCTCGGATCGGTCACGCTGGGACGGTCCCCGATGGGGCTGCTGGTGCCCGTGTTCGTCTCGCTCGCGATGGCGGTCGCCCAGATGCTGCCGCTTCCTGTGGCCGTGCGCGTCGCCCTTCCGAGCTACGCCTTCATCTCCTGGAACGGCCTGTTCACCAGCCCCCGGCAACTCGGCCCGCTGCTGATCGGCATCGGTGTCAGCCTCGTGTGGGCCGTGGTCGCGACGGCGCTGGCGTATGTGCTCTTCGTACGGCGCGACTTCACCAACCTGACCCACGACGGTTCGGGCCGCCGCGCGATCACCGTCGGAGTCCTACCGCTCGTCGGGGTGGCCGCCGCGTCGTTCGCGGTTGTCGCCGCGACGACCTCGGCGACGGGCTCCGGGATCGAGCAGGACAAGGTGCAGCGCTCGCTCGCCACGGCGTTCGCGCACCTGTACCGGATCCAGACCGGCCAACTCAACCGGCCCGCCGTCACCGAGGCCCAGTTGAAGGCCACGGCGTCGTGCAACAAGGGCAGCACCAGGGTCGCAGCGGAGGGCCCGGGCAACGACTGGCGCTGCGTCGTGACCTGGCATCTTCCCGGCGTCGAGGCCACAGGACAGGCCATCTACCAACTCGACGTCACTCCGGACGGGCGGTTCATGGCCGATGGCGATGGACCGAAGGAAGTGAACGGCTACTTCCTGGTGCGGACCCCCGACGGGGACGCACCGAACCCGCTGTGGCAGTTCGACGGCAACGTCGAACTGCTCGACACCACCCCGAAGGGATAGCACTCCATGCAGGTAACTCGCCGCCGCAAGCTCGTCGAGGAAGCGCGGATCAACCTCATCGCCAGACGCATCGGCCGCCGGATGCCGCTGTTGACGGCGGGCACCACCGCTGTCGCCCTCGTGGCCGCCGGCACGGCGCTCGCGCAGACCCATCAGTTCGACACGGACCAGGTAGGCCAGGTCACCGAGGACGGCCAGGTCGTCTCCAGCGACCAGTACATCGCCCCGTACGGCGACCGTCTTGTCATCAACCAGGGCAAGATCATGTCGTCCTCGGTCAGCCCGGACGGCACGCACATGGCCGCCTCGGTCACCGACGGTGGCGCGGCCCTGGCCATCGTGGACCTGAAGAACTGGGAGACGCAGCAGCTCGTCAGCAAGGCCGCGTCGTCGAACCCCCGCATCGGCAGCAACAACGTGGGCCAGGAAGGCCCGACGTACTCGCCCGACGGCAAGCAGCTGTGGCTGGGCCAGCCGGACGGCTACACCGTGTTCACCGTGAACGCGAACGGCAGCGTCGCCGGCCCGAGGACCGTCAGCATCCCGGCGCAGGGGTCCAAGCACGCCCTGGTGGGCGCGGCGACGTTCTCGGCCGACGGCAATACCGTGTACTCCGCGGTCAACGGCCAGAACCGGGTCGTCGCCATCGACGCCGCGACCGGGACCATCAAGCAGAGCTGGAACGTGGGCAACGCCCCGCGCGGCATGGTCGTCGTCGGCGACAAGCTCTACGTGAGCAACGAGGGCGGTCGCCCGGCCAAGCCCGGCGAGCCCACGATCAACTCGTACGGCACGCAGGTACTCGCCGACCAGAAGACCGCTGCCACCACCAGCGGCACGGTCAGCGTCATCGACCTGGCGAACCAGGACGCCGCGGTCGCCGGCATCGACGTCGGTCTGCACCCGACCGCCGTGTACGCCAAGAACGGCGTGGTGTTCGTCACCAACACCGCCGACAACAACGTCTCGGTCATCGACACGGCGAAGGACGAGGTCGTCCAGACCATCTCCACCCAGCCGTGGGCCAAGGCCCAGGTGGGCTACGAGCCCGACGCGGTGACCCTCACCGACGACGGTCACCTGCTGGTGACCCTCGGCCGCGCCAACGCCGTCGCCGTCTACAAGTACACCTCCGCGCAGGAGCCGGTCAGCTACGTCGGCCTGCTCCCCACGGACTACTTCCCCTCGGAGATCACCACCTCCGGCAACGAGGTGTACGTCTCCAACACCCGTGGCATCGACGCCCGCCGTAAGGCCACCGGCGGTCGCGGCACCCACGACACGACGTCGAGCGTGCAGAAGTTCACGCTGCCCGACGACAGCGTGATCAAGTCCTACACCGGCAAGGTCTTCAAGCAGAACGGCTGGAACGGCGAGTCGCTCAAGAAGTCCGACGGCTCACCGGCCAAGCCGGTGCCGGTCCCGGTCAAGCTCGGCGACCCCTCGACGATCAAGCACGTCTTCCTGCTCGTCAAGGAGAACCGGACCTACGACCAGGTCTTCGGTGACATGCCGCAGGGCAACGGCGACCCGTCGCTGACCGAGTTCGGTGACAATGTGACGCCGAACCAGCACGCCCTGGCCAAGCAGTTCGGCCTGTACGACAACACGTACGACATCGGCACCAACTCCGCCGAGGGCCACAACTGGCTGATGCAGGCCGACGACCCGGAGTACACCGAGTCATCGGCCGGTGAGTACGCCCGCAGCTACGACACCGAGGACGACGCCCTCGGCCACCAGAAGACCGGCTTCATCTGGACCGGTGCGCAGGCGGCCGGCAAGTCCGTCCGGAACTTCGGTGAGTTCCAGCAGTTCCTGACCAAGCCGTCGGGCGCCAGCTGGCAGAACCTGTACTGCGACAGCAAGAACATGGCGGCGACCGGTCAGGACACCGCCTACCCGCTGAACTCGACCTCGCCGATCCCGTCGCTCAACGACGTGTCGGTGCACGGCTTCCCGAAGTTCGACACCAGCGTCCCGGACGTCTACCGGGCACAGATCTGGAAGAAGGACTTCGAGAAGAACGGACCGGCGAACCTGAACATGTTCTGGCTCTCCAGCGACCACACCGGTGGCCCGGTGAGCGCTGCCTCCCAGGTCGCGGACAACGACCTCGCCGTGGGCCAGATCGTCGACGAGATCTCGCACAGCAAGTACTGGAAGGATTCGGCGATCTTCGTCGTCGAGGACGACTCCCAGGCGGGTCTCGACCACGTCGACGGCCACCGTGCCCCGGTCCAGATCATCAGCCCCTGGGCCAAGCACTCCACGGTGGACAGCCACTACTACTCCCAGATCACCATGATGCGGACCATCGAGCAGATCCTCGGGGTCCAGCCGATGAACCAGAAGGACACCGCGGCCACCCCGATGGCCTCGGCGTTCACCCAGAGCCCGGACTACACACCGTTCAAGGTGCTGCCCAACCGGACCTCGCTGACCGCCGGTGTGAAGACCGCGCCCTCCTGTGGTCTGGACACCCCCGCGGCGCAGGACCTGAAGGCAGCGGCCGTGCCGTCGCCCTCGGTGCCGGAGGACATGAAGGACATCGCCGCCCAGTGGGACCAGTGGAAGCCGAAGCAGCGGCTGACCGGTCCCAACGCCGTTCCGGACTACGCTCCCCCCGCCCAGATGAACCACCTCACGTGGTACGAGACCCACAACTGGGCGAAGCCGTACCCGGGTGAGAAGAAGATCTACGCTCCGCAGGACGTGCCGGGCGCCGCCATACCGTCGGCGGAGAACGACGGCTGACACAGGCTCACGCGCCCGGTTGCCCCTGGTCGGCATCATCGCCGGTCAGGGGCCCACTTGCGAAACGCGAGGCGCCGTCCCGCCGGGTTTCCGTAGCCGAGAGTGATCAGTCGGTTGCACTCTGGTGGCGTGAATGACGCGACTGGTGCAGTCGGCCAGGGGATGGCGTCAGCTGTGCAACTCGGACAGCACCGCATCCGTGAACGGCGTCCACGCCTCGATAGCCCACGGCCCGAACGCACGGTCCGTCAACGCCACGCACGCCGCACCCACCACCGGATCGACCCACAGGAACGTGCCCGACTGGCCGAAGTGGCCGAAGGTGCGCGGCGAGGACGAAGTCCCCGTCCAGTGCGGGGACTTGGAGTCGCGGATCTCGAAGCCGAGGCCCCAGTCGTTGGGGTTCTGGTGCCCGTAACCCGGCAGGACGCCCTTCGTGCCCGGGTAGTGGACCGTCATCGCCTCCGCGACCGTCCGAGGGTCGAGCAGCCGCGGCGCCTGCACCTCCGCCGCGAACCGCACCAGATCGTCCACCGTCGAGACCCCGTCCTTGGCGGGCGAGCCGTCGAGCGTCGTGGACGTCATCCCGAGCGGCTCCAGCACCGCCTGCCGCAGATACTCGGCGAACGGGATGTCCGTCGCCTTCGCCACATGGTCCCCCAGCACCTCGAACCCCGCGTTCGAGTACAGCCGCCGCTCCCCGGGCGCGGACGTCACCCGGTGCTCGTCGAACGCCAGCCCGGAGGTGTGAGCGAGGAGATGCCGGACCGTGGAGCCGGGCGGGCCCGCCGGCTCGTCCAGTTCCACGGCCCCCTCCTCGTACGCGACCAGCACGGCGTACGCGGCGAGCGGCTTCGTGACCGAGGCCAGCGGGAAACGGTGCCCGGTCGGGCCGTACGACCCGAGGACGGTGCCGTCCGCGCGCACGACGGCCGCCGCGGCCGTGGACACCGGCCAGTTCTCGATCAACGTCAGGCTCTCAAGGGACATGTGTACGAGACTAGGCGGCTCAGAAACGCAGCCGCATCAAGGGGTCGGGTGTGCGCCGGAAACCGAGCGAGGCGTACAGCGGCCGGGCCTCGGCGGAGGCGGTGAGGTCGACCTGACCTGCGCCCTTCTCACGGAACCAGTCGAGGAGAACCTCCATGCAGGCGCGGGCGTGGCCCCGGCGGCGCTGGTCCGGGTCGGTGGCGACGCTGAACACGTACCCGATGGTGCCGTGCGGGTTCCGGGCCCGCCCGATCCGGTACTCGATCGTCCCGACCACCAGCGCGGCGAGCGCCCCGGGCTTCTCGGGATGGTCGACCACGAAGGCCGCGAAGGTCCCGTCCGTGTCGGCGAGCTTGGCGCGAATCGTCGGCAGGGACTCCGTCTGCCAGTCGGCGGACGTGTCCGCCCCACCCACCGCATCGATCATCACCTGCCGCAGACGCAGGACTTCCTCCGCGTCCTCGGCGACGGCACGGCGTACGAGACTCATGAGGTGAACGGTAGCCAGTGGAGCCGCAGGCCGTCGTGGGAATTTCCCAGGTTATTTCCTCCGGTTCCGCTTGCTTCGAGTTCACTCCAGGGTTCTAGCGTTGAGGTCATGACGGTGATGGAGACAACAGGCACCCGGAACGCCAGCTGTGCCACCGCATGGCACGCCGACCGGCGGCCGGACGGTCAGGACAAGTACACGATCAGCGAGGTCGCCGCCTTCACCGGCCTGACGGCGCACACCCTGCGCTGGTACGAGCGCATCGGGCTGATGCCGCACATCGACCGCTCCCACACCGGCCAGCGCCGCTACAGCAATCGCGACCTGGACTGGCTGGACCTCGTCGGCAAGCTCCGGCTCACCGGTATGCCGGTCGCGGACATGGTGCGGTACGCGGAACTGGTCCGTGAGGGCGACCACACCTACGGGGAGCGCTTCGCGTTGCTGAAGGCCACCCGGGAGGACGTACTGGCCAGGATCGCCGAACTCCAGGGCACGCTCGCGGTGCTCGACCGGAAGATCGATTTCTACGCGGACGCCGAGCGCGCCTTGGCGTTGGAGGGTTCCCGATGACGAACGGCAGGATCATGAAGGTGGCGCTCGGCGACGGCGGGCCCCAGGTCGGCGTACAGGGCCTCGGCTGCATGGGCATGAGTTTCGCCTACGGCCCCTCGGACGCCGAGGAGTCGCGGGCCACTCTGGAACGGGCGCTGGAACTGGGTGTCACGCTCTACGACACGGCCGACGCGTACGGCGCGGGGGAGAACGAGAAGTTCCTGTCCCCCTTCTTCAAGGCGCACCGGGACGAGGTGGTCATCGCCACGAAGTTCGCCCTCTCGATCCCGGCGGACGACCCCACGCGGCGGATCATCCGCAACGACCCGCCGTACATCCGTGAGGCCGTGGAGGTCAGCCTCAAGCGCCTGGACGTCGAGGCGATCGACCTCTACTACATGCACCGGCTGAACCAGGAGGTGCCGATCGAGGAGAGCGTCGGCACCATGGCCGAGCTGGTCCGCGAGGGCAAGGTGAAGCACCTCGGGCTGAGCGAGGTCACCGGCAGCGAGCTGCGGGCCGCCCAGGCCGTGCACCCCATCGCGGCCGTGCAGTCGGAGTGGTCCCTCTTCAGCCGCGACATCGAGGCGGGTGTCGTCCCGGCCGCGAGCGAGCTGGGCGTGGCCCTCGTGCCGTACTCACCGCTCGGCCGGGGCTTCCTGACGGGTTCCTTCTCGAACGCCGAGAAGGACCTGACCGACCAGGACCTCCGCCGTTTCATGCCCCGTTTCACCGGCGACAACGCGGCCGCCAACGCGGCGCTCCTGGAGCCGGTCCGCTCGGTCGCCGAGTCCCACGGAGCCACACCCGGCCAGATCGCCCTCGCCTGGGTGCAGCAGCAGGCGAGCGTGCACGGCCTGCCGGTCGTCCCCATCCCGGGCACCCGCAAGGCCAGCAGGGTGGAGGAGAACGTGGCCGCGACGCGCATCGTCCTCACCGACGACGAGCTCGCCCTCCTGGAGCCGATCGCGGCCAAGGTGGCGGGCGAGCGCTACCCGGACATGTCGTTCACCTCGGCGGGCCGGGAGTAGGGCCCCGGCCGTGCCACCACGCCCGGCGGCTACCGGTCGCCGGGCGTGACCAGCCCCGACTCATAGGCGAAGATCACGGCCTGGGCGCGGTCGCGCAGGTCCAGCTTCGCGAGGACGCGGCCGATGTGGGTCTTCACCGTCTGCTCGGCCAGCACCAGATGGTCCGCGATCTCCTGGTTGGACAGACCGCGGGCGATCAGCTCCAGCACCTCGGTCTCGCGCGGGGTCAGGCCCTTCAGCCGCAGCGCCCGTTTCCTGCGCGGGGCGGGCCGCGACTGCGCGAAGTCGGCGATCAGACGGCGCGTCACCTTCGGGGCGAGCAGCGCGTCCCCCGCCGCCACCACGCGTACCGCCGCGATCAGGTCGGCCGGGGGCGCGTCCTTGAGGAGGAACCCCGACGCTCCGGCGCGCAGCGCCTCGTACACGTAGTCGTCCACGTCGAAGGTGGTCAGCATCAGCACCTTCGGGCGGTACGACTCGGTTTCCTGAGAGTCTCCCGGGTCGAGCAGTTCGCGCGCCGCCGTCAGACCGTCCATTTCGGGCATCCGTACGTCCATGAGGACGACGTCGGGGTGCGCTCGGAGTGCCAGCTCGACGCCCTGCTTGCCGTCCGGGGCCTCGCCCACGACGTCGATGTCGCTCTGGGCGGCCAGCAGGGCGGCGAATCCGGCGCGCACCATGGCCTGGTCGTCGACGATGATCACCCGGATGGTCATGGGGAGGACGGACTCCTTTTGTCGGGCTCATCGGGCTCATCGGGCTCGTCGGGCGTGGTCATCGGGAGCCGCGCCGCCACACGGAACCCCCCGTCGGGCAGCGGCCCGGCATCGAGGGTGCCGCCGACCAACCGTACGCGCTCGCCCATGCCGACGAGGCCGTGCCCGGTGCCGCTCCACTCCAGCCGCGAAACGGGCTTCGCGGCGGGCCCGTTGACGACGAGCACCGTCAGGTGGCGCTCGTCGGCGGAGACCGACACGTGGGCGGTGGCGCCCGGGGCGTGCCGTACGACGTTCGACAGGGCCTCCTGGACGATGCGGTACGCGGACAGGTCGACGGCCGGTGACAGTTTCGTCGACGTCGTGAGGGAGCCGGGTTCGGGGAGGGACAGTTCCACCGGGACGCCACCGCGTGTGGTCGCCTCGACGAGCTGGTGCAGCTTGTCGAGGCCCGGCTGCGGGGCCCGTTCCTGTTGCGCGTCCTCGCTGCGCAGCACCTGGAGCAGCCGCCGCATCTCGCCGAGCGAGTCGCGGGCGCCGGCGGCTATCGACTCGAACTCCCCGCGCACGTCGTCGGACACGCCGGAGAGCCGGTACGGGGCGGAGTCCGCCTGGACCGCGATCACGGTCATGTGGTGGGCCACGACGTCGTGCAACTCCCGTGCGATCCGCGCCCGTTCCTCCAGGAGGGTGCGCCGGGCCCGCTCGGTCTCGCTGATGGCCTCCTGCTCGACGAGCCGGCGCCGGGTCTCGCCGCGCTCCCGCACCAGCGAGCCGAGCAGCAGCACGACACCGCTGAGGATGATGAGCAGGATGCCGGTGTTCGGGCCGTCCGTGCCGCCGTCAGAGGTGCCCGGGTCCCGGCCCGCGCTCAGTACGAGAGACGCGGCCGTGGTGACCAGCCAGACGCCGAGCACCGTACGGCGCGTCTCGCGCAGGGACAGCGCGACGCACAGGACCAGATAGCCCACGATGACCATGGGGGTCCAGGGAGAGGGGCGGCCCACGGCGTCGGACTGCAGCACGGCGACCGCCCCGACGACATCCGCCACGATGACGATCCACCACGCCTGCAGCGGGCGTCTCACGGCCAGCAGCAGCGGCCCGGCCTGGGCGAACCCGAGCGCTCCGGCCAGCCCGTCGTTCACGCCGTAGTCGTTCCCGAGGACCTGAGCGGTGGTGGGGATCAGGCTGGCGGTGAACCCCAGCACGATCACGTACGGCAGCCGCCGCACCCACCGCCTGGGCGCCCGCCCGGGCTGTGGCCCGGGCACGGGCTCCGGCGGGGTGCGGACCTTTCGGCCGGGAGGAGGAGTCGCGCCGCTCATGACCTCAACAGCCTAGGCAGCGGTCCTCGCAGTGCCGTCATACCTGGGAGCCGGGCTTCATGTCATACCCAGGTATGAGCCCGAGTACGAGCCCTGGCATGAGCCCACGGCTGAGCCCCGGCCCCGTCAGGGGCGCGGGGCCGTGCCGACGACGGCCGGCTAGAGCTCCGCCAGCAGCTCCGCCTTCTTCGTGCTGAACTCCTCGTCCGTCACCAGCCCCGCCTCGTGCAGCTCGCCCAGGTGCCGAATGCGGTCGGCTATGTCGGCGGGGTCACGCCGCGGCCCCGCCGCGGGTACCGCACCGGCCGGCACCGCGGAGCGCACCGCCGCCAGGACCGCGGCCGCGAACGGCAGCGACTCGTGCACCGGCCCGTACCCGAGCCCGAACACGACGGAAGCGGGATCCTGGTCGGCCTGAAGGGGCGGAGCCCCGTCCCCGTCGCGGCCGATCAGTCGCAGATGCCCCTCGAAGAGCTCGGGGGAGCGCCACTCGACCCCGCTCAGCGCGGCGACGGGAAATCTCTGGTCGCCGGCCTTCCACTTCGCCGAGGAGGCCCCCGTCCAGAACCACCGGAACGACACGGACTTCCCGTCGAAGGAGGCCTTCGCGTCGTACGCCTTGAACTGCAGCGGCGCCTGGGGCGGGGCCACGAGGTACCGCTCCGCCGGGCTCTCGTCCTCGGTGATCCGTGCGCGCAGTTCGTCCGCGTAGTACTCGGCGAGGGTCTCGCGCTCGGCGGGCAGGACGAGCCGGTACGGGTCGCCGGCCTCCTTGAGCTGGCCCGCGGCCGCCTCCATCAGGGGGTCGGCGCCCGGTCGTGGCACGGCGTGCAGGACGACGGTCCCGCGCTTCCCCGGTGTCAGCGTCACCGCCGCGATCGCTTCCAGCGGGATGCGCCGCTCGCCGAGTGCCTGGAACAGCTTCGGCGTGCGGATTCCCCGTTCGAAGCGGATGAGTACGGAGTCCGACTCGAACTCCCAGGCGGCATGAAATCCAGCCAGAACGTCACCCATGCGGCTCATCGTATGCGTGAGGCGCGTCTTCGTCCCCTCCTCCGGCAGCCGGTGATTTCTTCGTCCTCTACGCGCGTCAGGCCGCAACGGCGGCGGGCAGTCCCTCCTGACACGCGTTTTCCTGGCGTCCCTGCTGTGCGCAGTGCACCGCGCGATACGCGCCAACACCGATCTCGGCGAAGTTGCGCAGGCTCTCGGTGCCGGGCTCGAAGTAGCCCGCGTGGCCCCTCGCGCCGTCCGCCGACAGTACCCGTGCCCCGAACGCCGCGGACACCGGGTCGGCGCCGTGGCCGAGGCCGCCGACCTCCAGGTACGGCACGTCCTGGATCCAGTCGTCGGCGTCCCGGGTCGCCCAGACCTGGGCCGAGGTGCGCAGCTGGGACGCCTTCTCGACGCGCATGCCGGGGCTGCCCGCCACCGCGATGTCGGAGACCCGGGCGGGCAGCCGGCGCGCGGCGACCCCGCACAGCACCGAGCCGTAGCTGTGGCAGTACAGCGCGACGGGCGAGTGGCCGGGCAGCGCGCGCACCAGCGCGTTGAGCCGGACCGCGCCCTGCTCGGCGCGCAGCGCGGTGGCCGCCTCCATGCCGAGCCCGTTGGGCGCCGTGTAGTCGGCCCAGGCGATCACCGCCGTACGGGTCGCGGGGGCGATCGCGCGCTCGGCCGTGTACAGGGCGCTCCCCATGCCGGCGGGCGCCGAGTACCTGCGGACCGTGCGCTGGAAGGTGAGCACGTCGGTGTCGACGCCGGGCACGACCACCGAGACGCGCTCGGCCGTGGTGAGGTCGCCGAACACCTCGGCGACCCGGCCCGAGCCCTCGGGGTCGAAGGCGAGGATCCGCCGGCCCGGCTGCATCAGGTCCTCGAAGCGGTTCATACGGCGACCCGCGTCGTACTGACCGTGGGAGGAGAGCCGCTTGTCGTGCGTACGTTCGAGCTCGATGTCGCGCTGCTTCTCCAGCGCGACGTGGTTCGCGCGGTAGCGCAGCTCGACGGGAGCGCCGTTCATGTTGCCGACCGCGAGTGGGTAGCGGTCGGCGAGGTCGGTGCGCTGCCGTTCGGTGAGCGAGGCGAAGAAGCGGGCGAGCCGACCTGGGGAGGAGTCGGCGTCCGGCAGCGCGTGGCCGTCGATGTGCCCGTGGTTCCACGCGGAGAGCGAGGCCTGAAGCGGCGATGCCCCCCGGTGGTCGCGGATCGCGGTCCAGCCGGTGGTCGCCAGCATGACGAACACGACGGCGAGTGCGAGGACTGCGCGCCAGACGTTGAGTTGGGGAGAGGTGTCGAAGGAAGTCACTGAAAGGACACACTAGGAGAACGGAAGGGTCTCGCGTTAACCAAGTGAGGGGGATCACGTTTCGGACTCAGGTGTTTTGCGGACCCCTTGCGTTCACCGGCGTGTCGGCCGCTCCTCGGTCCGCATGCCACTTCTCCGTCAACACGGGCCCCACCGCGTCGAGATACCTGACCGTCAGCGCGCGGGTCTCGGTGGCGCCGAGGTCCTCGCTCAGCCCCCAGCGCCGCTCCATGACACGGATCACACCGGCGAACACGGCCACGGCCACGCGTGGCCGCGGATCGGTGTCCACGTCGAGCCCCTCGCGTTCGGCGATGACCCGCGCGACCTCCTCGCCCACCTCGTCGCTACGGCGCAGATGAGCGGCGAGGAGTGCGGGCGTCGACTCGGTCAGTCGGCACATGCGCAGGTAGAGCTCGATCGGCACGACCTGTTCGACGGCCTCGGCGATGGTGTCCCAGTCCTTCAGGACGGCGTTGCGCAGCGCCTCCAACGGGGTCTCGTCGACCGGGCGTTCGCGCACGGCCGCGGCGAACCGTGTGTGCGCGATGTCCTGGACGGCGAACGCCGCGTCCTCCTTGCCCGCGAAGTACCGGAAGAAGGTGCGCTGCGAGACGTCGACGGCCTCGGTGATCTCGTCGACGGTCGTGTGCTCGTACCCCTGGGTGGTGAACAGTTCCAGGGCGGCCTGCAGCAGCGCGTCCCGGGTGCGCTGTTTCTTGCGCTCGCGCAGTCCCGGTCGGGTCACCGTGTTCATGAGCCCTCTTCTCCGACGGTCCGGTCGGTCTGTCCGGATGGTCTGTCCGGTCGGTCTGTCCGGGCGGCTCAGGTGGACGTTTCCCGAGCTCAGCCTATTTGTAAGTGACGTGACAGTTACCGAATTGTGAATTGGTTTGTCAAATGTCAGTGGCTGTCATTAATCTCGGCCGTATGACTAGTCAGACCACCATCGACACGACGGGGCCGGGGGACGGGATCCCGGTCGCCCCGTCGGAGCAGCAGCCCTCCAAGGGCCTGCGCGGCCACCCCTGGTTCACTCTCATAACCGTGGCCGTAGGGGTCATGATGGTGGCCCTCGACGGCACCATCGTGGCGATCGCCAACCCGGAGATCCAGAAGGACCTCGGCGCCAGTTTCGCCGATGTTCAGTGGATCACGAACGGCTACTTCCTCGCCCTCGCGGTCACCCTGATCACCGCCGGCAAGCTCGGCGACCGCTTCGGCCACCGCCAGACGTTCCTCGTCGGCGTGGTGGGCTTCGCGCTGGCCTCGGGGATCATCGGCCTGTCCGACTCCATCCCCATGGTCGTCACCTTCCGCGTCTTCCAGGGCCTGTTCGGCGCGCTGCTCATGCCGGCCGCACTCGGTCTGCTGCGCGCCACGTTCCCGGCCGAGAAGCTGAACATGGCGCTCGGCATCTGGGGCATGGTCATCGGCGCCTCCACCGCGGGCGGCCCGATCCTCGGCGGCGTGCTGGTCGAGCACGTCAACTGGCAGTCGGTCTTCTTCGTCAACGTCCCGGTCGGCATCCTCGCCGTGGCCCTCGGCGCCTGGATGCTGCTCGACCACCGCGCGGAGAACGCTCCGCGCTCCTTCGACATCCTGGGCATCGCCCTGCTGTCGGCCGCCATGTTCTGCCTGGTCTGGGCGCTCATCAAGGCCCCGGACTGGGGCTGGGGCGGCGGTATGACCTGGGCCTTCCTCGGTGCGTCCGTGCTGGGCTTCGCGCTCTTCGCCCTCTGGGAGACCAGGGTGAAGGAGCCGCTGATCCCGCTGGGGCTGTTCCGCTCGGTCCCGGTCTCGGCGGGCGTCGTCCTGATGATCCTCATGGCCATCGCGTTCATGGGCGGCCTGTTCTTCGTCACGTTCTACCTGCAGAACGTGCACGGCATGACCCCGATCGACGCGGGACTGCACCTGCTGCCGCTCACCGGCATGATGATCGTCGGCTCCCCGCTCGCGGGCGTCCTCATCACCAAGGCGGGACCCCGCGTCCCGCTGGCCGGCGGCATGGCGCTCACGGCGATCGCCATGTACGGCATGTCCACGCTGGACACGGACACCGGCAGCGCCGTGATGTCGCTCTGGTTCGCACTCCTCGGCCTCGGCCTCGCCCCGGTCATGGTGGGCGCCACCGAGGTCATCGTGGGCAACTCGCCGATGGAGCTCTCCGGTGTCGCCGGCGGTCTCCAGCAGGCCGCGATGCAGATCGGCGGCAGCCTCGGTACGGCGGTCCTGGGCGCCGTGATGGCCTCCAAGGTGGGCAGCGACCTGCCGGGCAACTGGAAGGAGGCGGGTCTCCCGCCGCTCACCGAGGCCCAGCTCGACCAGGCCTCGGAGGCCGTTCAGGTCGGTATGGCACCCGTCGCCAAGGGCACGCCCGAGGAGATCGCCGCGAAGGTCACCGAGGTCGCGCACGACACGTTCATCTCCGGCATGGGCCTCGCCAGCCTCGTCGCCGCCGGTGTCGCGGGGGTCGCCGTTCTGGTGGCCTTCCTGACCAAGCGTGGCGAGAACGCCGAGGCGGGCGCGGGGATAGGCCACATCTAGGCCTCATCCAGGCCATTCTTGTTCGGTCTTGCCTGGTCATGCCTTGTCTTGTCCAGGCTGGTTTGGGAGCACTTTCCCTCATCAGGGTGACAACGCTAAAGATCCGTCGCCCTGGGCACGTGCCGCAGGTCACAGTGTGTCAACCGGGTCGGCTCCCAGCCGGCATGGGGGACGGACCGGTCCTGCGGCGCGCTGCCGGAGGGGGGCGGCGCGCCGGTAGTCAGAAACCGGTAGACAGAAACCGGTAGACAGAAACCGGTAGACAAAAAAGGGGCCCTCGGCTGCTGCCGAAGGCCCCTTCACATGCGGGGGAGGCGCGCCCCGCGAGGGGCGCACTCCTAGGCGTCGCCGCCCGCCGCCCCCGGATCGGCGGCCGAGACGTCCAGCAACTGGTAGCGGTCGATCGCCTGCTTCAGCACCGACCGGTCGAGCCGGCCCTCACGCGCCAGCTCGGTCAGCACCGAGACCACGATCGACTGCGCGTCGATGTGGAAGAAGCGCCGTGCCGCACCCCGGGTGTCGGCGAAGCCGAAGCCGTCCGCGCCCAGCGACTGGTACGTGCCCGGCACCCACCGCGCGATCTGGTCCGGAACGCTCCGCATCCAGTCGGAGACGGCCACGAACGGACCCTCGGCACCCGTCAGTTTCCGCGTCACATACGGAACGAGCTGCTCCTCCTCGGGGTGGAGCAGGTTGTGCCGCTCCACCTCGACGGCCTCACGGCGCAGCTCGTTCCAGGAGGTCGCCGACCAGACGTCCGCCCTCACGTTCCACTCGTCGGCGAGGATCGCCTGGGCCTCGACCGCCCACGGCACGGCGACACCGGACGCGATGATCTGCGCCGGGATGCTGCCCGAGTCGCCGACCCTGAAGCGGTGGATGCCCTTGAGGATGCCCTCGACGTCCACGTTCCGGGGCTCGGCCGGGTGCTGGATGGGCTCGTTGTAGACGGTCAGGTAGTAGAAGACGTCCTCGCCGTGCGGGTGCTCCTCGGAGGAGCCGTACATCCGGCGCAGACCGTCCTGCACGATGTGCGCGATCTCGAACCCGTACGCCGGGTCGTACGCGACACACGCGGGGTTGGTGGAGGCGAGCAGCTGCGAGTGGCCGTCCGCGTGCTGGAGGCCCTCACCGGTCAGCGTCGTACGGCCGGCGGTCGCACCCAGGACGAAACCGCGCGCCAGCTGGTCGCCCATCTGCCAGAACTGGTCGCCGGTCCGCTGGAAACCGAACATCGAGTAGAAGACGTACACCGGGATCAGGGGCTCGCCGTGCGTGGCGTACGACGAACCGGCGGCGATCAGCGACGCGGTGCACCCCGCCTCCGAGATGCCGTCGTGCAGCATCTGGCCGGTCGGCGACTCCTTGTAGGTGAGGAGCAGATCGCGGTCCACCGACTCGTACTGCTGGCCCAGCGGGTTGTAGATCTTCGCGCTCGGGAAGAACGAGTCCATGCCGAACGTGCGGTACTCGTCGGGCGCGATCAGCACGAACCGCTTGCCGATCTCCTTGTCCCGCATGAGGTCCTTCAGCAGCCGGACGAACGCCATGGTCGTGGCGATCGACTGCTGACCCGAGCCCTTCTTCACGCTCGCGTACGTCTTGTCGCCCGGCAGTTCGAGGGGCTTCGACCGCACGAGACGGGTCGGGACGTACCCATCGAGACCCTTGCGGCGGTCGTGCATGTACTGGATCTCCTCGGAGTTCCGCCCCGGGTGGTAGTACGGCGGAAGACCGGACTCCAACTCCTTGTCGGAGATGGGCAGATGAAGCCGGTCGCGGAAACGCTTCAGATCGGCGACCGTCAGCTTCTTCATCTGGTGCGTGGCGTTGCGGCCCTCGAAGTTCGGGCCGAGCGTCCAGCCCTTGACCGTCTTGGCGAGGATGACCGTCGGCTGGCCCTTGTGGGCGCGGGCCGCCGCGTACGCCGCGTAGATCTTGCGGTGGTCGTGACCGCCACGGCCCAGGTGCAGGATCTGGTCGTCGGTCATGTTCGCGACCATCGCGCGCAGCCGGTGGTCGCCGCCGAAGAAGTGGTCGCGGATGTACGCGCCGGTCTCGGTGGCGTACGTCTGGAACTGGCCGTCCGGCGTGGTGTTCATCTTGTTGACCAGCACACCGTCGCGGTCCTGGGCGAGCAGCGGGTCCCACGACCGGTCCCAGACCAGCTTGATCACGTTCCACCCGGCGCCCCGGAAGACCGACTCCAGCTCCTGGATGACCTTGCCGTTGCCGCGCACCGGGCCGTCCAGCCGCTGGAGGTTGCAGTTGACGACGAAGGTCAGGTTGTCGAGGCCCTCGCGGGCGGCCAGGGTCAGCTGGCCGAGCGACTCCGGCTCGTCCATCTCGCCGTCGCCCAGGAACGCCCATACGTGGGATTCGGAGGTGTCGGCGATCCCGCGCGCCTGCAGATAGCGGTTCATCCGCGCCTGGTAGATCGCGCCGATGGGGCCGAGGCCCATCGACACGGTCGGGAACTCCCAGAAGTCGGGCATCAGCCGCGGGTGCGGGTAGCTCGACAGCCCGTACGGCGACTTGGACTTCTCCTGCCGGAACGCGTCCAGGTGCGGCTCGCCGAGCCGGTCGAGGAGGAACGCGCGGGCGTAGATGCCGGGGGAGGCGTGCCCCTGGAAGAAGATCTGGTCGCCGCCGTCGCCCCGGTCCTTGCCGCGGAAGAAGTGGTTGAAGCCCACGTCGTACAGCGAGGCGGACGAGGCGAAGGTGGCGATGTGCCCGCCGACGCCGATGCCGGGCCGCTGGGCCCGCGACACCATCACGGCGGCGTTCCACCGGGTGGCGTTGAGGATCTTCCGCTCGATGTCCTCGTTGCCCGGGAAGAACGGCTCGTCCTTGGTGGCGATGGTGTTGACGTAGTCCGTGCTGCGCATCTCGGGCACGGCCACGCGCTTCTCGCGGGCCCGCTCGATCAGCCGGAGCATCAGATAGCGCGCGCGCTCACGGCCGCGCTCGTCCACGGCGGCGTCGAGCGAGTCGAGCCACTCCTGGGTCTCCTCGGGATCGAAGTCAGGGACCTGACTCGGGAGGCCGCCAATGATGATCGGATTGCGATCGGATCCGGAAGCCACGCTGTTCCTTCACTGTCGGAGGGCCACTCTGCTCTGTGCCTGCACCGCTCCCCATCGTGTACCTCGGGGGCGCGTAACGTCATCTCTACCGTGAGGTAACCAGGACGTTTCCTCGGACGCTTGGGGCAGGACCGACTGAAACGCAACGATACGCCCGAGCTGTGACACGTTCCGCAAAGACGTTCGACTTTCGTACCCTCGGATCGTTACCGAATGCGCAAATCGGGCAGGATAGTGTGGCGCGTGTCACCCTCTACTGTGATTCCATGCCTGGAGTTGCGGCGACACGGCCAGGATCGTCACCGTTTCGGCGGTCTCGAAGGCTGGGTACTTGCGCGATCCGTCCCGCCCGTGTGGACTACGGCCAATGCTTCGCGTACGCGCGTGGCTGAACTTCCCTGGGGGCGACCCCACCGAACATGATCAGGAGGCAACCCGTGAGCGCGACCGCGGACCACGCGGAGGAGCGGACGAACCCTGCCGCAAGGCTGGGGTTCCAGCCCGAGCAGGTGGTCCAGGAGATCGGCTACGACGACGACGTCGACCAGGAGCTCCGCGAGGCCATTGAGGAAGTCGTCGGCAGCGAGCTCGTCGACGAGGACTATGACGACGTGGCCGATGCCGTGGTGCTGTGGTTCCGCGACGAGGACGGCGACCTGACCGATGTGCTGGTGGACGCCATCACGTACATCGAAGAGGGTGGCTCGATCCTGCTGCTGACGCCCAAGACGGGGCGGGACGGCTACGTGGAGCCGAGTGACATCTCCGAAGCCGCGACGACGGCGGGTCTGTCGGCGATGAAGAGTGTGAGCGTCGGCAAGGACTGGAGCGGGAGCCGTCTGGCGACCCCGAAGGGGGCCAAGACCAAGAGGTGAGCGCCCTTCGGGGCGTGGGTGTGCCGGGGCGGGGCGCGGCCGTAGGCCGTTTTCCCCGCCCCC
>NZ_VMNX01000007.1 GCF_009377235.1 Streptomyces acidicola
CCACACCCAGGCACTTCTCCGCCTGGCCCGCCAACGGATCAACGTGCTGTTCGCGATGCTCCGCGACAGCACCTTCTACGAACCCAGAACCCCACGCCTCGCTTGACGAAAGACATAGAGGCACCCCCCCCCACCAGGCCGGCCGGGCGCGCTCGCTGTCGGCCGGTCGAGCCTGGCCGAGGGCCGACACCACGCGGACCGCGTCCGCCGATGCGGCCACGTCGTGCACGCGGACGCCCCACGCCCCGGCCCGTGCGGCAATCACGGTCGTCGCGAGCGTGGCGGCATCCCGGCCGGTCGCAGGACGCTGGATGCGGTCACCGAAGAGAGCGTCACCCAGGAAGTGCTTGCGTGAGGCTCCCACCAGAACGGGAAAGCCGAGGTCGACCAGTTCGCCGAGATCCGCGAGCAGACTCCAGTTCTGCCCGCCCCGCTTGGCGAATCCCAGTCCCGGGTCGAGGATCAGCTGGTCGGGGCGGACGCCGGCTTCCACGGCAGCGTGCACCCGCATCATCAGCTCGACCGAGACCTCGCGCACGACATCGTGGTACACGGCGGCGGCGTACATGTCGCGGCTCGCGCCTCGGGAGTGGTTGAGCACCCACGGCACCCCGGCGGCCGCCACGACCCGTGCCATGGCGGGGTCGGCCAGGCCTCCGCTGACGTCGTTGACCAGGACGGCCCCCGCGGCCACAGCGGCGTCGGCCACCGCGGCCCGTGTGGTGTCGATGCTGACCGGGACACCGGCCGCCACCAGTTCACGCACGACGGGGACGACACGCTTCAACTCGTCGGCGAGATCCACGCGGTCGGCGCCCGGGCGGGTGGACTCCCCGCCGACGTCGACACAGTCGGCGCCGGCGCCTCGGAGGGCGAGTCCGTGCGTCACCGCCGCGTCCGTCGTGACGTACAGGCCACCGTCGGAGAAGGAGTCCGGGGTGACGTTGACGACTCCCATCACCTGACAGCGCTCGGCGAAGGCGGGGACATCGCCCTCATCGGTGGCGGACCGCAACCGCCCGGGAATGTGGACCGACACCGACAGGGCTCCTCCGTGAATGCGGGGTGACAACGGCGCGACACCGATCAGCGGGCGGGCCGCGTGGTGGTGTTCTCGAACAGCGCCAGACCGGCCGCGGTGTTGGAGGCAGGCACGTGGTACGCCGAGTGGACCTTGCGGACCTCGGCGTTCATCGCTCCGCGCATGACCAGCCACATGATCAGCTCGATGCCTTCGGAGCCCGCCTGGCGGATGTAGTCCTCCCGGCTCAGCGCCGCGAGTTTCTCCGGGTCCTTCTCGATCGCTTCGAGGAACATGTGGTCGAAGCTGGGGTTGATGAACCCGGCTCGCTGGCCCGCGAGTTGGTGCGACATCCCGCCGGTGCCGAGAATCCCGACGGTTCTCGCCCCGCCGTAGCCGGCGATGGCCCGCCCGAGGGCCTGGCCGAGCGCGTAGCAGCGTGCCGCGGTCGGCTGCGGGTAGCGGATGACGTTGACCATGATCGGGACGACCGGGCAGGGCCAGGCGTCGCGGGGCTCCGGCGTCCAGACGGACAACGGCACGGTGAAGCCGTGGTCGACGTCGAGTTCGGAGAACACCGTCAGGTCGAAGCCGTCGTCCATCAGCTGGTGCAGAAGGTGGAAGGAGAAGTCGGGGTCCCCCACGACGTCCGGGACCGGGCGACGGCCGAAGCCCTCGTCGGCGACCTGGTACCTCTCCGCGGTGCCGATGGCGAACGTCGGGACGATGTCGAGGTCGACCCCGTTGGCGTGGTCGTTGTAGACGAGGATCGCGACATCCGGCGTGCGCTCCGCGAGCCACTCCCGCGCCGGCCGGTATCCCTCGAACAGCGGCGCCCACACCGGCTCCGCGGTCATGCCGCGGTCCATCGCCGCTCCGATCGACGGCACGTGCGACGTGGCCAGTCCCCAGATCACCTCAGACATCGGTACGCCCTCCCGCCAGCATCTCGGCCTTGAAGTCCGCCTCGGACATCCCGGTGAACACACCGCCGAGGTACTGCATGGACAGCCCGTCCATCAACGCGAGCTTGTAGATGTAGAAGATGCTGCCGCCGAGATCGAGCATCGCCTGCCAGTCACGACCGAGAACCGCGGTGGTCTGCTCCTCGGAGAGGCCGAAGCGCCGGCAGTAGCCGGCCTGGTCGGCGAGGAACTCCGCGCGGGCGTCTTCCTTGCGCAGCGACATGAACAGCTTGTTCATATGGTGCCCGCGGCGGCTCGTCGGACCGTCGAAGACATAGGTCCCGGGCAGGTCCGGCCTGCTCTGGCTGGTCATGTGGTGCTCCCTGGCTAGGGCCGCGCGATGCGCCGCCAGTGGTTTGCTCCGACCGTAGAGCGCGAGATTCCGCCCGCCATCGCCCAGTTGTCGCGACCACCGGGCGACGACCTGTCGCATGCGGTGCACGACAAATGACGTACCGGCGGCCGGCTACGTCAAATGACCCGGAGGCACCGGCCGCCCCGGTCGTTCCGCTTCCGCCATTCCTCACTGCCGCCGCGCCGGGTCGGTCCCTAGCGTCGGACGGAGGATTCGCGACTTCAGAACGGGTGGCACCTATGAGCGCCAAGAACCTGCAGGACCTGCTGGACCAGACGGGCAACACCGTCGATCTGCTTCGAAACTCCCAGCTCGGGGCCTACATCTACCCGGTTGTGCCGGCGGAGTTCACCAATTTCCGCCGCGAGGTGACGGCCTGGCAGAAGACGGCCGTGCTGTTCGACCAGTCGCACCACATGGTCAACCTGTGGGTGTCCGGCCCGGACGCGCTGAAGCTGTTCACCGACACCGGCATCAACAGCACCGCGAAGTTCCCGGTCGACTCGGCCAAGCAGTTCGTGCCGGTGTCCCCCGAGGGCGGTGTGATCGGCGACGGCATCCTGTTCCGGCTCGCCGAGGAGGAGTTCGTCTTCGTGGGACGCGCCCCGGTCGCCAACTGGCTGATGTTCAAGGGCGGGCAGGGCTACAACCTCGACATCCGGTTCGACGACCGCTCCCCGTCGCGCCCCTACGGCAAGCAGGTCAACCGTGACGTCTGGCGCTTCCAGATCCAGGGCCCGCGCGCCTGGGAGGTGATCGAGAAGGTCAACGGCGGTTCCGTCGAGCAGGTCAAGTTCTTCAAGATGGGCTACATGAACATCGCGGGGGAACGGATCCGCACCCTGCGCCACGGTATGGCCGGAGCACCCGGGCTGGAGATCTGGGGATCGTACGAGACCTACGACAAGGTCCGCGACGCCATCCTCGAAGCCGGACGGGAGTTCGGCCTCGAACCGGCCGGAGCCCGCGCCTACTCCTGCAACACGCTCGAGTCGGGCTGGATCCCGTCGCCGCTGCCCGCGATCTACACCTCGGAGGAGCTGCGCCCGTACCGCGAGTCGCTCGGTGCCAACAGCTACGAGGCGATCAACGCGCTGGCGGGCAGCTTCGTCTCCGACAGCATCGAGGACTACTACCTCAACCCGTGGGAGCTCGGCTACGGCGGGTTCGTCAAGTTCGACCACGACTTCGTGGGCCGCAGCGCGCTGGAGGCCATCGACCCGGCCACCCAGCGCCGCAAGGTCACCCTCGCCTGGAACGCCGAGGACGTCGCCAAGCTCCTCGCCTCCCCGCTCGCCACCGACGGCCCCCGCTACCAGTTCTTCGACCTGCCCAACGCCAACTACGGCTCGTCGAACTTCGACGCGGTGCAGGACGCCGACGGCAACACCGTCGGGCTGTCGCTGTTCACGGGCTACAGCGCCAACGAGCGCAAGGCCCTGTCGCTGGCCACGGTCAACCCCGACGTCCCGCTCGGCGCCGAGGTCAAGGTCATCTGGGGTGAGCCGAACGGCGGCTCGAAGAAGACCACCGTCGAGCCGCACGAGCAGTTCGCCGTCCGCGCCATCGTGAGCCCTGCCCCGTACGCCGCCATGGCCCGCGATGCCTACCAGCCGGGGTGGCGCACCGCCGTCTCCGTCTGAGACCCACGACCAGCCAGGGTGCCGGTCTCCCTGAGGGGGTCGGTCTCCCCGAGGGGGTCGGCATCGTCCGTCTCCGCGCCCCGGTTCTCCTCACAGGCGCAGAATTCGAGTCAGCCCTGCGGTGGCACGAGCCCTTTCCGTACCGCGACGAGCGCGGCCTGGGTGCGGGATGTGAGCTGGAGTTTGCGCAGGACGTTGCTGACGTGCGTCCGTGCGGTGCGCTCGCTGATGACGAGCTCGTCGGCGATCTCCTGGTTGGAACGTCCCTGGGCGACGAGGATGAGGACGTCGCGTTCACGGCTGGTCAGCGCACCGATACCGGTCGGCGGCGACACGATCTCCCGGGTGAGCTGGCGGGCGATCGCTGGGTCGAGGAACACCTCGCCGGTCGCTGCCGCGCGGATCGCGGCGACGACCTCGTCCGGTTCGGCGTCCTTGAGCAGATAGCCCGACGCACCGTTGGCCAGCGCGGCGTGCACCCGCTCCATCTCTCCGAAGCTCGTCAGAACCACGACCTTCACACTCGGATACTGCTGGGTGATGCGCGCCGTCACCGCCACGCCGTCCATCTTGGGCATCAGCAGGTCGACCACGGCGACGTCCGGCAGTTCGTCGTAGGGGGCCATGGCCGCCAGCCGGTCCAGGGCCTCCTGGCCGTTGCCGGCCTCGGCGGCCACCTGTAGGTCGTCGAGCAGCTCGAGGTAGGCGCGGATACCACGGCGGACGACGGCGTGGTCGTCGACGATCAGGATCCGGATCGCTGTCCTGTTCGGAGCCGGCTCGGTCGGGGCGTTCACGGTGTCGGGTCCTCCGTCGGTTCGTCGAGCTGGTCGGGCTGCGAGAGCGAGGCATGGGGTACGAGAACCGGTAGCGGGACCACCGCACACGCCCTGCGGATGCCCCTGCCGGCGTCGGCCATGATCACGGCGAAGGCGTGGTCCCGCACGCCCTTGCGGATGGTGACCCGGATCGCCTCGGCGCGCCCGCCCGACGACGGCCTGGATGGTCACCGCCGGCCCCAGCTGGTTCGATGCCGTCGGCCGGAGCTCGTGAACCATGGCACGCAGGTCGGCGAGGACGGTCTGGGTCAACACTCCGAACACTCCGACCTCGTCGGCGAAGAGTGGCACACTTTCGGCCGGTGCGCTATCGGCACGGCTTCCCGGCATGACGGCCGACTCGGCCTGCATCCCGATGGAGAACACCTGCCGCACGATCGAGTCGAGCTGTGTGAACAGCCCATCGGAGTCGATCACGATGATGGCACCTGGACCCCCGACACTGCAGACCGTCGGGACAGCATGCCCATGGTCACGCTCCGCCGTCATCCGGCTCACGGCACATTCCCCGTACGTCATCCGTCGTGGGCGCACGGAGACGAGTGGCCGAGGCCATCGGTCTTGAGTCTTTGATTCGCTGATGACGTCCGGCGAGGCGTTCGAGGATCCCGTCTGCGGTCCCCACCCGGACAAACGGTCGTAGATCTTCATTCCCCAGCTTGATCCAGGCGCAGCTGTCCGCCTCAGGCACGCACGTTGCACGCGCATGCCAACGAGGCCGTACAGCGTGTACCGCTGGTCGTGTACTGGCCCGGCGTCACGGACAACCTGCCCGCCGACGAGCGGCGTTGCGATGCGCTCCTGTACAACATCGACCTCGCGCCCACGCTGTGCGAGCTGCTCGACCTGCCGGTCCCGTCCGGCTGGCAGGGCACGTCGTTCGCAGGCGCCGTACGGGGCGAGGAGATCCCGTCGCGGCCCTACCTGGTGCTGGGGCACGGCGCGCACACCTACCAGCGCTCGGTGCGCACCCGCGACCATCTCTACATCCGCACCTACCATCCAGGCGCGTACCGGCTGGAATGGGAACAACTGTACGGCGTCACCGAGGATCCGCACCTCACGACCGACCTGCTGGAGGCCGAGCCCGAGCTGGCCGCGCAGATGCGCACGCATCTCGCCGAGTGGTGGCACACCTACGCGGGACGGCCCGGCGCGCTGCCCGACCCCATGCAGTCCACACTCCAGGTGGGGCCGACCGGCTACAACGATCCGCAGGAGTACGCCGAGCACCTCCGAGCCACCGGCAGGGCGCACCTCGCGGACGATCTGCTGGAGCGCCTGGCGACCGCCACCGGCGCGCCCCCGGTGTCCTGGCACGCCCCACAACACACGGTGGCCTGACCGGGGCGGGAAACCCCTGACCCGCCTGCGGCGCCCGAACTGCCCCGTTCCTACGGGCCCTGCCGTCTCCTCCAGCCGGGCCGGCCACGCAACCGGCCCACTGCGCTGGGGCCCGCCAGCCCGCGTCGCTGAGGGGGTGGCTGAAGCCCTGGTCGGAGATGAGCTGGGCGGCCCGCGGTGCGGCGGCAATCCTGGACTTCATCGTCTCGCCCCTCTCCCTTGGCTGACGGGCCACGTCGTCTGCTCAGGATCAGGCTGTTCGCATGACACCCGCACCAGCAAGAGAGACCGCCTTATGGAACGACGCGCCTTCGCCGCCGCACTGTCCGCTGCCGCCGCAGCTCCCCTGCTGATCGGCGCCGCGCCGGGCCGTTCCGAGCACCAGGTGAGCCCCCAGGCAGACGCGCACCTTCAGCGCGAGATGCTGAAGGTGCTGGCGGCGGTGCTCCAGGACCCCGACACGGCCCGGACCGTGGTCCCCTGGATCCTTGACATCGGATTCGACTGGGCCCCGGCCACCGCGCCGGTGGACCAACTCGACTTCATCGTCGCCTACTCCTTCGGCAACCGGCCGCCGGCCAACGGCGGCGACCCGACCAGGGTGCTTGCCGAACCGGGGCCGATGAACGAGCAACTCGCCGACGTGGTTGCCGAGATCAGGGCGGTGCGGACTCTGCCGGTCTACGCCCAGTGGGAGATCGCGCACTTCCTCACCACCAAGCACGGGCTGGACCAGGTGACCGCGATCGAGCCGGTGATCGCTGCCGACGGCACGATCACCTATCTGAGTACCGATGGCGTCGCCGCCCAGGTGGCCGAGTTGCGCAAGGCCGCGTCCGGCGGGATCGGGACGGCCGGCGTGGTCGGCTGGCGGGACCACATCAAGCGTTGCGTGCTCACCACCAAGGGCCGGGGCATGACCGCGTTCGCACCGGAAGGCTTCACCATGCCGGACACCTACGACCCCGAGTCCGGGCAGCCTTGGACCCGGCGCCGCGACCTGTACCTGATGCACGACATGTCGGCGCAGTGGACCATGAAGCGGACTCAGCTGATCGCCGAGCTGTATCCCAACGGCTGAGCCTGTCCGGCGCGAGGAAGGAAAGGAAGAGACCAGCCTCGCGGGGCGGTGAGGTCTCTTCCTCTCCGGTTCGTCCGCAGCCGCGCGCCGGACCATTCCCGGGCCGATCGCTGTCGGCAGGACCGCAAGCCTCCATCGTCACGGCCACCGTTCTGCGCTTGCCGCGCCGGCGCGACCAGCCGCCTCGACTGCGGAGCACCAACATGCAGTTCCCTCGGCAGTGTTTCCACGGATACCGGTCGTGTCGGCGGGCGCTCATGTGTCAGGGGCTCAGGTCGGTCTTCGTCTCACCGGTCTCCGGGGCGTAGGGGTAGGAGACATGCTGGTGGATCATTTGCCACTCGCCGCCGCGTCGCTGGAGTACCCGGGTGCCCCGTGACCAGGTGCTGTCGGTTGTCCCGTCCTCCATCTCGCCGGTCATGTGGTTCAGACCCCAGACAACCGCGAGGTCGTCGCGGATCAGCACCTTCATCTCGGGCACGTCCCAGGTCACCCCACCTGGCGCCGATTCCAGTCCCGCGCGGCAGACCTCACGCACCCGGTCCCGGCCGATGTACTGCAGGGGCGCGTCGTGCTCGTAGGAGACGATGTCCTCAGCGATATGGGCCATCAGCCCGTCCAGGTCCTTCGCGGCGGTGCGCTCGAACCAGTGCTGGTGCACCGCACGCACCTCGCGCTCGGCCTGGGCCTGTTCGTCCGGGCCGTGGAGGTCGGGGAAGGAGTGGTGCTCGTGCGCCACCACCCAGCGTCCCCCCTCCTTGCGCAGTCCCAACGTGAGCCGCATCCGGAGATCAGGCTGATCGGCAAGCTCCTCCTCGGTGCCGCAGCGCAGCAGCGCGAAGGCGAAGGCGACGTCCTCGCCCGCCGTGACCTCCAGCTCCTCGATCTCGAAGCAGGCGCCTTGCGCCTGCCAGGTGAAAAACGGCGGCCAGACCTCCCGGTACGCGTCAAGGCCCCGCACCCCCTCGTACGGCGGCGGCACATCGAACATCACGATGTCGTCGGCGTGGTCTGCCGTGACCACGTTCAGGGCGCCCTGATGCACGGCCGCCGCCCACCGCTCGATCAGGTCGCGGATCTGCTCAGTGTCGTCGGACATACCGATCGCGGTTCCTTTCACTGCCGTAGTCGCGCCGGAACGCGAGGGACGAGCCTGTGCTGCTCGCCTCCCTACACGTAGACCGGTGCCGGGCAGGAAACTCATCGCGGGCACCGTGTCGCAAGATCCTGCGGAACCACGGCGGCAAGGACAGGTAGGGACGGAGGCCACCGCCCAGGTGAAGTCGACGAGCGTGCGCATCGGCCGCTGCTGAGCGGAGCGGGACGAGCCGGGCCGGGGCGGACGGCGGCCTCCGTGGGTCACTTGTTGACCGAGTACGAGTGGGCGCCTGCTCCGGCCAGGGCTCCCTCGTCGACGATGAGGTACTCGTCGCGGATCGGACGCCCGGTCAGCCAGGACTCCAGGATTTCGCGGGTGCCGGCCGCGTAGCGGGCCTGGGCGGACAGGGACGAGCCGGAGATGTGCGGGGTCATGCCGTGGTGCGGCATGGTGCGCCAGGGGTGGTCGGCGGGGGCCGGCTGCGGGTACCAGACGTCACCGGCGTAGCCCGCCAACTGACCGCTGCGCAGGGCGCGGTCCACGGCGTCGCGGTCGACGATCTTCGCCCGTGCGGTGTTGATGAGGTAGGCGCCGCGCCTCATCGTGGCCAGCAATTCGTCGCCGAACAGGCCCTCGGTCTCGGGGTGCAGCGGCGCGTTGATCGTCACGACGTCGCAGTGCGGCACCATGTCGGCCGTGCTCTCGTGGAAGACGAGCCCCAACTCGCGCTCGACGTCCTCGGGCAGCCGGTAGCGGTCGGTGTAGTGCAGCTTGACGTCGAAGGGGGCGAGGCGGCGCAGTACGGCCAACCCGATCCGCCCGGCGGCCACCGTGCCGACGTGCATGCCCTCCAGGTCGTACGAGCGGGCCACACAGTCCGCGATGTTCCAGCCACCGTCCAGGACCACCTGGTGGGAGGGCAGGTAGTTCCGCACGAGGGACAGCGTCATCATCACCACGTGCTCGGCGACGCTGATGCTGTTGCAGTACGTCACCTCCGCGACCGTCACCCCGTGCGCGATCGCGGCGTCGAGGTCGACGTGGTCGGAGCCGATGCCCGCGGTGACGGCCAGTTTGAGGTTCTTCGCGGCGGCGAGACGGTCCGCGGTGAGGTACGCCGGCCAGAACGGCTGCGAGATCACGACGTCCGCGTCGGGCAGTTCACGGTCGAACACAGACCCGTCGCCGTCCTTGTCGGAGGTGACGACGAGGGTGTGGCCCGCCTTCTCCAGGAAGCCGCGCAGGCCGAGTTCGCCGGAGACGCTGCCGAGCAGGTGGCCCGGGGTGAAGTCGATCGTCTCGGGGGTGGGGGTGGTCTGGCCGCCGGGGTAGTGGTCGATCGTGGGGAGGTCGTCGCGGGCGTACGTGGTCGGGTATCCGTCGGTGGGGTCGTCGTACAGGACGCAGAGCACCTTGGCCATGTCGCGGCTCCTCAACTGGCGTTGCGGGAAGGTGCGGTTCACGATCCACGGGATCGTTCGCGCTGGTCAAAGCGATCCTTGCTATGCCCTCATAGCCCGCTTCTATCAGCTGCGTCCACCTAGGTAGGAGTGCAGCAGCTCGTCCAGCGCGTCCCGGACGCCCGCCTCCCGCGCCACCGTCACCAGGGCCTCGGCGAGCACCGACTCGGGTTCGCTGCGCGCCACGACCAGCCCGACGCGCGGCCCGTGCGCCGCCCCCGTCAGCGGCACCACCCGCATGCCTTCCGGCACCCCGAACATGTGGAGCCAGGCGTGCGAGATGACGCTGGACCAGCGGCCACCGGGCAGATGGGCGTAGAGCCCGGCGACGCTGTCCGTTTCGATCGCGGGGGCGGCGGTGGCGCCGTCGGCGGCGAAGCACTCGTCGATGATCCGCCGGTTGCGCATCCTCGGGGAGAGAAGGCACAGGGGCAGGGCCGCGGCCTGCGACCACCGGGCCGTGTCGGACGCGCCCAGCGGGCCGTCGACCGGGGTGAGGAGCATGTACCGCTCCTCGTAGAGCGGGAAGCGTCGGACCTGGCGCAATGTGTCGTCGTCCAGGTAGGTCATCGCCGCGTCCAGCTCGAACTCGGCCAGTCCGTGCGTGATCTGTGCCGACGACAGCGACTCCAGGGTCACTCCGGCGCGCGGATGGCGTTCGCAGAACGGGGTGGTCAGCAGGGAGGCCACCGGCAGCGCCGTCGGTACGACGCCGAGGCGCAGCGTACCGGTCAACCCGCCGCGCAGCGCCGACAGTTCCTGCCGCAGCGCGTCCCCTTCGGCCAGGATCCGGTGCGCCCACGCCAGCACCACCTCGCCTTCGGGCGTCAGCCCTTCGTAGCGCCTGCCCCGCCGCACGATCGGTACGTCGAGTTCGTGTTCGAGCCGGCGTATCGCGGCGGACAGCGATGGCTGCGAGACGTAACAGGCGGCTGCGGCGCGGGCGAAGTGGCGTTCGCGGGCGAGTGCGACGAGGTACTCCAACTGACGCAGCAGCATGCACGGCCTCCGTGGGACAAGGGACGGCTGGGGTTCGAGGGTGCCGACGTACAGCATCGGTCAGGCCGCGCGCAGGTGAGGGTGAGTCCAAGGACCGTGCGCCGCCGGGCGGACGCACATCAGGCGCCGGGCGGCGGGCCGGGGCGCTGCCCGGCCGGCAGTCCGGCGAGGTCGGCGCCGCGGCGCAGTACGTCGCGGAGCATGGTGGGGGTGAGGGTGCGGGTGAACAGGTTGCGCCGGCTGGGGTGGTAGCAGCCCAGCAGGTGCAGTTGCCGCTCGTCGCCGGGACCGGCAATCAGTACGTGCGCACCGTGCCCGAAGTCCGGTCGCGGACGGGGCACTTGCCATCCCGCTTCCGCCAGCACCGGCAGCAGCGCGTGCCACGCGAAGGCGCCGAGTACCAGGACGGCCCGCAAGCTGGGACGCAACAACTCCAGTTCGCGGGCGAGCCAGGGGCGGCAGGTGTCCCGCTCGGTGGTGGTCGGCTGGTTGGCGGGCGGCGCGCAGTGCACCGGCACGGTGATCCGCACCCCGTACAGCTCCATCCCGTCGCCGCGGTGCGTGGCGGTCGGCTGGGAGGCCAGCCCGATGTCGTACAGCGCGGCATAGAGCGCGTCGCCGGCCGGGTCGCCGGTGAAGATGCGCCCGGTGCGGTTGCCGCCGTGCGCGGCCGGCGCAAGCCCGATGATCGCAAGGGGAGCGTCCGGCGGGCCGAAGCCGGGCACCGGCCTGGCCCAGTACTCCCAGTCCCTGAAGGTCCGGCGCTTGACGCGCGCGGTCTCCTCCCGCCAGGCCACCAACCGCGGGCAGGCCCGGCATGCGGCCACCGCCGCGTCCAGATCCCGGACCGTGTTCATCGAGGGAGCCGTGCGCGCGGGAAAGTCGCGTGACTCCGGCGGGACGTCTGCCGGGCATGCCGTCGCACCTCCTCGACACCGGGATGCGGGCCGTTGTCGATGCCGCCCGTACCGGGCACTCGTGAGGGCCACTCCGGGAGCGGTCGGCTCGCCCGAGAAGTCCCCGATAAACTGGTTGAGTCTGATTCCGTTTCGCGGCGGGGGGCCGAGCCGTCCAGCAGCTCAGGCCGAGCCGACCGATCGATCTGGAAGGGCACTCCCATGGCCAAACAGATCACGTATCGCAGAGTCTACGAGGAGACCTCGCCTCAGGACGGTAAACGTGTGCTCGTCGACCGGGTCTGGCCACGCGGCATGCGCAAGGAAGACGCGCATCTGGACGAGTGGCTCCGTGACGTCGCCCCGTCGACCGAACTACGCAAATGGTACAGCCACGAACCGAGCCGCTTCACCGAGTTCCGCCGCCGCTACTTTGCGGAACTGCGGGATTCCGGGCATCGGCAGGCCGCGGAGCATCTGCGTGATCTCGCCACGCAGGACAAGCTCCTGCTGCTGACCGCCACCAAGGACGTGGACCACAGCCAGGCCGCCGTACTCGCCGAGTGGCTGACCAGGAAGCGGTGACGGACACGCTTCCATGCCGCCAGGCCAGTAACCGTTTACGGTCGGATCGTAGAACGGGCAGGTGAGGTCGGGTAAGGCAGTTGAACCACATCGCCACCCCGAGCTTCCCATCGAGTCTGCGGTACGGGGCCTGAACTGCCTGTATTCAGCGGAGACTGTGGCCGCACAGGCCTTCCCTGCGAGCCGAAGTTCAGTCGTGCACGGCCATTGACCGGCCCACACCCCTCTCATTAGCGTGGAATACGTTTACTGCACCGGACATCGGACATCGGACGCCGGCCGCCGCCCGCTGCCCACCGCCCACCAGGTCCAGCGCCGAGTCGGCAAGCGGACTCGGCGCTGCCCGCCTCCCTCTCCTGTCCCTGCCCGACCGGGCCGACGGTTCGTTCGCCGCGGCAGGGGTGGCTGCCACACCCGCACCGAGCCGTATCGCCCCCGCAGGCCTCCTCTCTTGCTGCCGTCCCGCAGAGCCGAAAGGAACATCCACCGTGTTCGAGTCTCTCCAGCGCAGATCCCTTCTCAAGATGGCCGCGGGCACGGCAGCCACGGGATGGCTGTGGCGGGGCGGCACCGCCCAGGCCGCCGCCACGACCGGCACCGCTATGACCGGCGCCGTCACCAACACCGGTCCCCTCGACACGCTCGTCTTCGGGGACACCGCGTCGGAGAGCGCGCACGGTCTGACCGCGACCCTCTCCGACGTCGTCCCGGGCGGACTCGGCCAGGCAGCCCGTGTGCTCAACGCCCCTCAGACCGCCGGCTTCTGGGGCGGCACGCTGTCGGCGACGATGGCCTGCAAGCCCAGGGGCGTCACCTACATCACCATCAAGCTGTGGGGTTCGGAGAGCGGCGCGGACCTCGGCCGGCTGCAACTGTTCGCCGAGGGCAGGCAGGTCGGCCACTACCACCTGGGCGCCGTCGACCCCCTCGACATCGCGAGCGATGATCCGCGTACCCCGGAGCGGTTCTACTTCCACACACTGCCCCTGCCCGTCGACCTCACCGAGGGCAAGAAGGCGGTCTCCCTGGAGGTCCGCTCCATGGGCCGCATCGCCGGGTACGCGTCATCGGCCGACGAGTACTACAAGGACATGACCGGCCCGAGCCGCACGATCTACCGCCTCTACACCCACGACGAGCCGTACTTCGCCCTCGCCGCGGACGACGTCACCGGCACCATGCCGGCTCTCGCCACCCGTACCTCCCCTGGCAGCGAGGTCATCGACACGATCAACGCACGCGTCACCGCCCGGGCCGCCGCCGAGGCCGCCCGCCCCAGCGCCCAACTCGACCTGTGGTACCTGGACTTCCTCGCGCGTGCCTACGGCATGTCGTCGACGGGCGCGTACCGGCACATCGCCGTGCCGCCGCAGATCGCACGCAGTCTGGACGGCGTCTACTGGAAGTACGTCGCCGACTCCACCGTGATGACCGGCTCCAGCCAGCAGTGGATGGGCCTGGGACGTGCGGGACTTGTCCTGCTCGGCCTCGCCGACGAGCTGAAGCCGCTGCTCGACGAGCCGGTGCTCGGATCGCCGTACGGGCTCACCAACGCCGGTTTCGAGTTCGGTACCACGGGCTGGAGGTCCTCCATCTGGTCCGGCAGCGGCACCGCCTCCCGGGACACCACCGTGTACCGCACCGGCCACGCCTCGGCGAGGGTGACGGTCCCCAGCGCGGGCACGGTCGGCTACACGACCTCGGCCAAGATCCCGGTGGACCAGGGCACTTACACGTACGGCGCCTGGATCAAGACCGACGGCGTGGGCGCCGGCAGTGCCTTTCTGGACGTCCTGTTCTACGACGCGAGCGGCACGCCGGTCGGCGGCGACAACAAGGTCCACGCCTCGGCCGGTACCCACGACTGGGAGCACGTGACGACCGCCCTCACCACGCCCGGCGGCGCAACCCAGGTCACGATCAGCATCCGCCTGTCGGGCGCGGGCACCGCCTGGTTCGACGACCTGACGATGGTAAAGCCGGAGGGCTCGTCGTACGCACCGGTCATCCGCCGGGACGCCTGGACGAAGATGCTGCTGGACAGCCGCGAGTACTGGCGGCAGAACGTCCCGCAGTACACCAACCAGGCCATCATCTGCGCCATCGGCCTCTATCTCGCCGACCGCGGCCTCACCTACCTCGGTTCGGACGACGCCTGGGGCGAGAAGAAGGCCCGCGACCACATCTACCAGGCGGTCGGCCTCGTGCCCTGGCTGGGCCCGGAGAAGGCGGACGGCACCCCGACCATGCCGCTCGGCGGCTCGTACTACCAGGTCACCACGAAGGGCATCTCCAAGGAACTCGGCTACGCCGGCAACTACGGCGAACTCCAGGAGTGGCTCTCCATGGTGTACGACGCGGTCATCGGCATCGGCGGTGTCGAGGACACCACCCTGCACTCCCATCTGCTGAAGATCGCCAAGGCGCGCACCGTCTTCCACTGTCCGGCACTGGACGGCGACGGCTACAAGTCGATGCGAATGGAGGCGATCATCGGCTGGCGTGACACCGAGTACCCCGGCAAGGTCGCCTACGACGAGGGCAACAAGTGGGACGGCCACCCACTGCGCCTGGCCGCACTGCTCAAGGATCCCGACTACACCTCGTACGCCCAGCAGTCCATCACCGACAACCAGGCCTTCCACGTGCTGGAGGAGGCCGCAGGGCTCACCGCCTCCGCCCGCACCAACCTCAACCTGCTGAGCACCGCCGACGACTACGCGTACATCACCGGCGCCACGGGCAGCGGCGCCCAACTGCCCATGACGCCCGGGCAGCCCGACTTTGTCTTCTCCGACGAGGAGAACGGACTGGTCGCGGTCAAGCACGGCGACGAGATCCTGTACGCGTCGCTGTACTGGCGGGCCCGGTGGGGCGTCAACCGGCTCGCCCGCGTCCACCACATCAGCGCGGCGGGCATCGAGCGTTCGGCCACCGTCCGACAGGAGGTGAAGTACATCGCCGACGGGCGGGCCTTCACCGAACCCGACTGGGTCAACTGGGAGTTCACGGTGAACGACCTCGACATCCCGGACGGCGGTTTCAACCCGCCCGGCGACGCCCTGCACCAGGCGTACGCCGGACAGGTGCTCCCGCTGGCCAAGGCACCCGACGACGTACCGGAGCGCGACCCCGGCGTGGAGAGCCCGTACGCCGGACGCGCCTCCTTCTACCGGTGCGCGTACGGCCCGTATCTGATCGCCATGAACACCACCGCCGACCGCAGCTACACCTTCACCACGCAGGGCTTCGGCGAATCCACGAACCTGGTGACCGGGGCGAAGGTGAGCGCTGACGCCACACTGCGTGTGAAGCCGGGCACGACCGTGGTGCTGCGCAGACGCTGAGCCTGGTATCGCCGTATCGCCGTATCGCTGCGTCACTGTGCCGCTGTGCCGCTGTGCCGCTGTGCCGCTGTGCCGCTGTGTCGGTACGGCGGTCAGGCGCTCTCCGCCGGGTCAAGGGCGATCAGCACCGCGGACCCCTCGATCGGCAGGCCCACCCGCAGCGCGCGACCGCCCTCGTCCCAGTCGAGCCTCGTGCGCTCCCCAGCCTCGAACAGCACCCGGGGCCGACCGCCTGCGAGCGCGACCGTCACCGTCTCGGGCGCCCCGTCACGGCGCCACAGCGCCAGCAGCGTCGTACCGTCGTCCGCACTCAGCGCCAGGGCGAGCCAGCCGTCGCGCCAGCCCGGCAGGCCCAGCGGCCAGTGCGGGCGGGCGTTCGGCAGGAGGTGGCGGTAGGTCTTGTACGTGGCCAACGCCTCGCACACCAGCGCCATCCGGTCCTTGGCCAGCAGATCGGGGCGGCCGCTGAGGTGGACTCGGCCGAGCATGGCCGACACGAGCACCATGCCGAGTTCGGCCTCGGTGTGCTCGGCCTGCGGATACGCCCAGATGGCGCCCTGCTCCGGGGTGACCGCGGTGGGCGCGGCGGCGGCGATCGCGGGGAGCAGACGGAAGTCCTGCTGGTCGGTGACCGAGTGGATCGGCAGACGGGAGAGGATCGCGTGGTCGGTGCGGCTGCCGCCGGCCGCGCAGCTCTCCAGGACCAGGCCGGGATGGCGGTCGAGCACGCCGTCGAGCCAGTCGAGGTGGGCGCGGTTGTGGCCGAGCAGGCCGTCTCCAGGGCTGTCGGTGCCGTCGGGGCCGTCTGTGCCCGCGCCGATGTCGATGTTGTAGTCGAGCTTGAGGTATCCGACGCCGTAGTCGCGCACCAGCCGGTCCACGACCGCGTCGAGGTGGGCGCGGGCGGCGGGGTGCCGCAGGTCGAGTTGGTTGCGTCCCCACTCCACGACGCGGACGCCGTCCCGCCGGAAGAACGCCGCGTCCGGCAGTGCGGCGGCGACCGCGCCGCGCACCCCCACGACCTCCGGCTCCAGCCACAGCCCCGGCACCATCCCCGCCTCGCGGATCCGGTCGATCACCTCTCCGAGGCCGCCGGGGAACCGTGGCTCCGCCTCCTCCCACTCCCCCACCGCGTCCCACCAGCCCGGCACCCCGCCGGGGCCGACCGTGCGGGGCGGCTCGGCGTCGAACCAGCCGGCGTCGATGCAGAACACCTCTGCACCGGCGGCCGCCGCGGCGTCCACCAGGGGCAACAGTGCCCTGGTGCTGGGTTCGCCCATCAGGCTGTTCATGAAGTCGTTGAAGACGACGGGGAGTTGTTCGAGGTCGGGGTGCGGTCGGCGAGTGGCGCGCCGGTGGGTCGTCAGCGCGCCGACCGCCGCCTCCAGGCCGCCTTCCGGTACGACGGCCAGCGCGGCCGGGACGGTGTGAAAGGAGTCGCCGGGGGCGAGGCGGCGGCGCCACTGGTGTTCACGATCGGTGGGGCCGGAGAGGGTGAGGTAGACGTCGTCGAAGCGGTCGCCGAGCTCTGCGTGCCAGGAGCCGTTGTGCTCGATCTGCCAGAGCAGCGCCCGGCCGGTGGCCGTCTCCTCCAGGCAGCCCATCGGCAGGTACTCGGACGAGGACCAGGACCCGGTACTGGTCACGGCGACGCGGTTCTTCGATCCGGTCTGGCCGTACGCGACCATGCCGACGTCGTACAGGCCCCGCTCGGCGAGCGTCGCCCGGGACCAGCGGAACTCCCCGCTCCACGGGTTGGCGGCCAGCCAGAGGGACAGACCGTCCTCCCACCGCTCGCCGGCCGGGAGGTGGCGGGCCAGGTTGGAGAGGGCGAGGGACGAGACGTACTCCAGGGTCACCGGGGAGTCGCCCTCGTTCTCGACGTGTGCCTCCGTGTGCAGCACGGGCAGTCCAGGCCGCAGCCGGTACACGGCCGTCACACGCAACCCGGTCGTGTCGTCCGCCATCCGGACACGCAACGTCCGCACGCCTTCGTCCTCGTTCTCCTCATGACCGGTGCAGCGCAGACCTCGGGCGAGCGCACCGTCCACATGCCGCTTGCCCGACGTGCCCGACCGCCCGCTGCCGACGGTCTGGATCTCGACCAAGGGGAGCGCCCGCCGCGCGAGTCGCGCGCACAGGTCCGGCTCCCGCCCGGGATCGGGCAGGCCTGCCGGCTCGCCCACGGCCAGCAGCCGCGCGGGGCCGTCCGGGTCGAGGGATATGAGGAGCGACAACTGGTGGCTGCCCCAGCGCAGAGGGGTGAGCGTCATGGAGCGGCTCCGGCTACGGAGGGGGGAGGAAGAGCAGGCACAAAGCAATCCCGGAATCACGGAGTAAGGGAGCAACGGAGTAAAGGGCCAAGGGGGACCAAGGGACGAAGGGAAACGTTTACTGTGCGATCACGCTAGCTCCTCTCCTCCAGCTGCCGCAAGGCGCCCGGCTTGCAGTAACGTCGAGGCGTGACGGACAACGGGAACAGCGAGCGGCCCATCCCCCGCACGGGCCGGCCAGGAAAGCGGAAGCGGACCGACGCGCAGCAGGACCTCAGGGACAGGCCCAGCACGATCCGGGACGTCGCCTCGAAGGCCGGTGTTTCGGTGGCAACCGTTTCCCGCACCCTGGCCGGGAACTATCCCGTCTCCGACGAAACCAGGGCGCGGGTCATGGCCGCCGTCGAGTCCCTGCACTACGTGGTCAACGTGCACGCCAAGGCGCTCTCCGGGCGGGTCGCCGGCCCGGTCGCCCTGGTCATGAAGGACATCACCGGTCCGTCGCTCGCCCATGTCGCCGCCGGAGTGGAACAGGAGGCCGCCGACCGGGGCAGGCTGAGCCTGGTGTGCGCCACGCACGACGACCCGGCCCGCGAGGACGACCTGGTCCAGCTCATGCGGGAGCAGCACGCGGCCGCCGTCCTCCTCGTCGGCAGTGTGGTGCCGGACGAGGCGTACGACCGGCGGATGATCGGATACGCCGAGGCGTTGAACGCCGCGGGATCGCGCCTGGTACTGGTCGGCCGTCCGGCACCGGCGCCCGACCTGCCGGTGACCGTCGTGGACTACGACAACCGGGGCGGTGCCTTCCAGGCCACCTCGCACCTGCTCGCGTCCGGGCACCGGCGGGTGTTGTTCCTAGGCGGGGAGACCGGGCTGAGCAGCGGGGACGAGCGCAGGGCGGGGCACCGGGACGCGCTGCGCGCGCACGGCGTCGACCATGCCGAGGAGCTGGACACCGCGGGGACGTACACCCGGGCCTCGGGTTATGTCCGCACGCGGGACGCGTTGCGGGCCGGACTGGAGTTCACCGCCGTGTTCGCCGCCTCCGACGTGGTCGCGCTGGGCGCACTCGCCGCGCTGCGCGAGGCCGGCCTCGACGTACCGGGCGACGTGTCCGTGGTGGGTTTCGACGACGTGCCCTTCGCCACCGACCTGACACCGTCGCTGACGACGGTTCGGGTGCCCTACGAGGAACTCGGCCGCACCGCCGTACGCATGGCCCTGTCGCGCACACAGGCCCCCGCCGACGACCACGTCGTACTCGGCACCCAGCTCGTCATCCGCCGGTCGGTGCGCCGACTGGACTGGTAGGCACACTCGTTCGCGGACCTGCCGTCCGGCCTCTCCCCCGTATCCCGATCGCCGCCCTGGTGCGTGGCGCGCGCCGACGGGCTACCGCCGGAGCGCCGACGCCAGTTGCGCCGCTGACGGATCCTGGCCGAGGAAGTCGAGCAGCTCGGCGAGCGTCGGTGCGGTGGCGGGGCCGTGCCGGGTGACCGCGAAGGCCGCCGCGGCGTTGGCGCCCTGTGCGGCTGCGGCCGGGTCCAGCCCGTGGCCGAGGAGGGCCAGGAAAGCTCCCATGTGGGCGTCGCCGGCGCCGTTGCTGTCGACCGCGGTCACCCGGCGGCCGGGGAGGTGCTGGGCCTCGCCGCCGGGCGGGACCAGCCAGCAGCCGTCCGCGTCGGCCCGCAGCAGCACCCCGGTGCCGGAACCCAGCCGGGCGGCGAGCGCGACCGCCGCTTCACGGGCGTCGGCCAGTCCGGTCAGCAACCGTCCTTCACGCTGGTTGCAGCTGATCCAGTCGCAGCGCGCCAGGACGGGTTCCAGCACCTCCTCGGGGATCTCGGCGACCAGCGGACCCGGATCGAGGAAGACCTGGATGTGCTCCGGCAGCCGCTCCACGAGTGAGGCCAGGACCGGGCCGTTGACCGGGTAGGCGAGCCCGTATCCGGAGATCTGCACCATGTCGCCGGGTCGCAGCGCGGCGAGTACGGCTTTGGCGTCGGCCTCGGTCAGCCGGGCCTCCGCGCCGAGGCTGGTGGCGAAGGTGCGCTCGCCACCGTCGTCGACCAGGGCGACGCAGAACCCGGTGTCCGTCTCCGTGACCGGAGACAGCACCAGTTCGACGCCTTCCCGCGCGAGGTCCGTCCGTACTCGCTCACCGAACGGCCCTGTGCCGTGGGCGCCCGCGTACAGGGCCGGCATGCCCAGACGGCGGGCGGCGGTAAGGACGTTGAAGCCGCCGCCCGTGGTGAGGGCGGTGTCGCTGGAGATGATGTCGCCGCCGCGTTCGGGCAGTGCGGGCACCCGCATCACCAGGTCGACGATGGCGTTGCCGGCCAGAACCAGCCGGGCGCCCGTGACGACGCCGTTCTGACCGTTCACGTTCCGACTGCTCATGAGGTCTCCTGCGCGGCCGCAGCGGGAAGAACCTGCTGCTGGGGACGTTGTTCGGACGCCTCTTGGCGGACGGTGCCGTCCAGCCTGCGCAACAGCGCGTAGGCGCCGGCCGCGAGCGCCAGGGTCACGACCCATCCGAGCCCGTTGGACCCGATCCAGCTGTGGGCGAGCGGTCCGGAGAACCACACATCGGTCGCACTGGTGCTCGCCTCGGTGAACAGCAGGCCCACCACGATGGCCACCGCCCAGGCGATCATCGCGGCCCAGGCGAAACCACCGCGGAACCAGTAGCGGCTGGAGCGTCCGACGTTCATCAGGGCTTCGCTGTCGTAGGACCGACGAACCATGAGGTCCACCGCGAAGACGCCCACCCAGGCGGTGATCGGCACGGCGAGGAGGGTGAGGAAGGTGATGAACGGGCCGTAGAAGTCCTGGGCGATCAGGATGAAGTAGATCCCGCCCGCGAAGGTGACGACGACATCCAGGCCGACGGCGAGGGTACGCCGGACCCGTATGCCCAGGGTGATCATGGTGAGTCCGGCCGAGTAGACGGACAGGTGGTTGGAGAGCAGCAGCCCGCCGAAGGCGGCGATGAGGTACGGGATGGACATCCACGAGGGCAGCATCGCGTTGATCGCCGACACCGGGTCGGAGGCGGAGGCGAGGTCCGGCTCACCCGCCGCGAGCAGCGAGCCCAGCGAGATCAGCACGACCAGCGGAATACCGGCGCCGAAGGCGGAGGCGGCCACCAGCCTTCCGCCGGGGACCTTCCGGGGCAGGTAACGGGCGTAGTCGGCGCCCGCGTTGGCCCAGCCGATGCCGGTCCCCGCGGCGATCATGCCGATTCCCAGGACCATCGAACTCGCCGGTCCCACCGGCGCGCTGAAGACCTTGTTCCAGTCCACCGTGGCCGCGAGGAAGGCGATCACGATCAGGTTGAGCACGCCGAAGACGTAGGTCGCCCACTTGTTGATCCACATGATGGTGGCGTGCCCGAGTCCGCTGATCAGCAGCGTGCAGCCGATGAAGACCAGCAGACACACCACGGTGAGCACGGTGTTCCGCTTGATACCGAAGGCGACGTCGAGCAGCGCCAGCAGGGCGAACGCGGCCGTGGTGGTGTTGATGGTCTCCCAGCCGAGCCGGCTCAGCCAGGTGACCAGCGTGGGGCCCGCGTTGCCTCGTACCCCGAACACCGCCCGGGAGAGGGTGAGCGCGGGCGCTCCGCCCCGCTTGCCGCCGATGCTGAGTGCGCCCACCAGGGCGAAGGAGCCGAAGGACCCGAGCACGGCCACGATGGCCGCCTGCCAGAAGTTCAGGCCGCGGAAGCTGACGAGCGCCGCGCCGAGCGGCAGGCCGAGGATGCTGATGTTCGCGGCGAACCAGGTCCAGAACATCTGTCCGGCGTGGCCGTGGCGTTCGGTGTCCGGGACCGGCTCGATGCCTCTGGTCTCCACGGTGCCGACGCGGTCGTTCTCTGAAACCGCCATGGTCGTACCTGTCTTTCTCTCCGGTCTCTCCGGTGTCTCAAGTCGCTCCGGTCGAATCCGGTTGATCCGGTCGATCCGGTCTCTTCGGCCGGGGGTGCTCCGGTGCGGTGCGGGTTGGTGTGCGGGCGTGTGTTCACTCGGCCGGATCGGCGCGCAGTGCGAGCAGAGCGGTGGCCATCGGTTCCAGGTCGAGACCGTTGACCGAGCGCAGGGTGGCCAGTGCCTCGGCGGGCAGGCCGGAGGCGCCGCTGATGGCACCGGCGATGGCGCCGGCGATCGCGCCGATGGTGTCGCAGTCGCCGCCGAGGTTCGCCGCCAGCAGACAGGCCCGCCATGGGTCGCCGTCGGCGAGGGCCAGTACGGCGAAGGCCGCGGGAACCGACTCCTGGCTGGCGACGCTGGTGCCGACCAGATCGCATACGCGGTCCAGGGCCTGCTGCTCGGGCAGACCGCGGACCAGGTCCACGGCCCAGCCGATACGGGCGGCGATATCGGCGCCGGCGACCCAGTGGCCGCGCTCCGCGCCGGCCGCGGCCGCCGTGATCGCCGCGTCGAAGGCGTCCTCCAGGTCACCGCCGTCGACGCCCCGGCTCACCGCCGCGGCCACGGCGGCGGCGGAGGCTATGCCGATGGTGGTGTCATGGGTGACCTGGCACGCCGCCGCGACCTGGTCGAGGAAGCGCTCCAGCGGTGTGTGGGAGAAGGCGATGCCGACAGGGGTGATCCGCATGGCCGCGCCGTTGGTGGCACCGGACTTGCCCGCCTCCTCCGGCGGTACACCGCGGGACACCGCTTCCAAGGCGGCCTTGGTGGAGGGGCCGAGCAGATCGAAGGAGCCCTTGGCCTTCATGTCGCGCTCCCACTCCAGGAGCTCGTGTGCGAGCCGCAGCGGGTCGATACGACCGCCGGACTCGGTGAGCAGCCGGCCGACGATGACGGCTTGGTCGGTGTCGTCCGTGACCGAACCGGCGGGCATTCCGGCACTCACCGGATTGTCCGACGGACCGGGCTCGAACCCGGTGACGGTGCCGAACCGGGCGACAATCGAACGCCGGGACATGATCTGGGTGGGCATCCCCAGTGCGTCGCCCAAGGCCAGGCCGTACAGGGCGCCAAGGGCGCGGTCATGCTGGTGGTTCATTCGGGCTTCCTGTGAGTGTGCGCGTGTACGTCGGTTATGAGCCGGGTCATTCCGGCTGTGGCTGCTCGCCGAAGCCGAGGTGCAACTGGAACCGGGCGGGGTCGAGCAGGCTGGTCACCTGCTCCACGACCCGGCCGTCCGCTCCGCGGCTGACCCGGCGGGTCCTGAGCCAGGTCTCGCCCCCCGGGCGGCGGAGCAGCGCCGCTTCGTCGGCGGCCAGCGGCTGCACGCTCGCCCACTCGTCGCCGTGGGTGGCGCGCAGCCCCGCCGCAGCCAGGGTCTTGGTGAGCGAGTCGTCCAGCAGCCCGCGCAGCGGGACGTCGGCCAGGGCCGGGGCCAGCGGAACCCTGCTGCGCTCCAGTGCGACGGGTGTGCCCTCCGGAAGCACGCGCATCCGGTCGAGCACCATGAACTCGGTTTCCTCGACACCGAGTTCCTCGGCCAGCCGGGCATCGCGCACCGCCTCGAGGCGGAGGATCTCGGTGGTGATCCGGGCACCCTGGTCGGCCAGCGCCCTGGTCCATCCAAGCGTGTTGTCCAGCAGGCTGCCGTCGAAGGTGACGAACGAGCCGACACCAGCGTGCGTGGAGATCAGTCCTTGCCGGCTGAGCTCGTCCAGCGCTTGGCGGACGGTGGTCCGGCTGACCTCGAAGCGCCGGGTGAGCGCGTGTTCGCCGGGCAGCCTGCTGCCCGGCTCCAGGGTGCCGCTCTGGATCTCGCGGGCCAGGACACGGGCGATGCGCTGATGCTTGAGGACCTGTTTGGGCATGGCTGGAAGCTAGCCATACATGTCCAGTCTTGTCTAGAGTCAGATGTCTGCAACGTTCAGCGGCCGTCGGTCGAGGCGCAGTGCACCCTGAGCCCGCTGTGCGTGATGCGTCAGCCCGGTCTTCCGCGCGACCCCCAGGGTGGGACGCAGCCCTTGTGCCGCAACTTGCCACACAAGGCAATGAAGGCTGTACTCCCCATTAATAAATGGCGGTGATTCTGCGAGGGCAGGCGAAGTAGCCCTGGCGGGAAATCGTCTCTGCCGGCGCAAGAGCGCAAGGGGCAGGGCTAGCCTGTCAGCGACCCGCACCAGAGGGAGATCAATTTTGCGCACGTTCGTTCTATTCGACCTGGAATTCACGTCATGGCCAGGGGCGCTCGAGCAGGACTGGGGGGCGTCAGGGCAGCTTCGCGAGATTGTGCAGATCGGCGCGCTCCGCCTGCGTGAGGACTTTTCCATCGTCGAGGAGTACGAAGCGCTGGTCCGGCCCACGGCCAATCCACAACTGTCCTCGTACTTCACCGAGCTCACTGGAATCGACCAGGAGACCGTGGACCGTGAAGGGCTCTCCCCGGCAGCCGCACTTGGCGACTTCCTGGGCTTCTGTCGTGGTCAGTCCGTACTCTCCTACGGCAACGACATGGTCGTTCTCGGGGAGAACGTGGGTTGGGCGCGAGCCCGGGGTGAAGAAGTCAAGAACAGCTACCTCGCTGCCCATTTCCTGAATATCCGCCCTTGGCTGAACGCCATCGCACCGACGACGGCGACAGTCAACGTGGGTCGCCTGTGGCAGGTTCTGGATCTCCCCAGGCCCGCGGCCGGGAAGGAGCACTCGGCTCTTTTCGACTGCTATTCCTTCGCGGCAGCCATCAAGCACTTGTGCAGCACCGGGGCCGCCTTGCCGGAAGGGTGCCTGCAGCGTTCTTGAGCGGGGCTTTCAGCCGTCTGATCCGTGACCGACTCAGTGAGTTACGCACGCGCCACGCCGGCCTTCCCCCAACTCGTACCGGCGATCCGGAAACCGCATCCCACACCCTGCACCACAACCCCTGTCGTGCGAATTACCGACAGAGCGCACCCTGATCCGGCGACGCCTCCGCTGTCACTCTTGGGCGGCCAACAGATGGACAGACACTTCGGCACCCCTGTCTGTCACCCCCCAGGGAGGCTCCATGCGTTCCAGACGCTCACTACGTTCCATGCGGATCCGAGGGCCGAGATCCGCTGCCCACCCCACTGCCCAGCCCGCTGACGGCGCCCGACGCGGCGCACGCCCGGGGCGGCTCGCCCTGGTGCTGACCGCGGCGGTGGCGGCGCTCGCCGCCCTCGTCTCCGTGCCCGCCGCGTCCGCCGCACCGGCCGCGCCGTCGGCGATCGCCGGCTGCGTGGACTGGCCGACCAGCAAGTTCCTGCAGACCCCGCTGACCTCCAAGGCCAACGGCGGTGCGGGCTACGCCTGGCAGAACGGCAGCTACTACGGCGAGGGCTACCACGTCAACTGCAACGCCGCCGGCAACATGAACCAGTACTACGCGCTCGACCTCGGCATGGCCCAGGGCGACGAGGTGCTTGCCCCCGGCGGCCCCGGCACCGTGCTCTACGCCGGCTGGGCCCCGGCCGGCTGGGAGACCTGCGGGCAGTACATCGTCGTGGACCACGGCGGCGGCTACTGGAGCGTGGTGTGCCACCTGAGCAGGATCATGGTCAGCAAGGGCCAGCAGATCACCGACGCCACCGTCATCGGCCTGGTGGGCGGCACGGGCGGCTTCGCTCCGCATCTGCACTTCTCGCTCATGTACAACGCCAAGCTCACCGCGGCCGGCGGCGTCTACGGCGGCCAGAGCGCCCAGCCGCGCCGTCTGTGGCACCTCGGCTGCGGACAGGGCTACTACGAGTACATCAACAAGGGCCAGAAGGTCTGCTACTGACGTACTGACCACTTCGGGCACCGGACACCGGGCCGGGCTCCGCCACCACGCCGGGAAGGCTCCGCGCAGCACGGGAAAGACGCCGCGCGGACACCGGGGGCGGAGTCCGGCCCGGCTCTCTGTGCCTCCGCACTTTTCTGCGGCGGGAGGAAGGTAAACAATGTCCGCCGATGACCATGACCATGACCGTGCCCCTGCCCCTGCCCCTGCCCCTACACATGCGCCTGTCGCCCCGGCGCCGCCCTCCCGCGGTGGCCCGGCCGCCGAGGACGCCGGCTTGATCACCGTCGCGGTGGTGGACGACCACCCCCTCGCCCGGCACGGCGTCGCCCACATCCTCGGCGCCCCGCCGGGCTCGGGCATATCGGCAGACACCTCCGGGGCGGCATCGGGGGCCGTGTCCGTATCCGTGTCCGTGGGATCGCTCGCCGAACTGGAGGACGCGCTGGCGGCCGGTGCGGCCCCCGACGTGATCGTCATGGACCTCTACCTCGACGCTGACACCCCAGCCCTGGACGGGGTCGCGGCGCTCGCCGCCACCACCCGGGTCATGGTGATGTCCGCCTCGGGGCGGCCCGCTGACGTACTCGGCGCGATTCGGGCCGGTGCCTGCGGCTACGTCACCAAGCACTGCAGCGCGGAGCTGTTCGTGTCGGCGGTGGAGACGGTGGCCGCGGGCGGTTTCTCGCTCTCGGCCGAGCTGGCCGACATCCTCCAGGCCGAGCTGACCCGGGTGGGCGGCGGCCCGGCGGCCCCCGGGAGCCCCCGGCTCTCCGCCCGTGAGGAAGAGACGCTGAGCTATGTGGCACGCGGCTTCACCCACGCACAGATCGCCACGCGGCTAGGCGTGCGCAAGACCACCGTGGACACGTACGTCGAGCGGATCCGGGCGAAGCTCCAGGTCGGCAACAAGGCCGAGCTGACCAGGGCCGCGCTGGCGAGGATGCGCCGCGACTCCACGGGGCGCGCGCCACTGTGACGAGGGCGGAGGAGGTAGCGGACCCCGGGTGTGGCGGGGCCCTGCGCAACGAGCGGATCGTGCTGCGGGCGTATGTCCTTTTCCGGCTCGGCGGGCTGCTCCAGGTGGCCATCGGCGCGGTCGCGACCCACCCGCACTACCGGCCGCTCTGGGCCGGTCTGGCGCTGTGCGCGGCGGTGTTCGCCGAGAGTCTTGCGCTGGTGGCCGTGGCGTTACGGCGCCGGCGGGTGCCACCGCCCGCGCTCGCGGTCGCGGACTCCGCCGTACTGGCCGTCGTCCTGGTGGTGGGCGGCGGGCTGGCCGACCACACGCACGGCTCCACCTGGGCGTACTTCGCGTATCCGTTCAGCCTGCTGGCCAGCATCGGCTTCGGGCTCGTGGTCGAACGGCTGGCGGCCGTTCTCGTACTGGCCGCCGTGCCGGCGAGCGCGTACGCCGCCACCGCCGTGCTCCGGCTCGGCGAACCCGTGTGGAACGCTGTCCCCAACGGTGTCCCCTACCTGGCCAACGCGGGCATCGCCTGGGCCGTGGCCCGCGCCCTGCGGCGCACCGGACGGGAACTGGACGCGGCCACCTCCACCGCGGCCGCCCGAGAGGCGGAACTCGCCGCCGAACGGGAGCGGGTCCGGCACGCACGCCTGCTGCACGACCGGGTGCTGCAGACCCTGGAGACGCTGGCTCGTACCCCCTGGGTCACGGATCCGGGGTTACGGGCCCATGTGCGGGCGGAGGCGGTATGGCTGCGCGGGTTCGTGCGCGGCGAGCACCCGGCGCCGGGCGGTGCAGGCTCTGACGGCCGACACGGCCCGGACGGCCAGGACGGTACGACGCACCTGGCGCACGGGCTGTCGTCCCTCGCGGAGGACATGGCGCGCGTCGGCCTCGCCGTGGAGCTGAACACCGCCCAACTGCGCAGCGCGGGCCGCCGGGAGGGAGCCGGGGCGACCGTCCCGGCCCTGATCGTCGAGGCCCTGGTCGACGCCACCCGGGAGGCCCTGGCCAACGTCCTCCGGCACGCCGGAACCGAACGGGCGGTGGTACGGGCGGAACTGTCCGGGAACGCGGTCCTGGTCAGCGTCCTCGACAACGGCACCGGCTTCGACCCGTCCGCGGTGCCGGGCGGCGGCCTGGGCCTGCGCAGCTCCGTGCGGGACCGGGTGACGGGTGTCGGCGGCCTGGTACAGGTGGAGTCGGCTCCCGGCGCCGGGACGTACGTGGAGATGCGAGTACCGCTGTCCGCTACGAGGTGACAGCGACCGCACTGCTCGAACACGCCGAGGCAGCGGGCACGTCCTACGCCGCGGCGCAGAGGTTGGGTTGCCGCGTTTGTGCGCCCGTCCGTCCGGCGACGAGCGAGGATGCGGGCATGGCGTTGTCGACGGCGTTCACAGAGATGTTCGGCGTGCGGTACCCGATCGCGCTCGCTCCGATGGGCGGGTCGGCCGGCGGCGCGCTGACCGCGGCTGTCTCCCGGGCTGGAGGGCTTGGGCTGCTCGGCGGCGGATACGGGCATGCGCAGTGGCTCGACCGCGAGCTGCCGATCGTCAGCGAGGGCACCGACAAGCCGTGGGGTGTCGGTTTTCTCACCTGGGCGATCGATGTCGGTGCGGTGGAGCGTGCGCTGGAGCACGGCCCGCGGGCGGTGATGCTGTCCTTCGGCGACCCGAGCCCGTTCGTGGACCTCGTCCGGCAGGCCGGAGTGGCGCTGATCCTTCAGGTCACCGACTTGGAGGAGGCCAGACGTGCGGTGGATCTGGGCGCCGATGTCATCGTGGCCCAGGGCACCGAGGCCGGTGGGCACGGAGCCCGGCGCGGGCGGTCCACCTTGCCGTTCGTGCCCGCCGTGGTGGATCTGGCGGCACCCGTGCCGGTACTGGCGGCCGGTGGGATCGCCGACGGCCGGGGCGTGGCCGCGGCCCTGGTGCTGGGCGCTGCCGGAGCGGTCATCGGCACCCGCTTCCAGGCCACCACCGAGGCCCTGGTCGACCCCTCGATCACCAAGGCGATCCTCGAGGGCGGTGGGCAGGACACCGAGCGCAGCCGCGTGCTGGACATCGCCCGCGGCGCGCGCTGGCCGGAGCAGTACACCGCCCGCACCCTCGGCCATCCCCACCTCGACCGATGGCGCGGCCGGGAGGCCGAACTCGCCGCCGATCCCCAGGCGCGTCAGGACTACCAGCACGACGTGGCCCGCGGTGCCGTACCCCCGCTACCGGTCTGGGCCGGCGAGGGCGTCGACCTCATCACCGACCTGGCCCCGGCAGCCGACCTCGTCGCCGCTCTGGCCACTCAGACCGAGGACGCACTGACCCGAGCGGGACGCCACTGACACACCCACGCCGGCACCCGCCGCCGGGGCGCCCGCGCGGTTCCGGTTCCTGTGCCACGCGCCGCGGGTGAAGCCGTTCAGGACTCCGCCATTGCAGCCGTGCACATGACATCTCCCCCTCCCCCACAACCAAACTCGCGACATTTGCGACACTTAACCCGATTGCGCCGATTAAGTTGTTTATGATCAAAGGTGAGGTTTGGTGTCAGACAGGGGGCAGGCCGAGGGGCTGCCGTTCCACGAGCGCGCTGTGACCGGTGTCGGGCTCGTGGCTCAGGGTGCGGCTCTGGTGGCCGCACTGTTCGGCGCGGCTGGCCTGTTCGGCTGGGTCCTCGGCATCGATGTCCTGAGGGGCGTGCTGCCCGGCGTTGCCGGATCCATGAAGCCGAACACCGCCCTGGCGCTGCTGGCGCTGGGGCTCTCCCTGGTCATCGCGGCCCGCAGATCCGTGACCGCGCGAATGACCACGGTGGCGCGTACGGCCGCAGTCCTTGCGGCCTTGATCGGCGTGCTCACTATTGTGGAATACGTCACCCAGGCGGACCTGGGCTTCGATCAGCTCCTCTTCCACGACGACACCGTCCAGGTGGCGACAGGGGCGCCCGGACGCATGGCACCGAACACGGCAGTGGCACTGATGCTCGCAGGCGTGGCGTCACTGTGCGCGACCACATTCCGGCTGCCCGCCTGGATGAGTCAGATCCCGGGCCTGGCCGTCCTCGCCCTGGGCATGCTGCGGCTCTACGGCTTCGCCTACGAAGTGCCTGAGCTGGAACGGTTCGGCGGCTACACGGCCATGGCCCTGCACACCGCGCTCGCCCTGGTGCTGGTGGGCCTCGCGGCCTTCCTGAGCCGGCCGGACGAAGGCCCTGCGGGACTACTGATGAACGCGGGCACCACGGGAGCACTGGGCCGCAGGCTGTTCGTCACCACCCTGGTCGCTCCGCTGCTGTTGGGCTGGATCGTCCTGGCCGGTGAGGACATCGGTCTGTACGAGACGCGTCTGGGCACCGCGCTGCTGGTGTGTGGCCACGTGACCGTGTTCACCGCGGTCATCTTCACGACCTTGAACGTGGGCCGACGTATCGAGGTGGCGCACGCCCGTGCCGAATGGCAGCTGCGGCAGAACGAACTGGTGCAGGCGTTCATGGACCACACGCCCGCGGTGATGTTCATCAAGGACCTGGACGGCCGCTTCCTGGCAGTGAACACGAGGTTCGAGGAGAGCATGGGCCTGCCCCGCGAACAGATACTGGGGCGCCCGGACCAGGACGTTCTGCCGCCGGACGTGGCGCGTCAGGCGCGGGCCGCCGACCTCGACATGCTGGCACGGGGCACCCCCGTCCAACGGCACGAGCATCTCAACCTGCCCGCGGGCCCGCAGGACTTCCTCGCCGCATTGTTCCCGCTCAACGATCCGTCCGGCGTGCCCTACGCCGTATGCGGTGTGTTCGTCGACATCACCGAACGGGTCGCGGCCCAGCGCGAGGTCCAGCAGGCCAACCAGCGCTTCCTCGCGCTGCTGGAATCCGGACCGGACGCCACCCTCATCACGGACGGCGACGGCACCATCGTCATGGCCAACGCGCAGGTGGAACCACTGTTCGGCCATGCCCCGGCCGGCCTCATCGGCACCAAGGTCGACAATCTGGTACCCGGCCCGCAGCGTCCCCGGCACAACGCGCTTCTGCGCCGGTACCTGCAGCTGCCCGACCCGAAGCCGACGGTGGTGGACAAGGACCTGTACGGGCTGCACAGCGACGGCGCCGAGTTCCCCGTCGAGGCGAGCGTCAGCACCCTCCAGGCCGAACAGGGAACGCTGGTGTTCCTGACCGTGCGGGACATCACGGAACGCAAGAAGGCCGAGGCCGAACGCGCCGAGCGCTACGAGCAGCAACGACGCATCGCCTACACCCTGCAGCACAGCCTCATGGGCGAACCGCCCCTCCTGCCGCACCTGCCCAGCGCCCACCGGTACTTCGCGTCCGTCCAGGACCCCGGGGTCGGCGGCGACTGGTTCGACATCATTCCCCTGGACAAGGACCGTACCGGCATCGTCATCGGAGACGTGATGGGCCGGGGCCTCGACGCGGCGGCCGTCATGGGCCAGCTGCGCGCCGCCGCCCACGCACTGGCCCGCACGGGCGTACCACCCGGCCAGCTCATGACCGGGCTGGACGCGTTCGTCAGCGACCTGGCGGACCAGCTCGTCACCTGCTGCTACCTGGTGATCGACCAGGGCACCCGCGAGGTCACCCTGTGCTCGGCCGGACACCCCCCGGTCATCGCGCTGAACCCCGAAGGCCCTGCCAGCCGGCTGCAGGCACCGGTCAGTGTGCCCCTGGGCGTCAACGATTCGTCCGGCGGCGAGCCGTACGAGCAGACGACCCACCGGCTGCCGCCGGGCAGCACACTCGCCCTCTACACCGACGGACTGGTCGAGCGACCGGGCACCGACATCGACGTCCAGATCGACGTCCTCGCCCACACCCTCGATGTCACGCTGAAGGGCGCCCCCGCGAGCCCGGAGCACCTCGATCATGCCGCAGCCCAGCTCATCGGGACCCTCCTTCCCGACTCGGCCGCCCATGACGACGACGTGACACTGCTCCTGATCGGCGTACCCGAGTGATCCGCGTACCCGAGTGACCGGCGTACCCGAGCGATTGGCGTACCCGAGCGATTGGCGCGGCCGAACTCCGGCAACAACCCCCGGGACCGTCTACTGCGGCCGTACCGGATGCTTGCTCATGATCGAGACGCGGTTGAACGCGTTGATGGTGACCGCCACCCAGATCACGGCGGAGATCTGGTCGTCGGTGAGCACTTCGCGGGCCGTGCTGTAGGCGGTCTCCTGAAGTGCCGCGTCACCGGGGTCGGTGGTCGCCTCCGCGAGTGCGAGCGCCGCGCGTTCGTCCGGGGTGAACAGTTCGGTGTCCCGCCAGGCTGCCAGCACGCCGAGCCGCTGCGCGGTCTCACCCGCGCGCACGGCCGCCCTGGTGTGTACGTTGAGGCAGTAGGCGCAGCCGTTGATCTGCGACACGCGCAGATTGACCAGTTCCACGAGCGTCCGGTCGAGCCCCGCCTCGGAGGCGACCGCGCGGACCGCTTCCGAGGTCTGCACCAGTGCGTGGTAGGCGGTGGGGCTCTGCTTGTCGATGAAGATCCGCTGAACCGCGGACCCGGTCGCGTGGGTGCTCAACCTGGGACTCCTCCGGGGCCTGTCCGGCTCCCTCGTCGTGTGGTGTACACCTGTTGGTGCCACTGCCTGTCACACGGCATGATAGTTGAATGTATAACAATTTTCGGGTGGGAGGCGGTCCCCAGTGAGCAATGTCGAAACGAAACCCATGGAACTGCGGTGCGGCGCAGCGGTGGACGGCGAGCGGCCGGCCGGGGCGGCGCGGGTCGACGTACTGACCCCGCGTGATGTGCCCCTCGGCGGTCCCCGGGCGATGACCGTGCGACGGACTCTGCCGCAGCGGGCCCGGACCCTGATCGGCGCCTGGTGCTTCGCCGATCACTACGGCCCCGACGACGTCTCGGCGACCGGCGGCATGGATGTCGCCCCGCATCCGCACACCGGGCTGCAGACGGTGAGCTGGCTGTTCAGCGGGGAGATCGAGCACCGTGACAGCCTCGGCAGCCACGCCTACGTGCGGCCCGGCGAGCTGAACCTCATGACGGGCGGCTACGGCATCTGCCACTCGGAGGTCTCCACCCCGCGGACCACCATCCTGCACGGCGTCCAGTTGTGGGTGGCCCTGCCGGAGGAACACCGCAACACCGAACGGGACTTCCAGCACTACGCACCCGAGTCCGTACGGATCGACGGGGGCGAGATCAGGGTCTTCCTGGGATCCCTCGCCGGTCGCGCCTCCCCGGTGCGGACCTTCACGCCCCTGCTCGGCGCCGAGATCGTCCTCCAGCCGCGCGCGGCCCTCACGCTCGCCGTGGACCCCGGCTTCGAGCACGGCCTCCTGGTCGACCAGGGAGAGGTACGCCTGGCCGACACCCTGGTCGGCCGCGCGGAGTTGGGCTACGCCCACCCCGGCGTCGACACGCTGACGGTGACGAACGAGTCGGACGCCGTCGCACGGACGGTCCTGCTCGGCGGTACCCCGTTCGAGGAGGAAATCGTCATGTGGTGGAACTTCATCGGGCGCAGCCATGAGGACATCGCCAAGGCCCGCGACGACTGGCAGAACTCCTCCGATCGCTTCGGCGCCGTCGAAGGGTATCCGGGCGACCGTCTTCCCGCCCCCGCCCTGCCGAACGCCGTCATCACGCCACGCAGGAACCCGCCGCGCGACTGATTCCGACGCGTCATCAACCCCCTCTGAAAGGCACCCCATGAGCCAGCATTCCGCCGCCACGACCGTCGAGCGGGCAGACTCCAGGAACCGCTACGAAATCCTGGTCGACGGCAAGCGCGCCGGACTCACCGCCTACCGCGACCGCGGTGAACAGCGCGTCTTCTTCCACACCGAGGTCGATGACGCCTTCGCCGGACAGGGCCTGGCCTCCCGGCTGGTCCAGGAGGCGCTCACCGACGTGCGCGCCTCGGGAAAGCGGATCGTGCCCGTCTGCCCGTACGTGGCCAAGTTCCTGAAGAAGCACGACGAGTTCGCCGATATCACCGACCCCGTGACACCCGATGTCCTGCAGTGGCTGGAGACGGAACTGGGCTGACCGCTCGCGCACGCCGAGGCCGAGCCGTTGAGGTGGTGTCGGTGTCGATGTCGGTTCACTGAGGTCAGGCGGTTGTCCCGGTCAGGGTGTCTCCCGTCCTGGTGACGTAGTACGTCACCAGGACGCCGCTCCAGAAGTGGAAGGTGAGCGTGACCCGGGAGCCGTCCCTCAGCGAGTTGGCGAAGTCGGGGGTCAGCTTGATGGAGTCGCCGGTGTACGCCGAGAACGCGGTGTCCCACTGCTGATAGGGAGTCCAGCTCGCTGGGCCCGCGTTGCTTCCGTCGTCGTACCTGGCCTCCATCGTCGCCGGCATGTCGCCCCGGAACCGGGTGGGGATGGTCACGCCGCCGCTGGTGGTCCCGGAGGCGTTCGACAGGACCGGTGTGTCATATGTGATCACGTCGATCCGCCATGGCACACCGCGGGAGAACCCGGCCTCCAGCGTCGCGTTGACTCCGTACGTCCGATCGCCGGCCAGCTCGGTGAGGGCGGCGGCCGTCAGGGTGAGCTGGTTGCCGGAGACGGTGTAGTCCCTGCCATGGACGAGGGTGCGGGAGCCGTGCCGCAGTCCCTCGAAGTCGGTGCCGTTCGGGTTGAGCGTGAGCGTCCGGCTTGTGACGGCGCCCGACTTCGGCATGAACAGCAGGTCGCTGGCGGCAGTGCCCGAACGCGTGGTCCAGCTCGACTTGATCTGGGCGAAGAGCTCCGGGTCCCGCCATTGCAGGGTATTGCGGTTCAGGAACTGACCGGCGTCCCACAGCATGGTGGTGAGCTGCCGCTCGCGGGCGTAGTTGCCCAGGAACTCGAAGTACTTGCGCTGCTCGCCCCGCTCGATGATGCCGGGGCGGTTGTGGTCGTAGGCGAGCAGGGCGTACTCACCGATGACGACCGGGATGCCGTGTGCGACGAAGGTGTTGTACACGCGGTCGAACGTCTCGGTGAGGTCCTTCTCCGAGGTGGCGTCGAACCGGGTGTATCCGGCGATGTTCACGCTGAACGGCCACCATCCGTAGAAGTGGACGGTCGTGACCACCATGGGATCGCGCAGAGCGGTGAGGTGGGCGGCCAGCGCATCCAGCCGTCCTTGGTCGGCATTCGTGTAGAGGGTGGGCAGGACGAGCAGCCGGTCGGTGTTGCCGCCGCCGGAGGCGCGGACGATCCGGTGGAAGGCGGTGTTGAGCTCGTCCAGCAGCCGGTAGTTCTGGTCGTCTCCGGAAGTGCCGCTGAATGTTGGTTCGTTGATGCTCTCGAACACCAGCCTGGACGGCTTGTCCCGGAACTCCGCCGCGATCTGGGTCCAGGTGGCGGTGTACCGGGCGAGGACGGCGTCGTGATCCGCCGAGAGGTTGTTGACCCACATCCATGAGTCGTGATGCATGTTGATCATCACGTACAGGTCTTCGTCCAGCGCCCAGTCGACGACCTGCCGCACCTTCGCCATCCAGGCCGGGGCGATCGCGTAGTCGGGTGCGGCGCCCTGGTGGACGCCCCAGGTGACGGGCAGTCGGATGCTCCTGAACCCCTCCGACTTGACCTTCCTGAGGAGCTCCCTGGTCACGGGTGGGTTGCCCCAGGACGTCTCGTCGGGGATGGCGTCGTAGGTGTTGCCCAGATTCCAGCCTGGCTGCATGGCCGCCACCGCGGCGCGGGCGGCCGGGGCGCTGGGCGGGGGCGGGTCGGCTGCCCGGGCGGTGGCCGGCAGCAGCGGAAGCAGGCATACCGCCAGGAGCAGTGCCGTGAGTCCCGGCACGAAACGCGGTAACCAGCGTCCGCGGCGAAAGAAGCTTGACCGTCTCCTCGTCATCACGTGCACCTTCCGGCTCGTGGGCGGCACGGACCCGGCAGGGCCCTGCCAGACACTTCGACACGTGGCCGGCCTCAAGTCGGCCATGAACCCGATAGAAACCTGATGAAAACTCGATGAAGATGGAAACTTTCTCTGCTCGCGGTCGGAGAAAGTAACATGACGATGTGTCATAGGCCACAGGTTCGTCAGCACGAGATGCGAGACTTGCCGTCGGGCACACCCACGCGGCACTGTTCAACGAGCTTTCGTCCTCGCGGCTGTTGGGCAGGCTGTTCGATGACCGGGAAGGCGACCTTGGCGGACAACGCAGCTGACGGACCGGCGGACCACGAGAGCGGCCGAAGCGACTCGTCCAGGCCGGTGACCATCGCGTACATCGCCGAGTCGGCGGGGGTGTCGGTCCCGACCGTGTCCAAGGTGATCAACGGCAAGTCGGGGGTTTCCGCGGACACCCGCGCCAAAGTCGAGGAACTGGTCAACCGATACGGGTATCGCAAGCCCAGTGGTGCCAACCGGAGCAACGTCGTGGAACTGGTGTTCCGCGAGCTCAAGGACATGTGGGCGGTGGAGATCATCCGGGGTGTGGAGCGGGTGGCCCGCCGGCACCGCGTGGGCCTCATGGTGTCCGAGTTCGGCCTGCACGACGCCACTCCGACCTGGGACGACACCGTCTCCCGGCGCCCCAACTGCGTTCTGTCCGTGGCCCAGCTCTCCGCGGTCGAGCGGGAGCAACTGAGGGCGAAGGGCATCCCGTTCGTCGTCTTCGACCCGACCACGGAGCTGCCGGACGACGTCCCGTTCGTGGGCGCCACGAACTGGTCCGGCGGCCGGGCCGCGACCCGCCACCTCACCGAGCTCGGGCACCGCCGCATCGCGATGATCAGCGGACCTCAGGACGTGCTGTGCTGCTGCGCCCGGCTGGACGGGTACCGCTCCGCGATGCGGGCCGCGGGCCTGCCGGTCGATCCCGAACTCGTCGTACACACGGAACTCACCCGCGAGGACGGCTGTGCGGCGGCGCGTTCCCTGCTCGCCCTGCCCGAGCGTCCGACAGCGATCTTCACCGCCAACGACCTGCAGGCGCTCGGCGTGTACCAGGCGGCACGCGAGGCCGGAATGCGCATCCCCGATGATCTCAGTGTCGTCGGTTTCGACGACCTGCCGGTCGTGGCCTGGGTGGACCCGCCCCTGACCACCGTCCACCAGCCCTTGACCGAGATGGCCGTGGCGGCCACGGAGTTGGCGCTCACCCTCGGTCGGGGCGAGGCGGCGCCCCAGGTCGGCTTGGAGATCGCGACGACTCTGACAGTCCGGGCCAGCACGGCACCCCTCAAGGACTGAGATCGCAAGGCAGGTCTCCCTGTCTTACCGGCTACAGCCGGGGTGCGTCCGCGTCGGCCCGCGCCGGGAGGGGGACCTGTGCGGCCATTGACCCCATGCCTGGCCATGGCTACTCTCCGCCAGAGAAACTATCTGACACATCGTTCGAAAGTTTCGAAATCCCTGTCAGGTCAGGTGCTTGCCCGATTGCTCGTGGCCCCTGGTCACAGTGCCCCAGCCCTGTGGTCGAACCAGTGAAAGGACTCGACAGAGTGCCGAGCACGTCCGAGACCGGCAACACCTTCAACAACCCCGTGATCCCCGGCTTCCACCCCGATCCGAGCATCTGCCGGGCAGGCGCGGACTACTACCTCGCGTGCTCCAGCTTCGAATACTTCCCCGGCGTGCCCGTCTTCCACAGCCGGGACCTGGTGCACTGGACCCAGATCGGCAACGCGCTGGACCGGCCGGGCCAACTGCGCCTGCCGCCCGGCACGCCCTCCTCGGGAGGGATTTACGCACCGACACTGCGCCACCACGACGGACGGTTCTGGCTGATCGTCACCAACGTGAGCGGCGACGGCAATCTGCTGCTCACGGCCACCGACCCGGCCGGCCCCTGGTCCGACCCGGTCCGGCTGCCCGGCGTTCACGGCATCGACCCGGATCTCGCCTGGGACGACGACGGCAACTGCTGGTGTACCTACGCCGGAGTCGGACAGGTCCGCATCGACCCCCACACCGGGGAGACACTCGGTCCGCCACGCCGGCTCTGGTCGGGTGCCCCCGGCGCGAAGGCCCCCGAAGCACCGCATCTGCATCAGATCGGCGACTACTGGTATCTGCTCATCGCCGAGGGCGGCACGGAGCGGGGTCACGCCGTCTCGATCGCCCGCGGCCGCACACCCACCGGCCCCTTCGAGCCGTGCCCGGCCAATCCGATCCTGACCCACCGTGGCACCGACCACCCCATCCAGAACACCGGCCACGCCGACCTGGTCCAGGCACCCGACGGTTCATGGTGGATGGTGCTGCTCGGCGTACGGCCGCGGGGCGGCACTCCTGGCTGGCACGTACTCGGCCGGGAGACGTTCCTGGTGCCGGTCGACTGGGTCGACGGCTGGCCGGTCGTCGGCGCGCTGTCCCCCGTCATGCCCGCTCCCCCTTGGCCGTTGCAGCGCCCCGCAATGACGCCGGGCCGGGACGACTTCGACCAGAGCGAGCTGGCCCCGTACTGGATCTCGCCGCGTCACCGCTCCGCGCAGGACTGCACCACGAAGGAACAGCCCGGCCGGCTGACCCTGCGCGCCCGCGGTGGATCGCTCGACGAGACCGACGTGACGTTCGTCGGCCGACGGCAGCAACATCTGTCCTGCCGGGTACGAGCCCTGGTCGACACGGTGGAAGGACAGGGCGGCCTCGCCGTCCGCCTGGACGAGCAGCACCACTACGACATCGAGGCCTCGTCCGCGGAAGTACGGGTCCACGCCCGTGTCGGCGCCTTGAACGCGGTCGAGGCGTCCCGGCCCGCAGCCTCCGGGCCCGTGATCCTCCGTATCGACGTGACCGCCGTACACACGGTGAAGGACGCACGCACCGGCCCCGACACCATCGCGATCGGCGTCGAGGAACCGGACGGCACATTCGTCGAGCTCACGTCGCTGGACGGTCGGTACCTGTCGACGGAGGTCGCCGGTGGGTTCACGGGCCGGGTCATCGGCATGTTCGCCTCGGCCGGGTCCGTTCACTTCGACTGGTTCGACTACGAGCCGCTCGACGACTGAGCCGGCGGAGACGTACACGGCCGCGGCCGCTCGTCAGGGCACCGCCGTGCCGCGGTGGCCACGCAGAGGCGAGAGGCCGGGCAGCACCGTGGGCGGGGCCTGCGGCCGTGTGTCGGCGGGTTCTTTCTGCGCCGGACGACCGGCGAGGGCCGCGACGATGTCGGCTGCGGTCAGCACCCCCGCGAGACGCCCGTCCTCCTCCAGCACCGGGAGGGCGTCGGCCTCGGTGTAGCTCATGATGTCGGCCGCGTGGCGTACGGTCTGCTCCACGTGGACGTGCGCCGGTCTGTGGCCGGGCAGGAGTTGGTCCACGCGCAGCCCGGACAGCGAAGCGGCCGGTGTCGCGCAGGCGACCGCCACCTCGGCCCGGTCCAGCAGGCCTGCACAGCGGCCGTCCGGACGCACGACCGGGAGGTGACGGGAGCCGGAACGCTCCAGCAGTTCCCAGGCCACGAGCACGGTTTCGTCGACTGCGATCGTGACCACAGCGGTGTGCATCACGACGGCGACCGTCCGCGCCAGAACCTCCCGCTCGTCGGGAACCGTCCCTGGCTGCTGTTCCATGGTCGTCTCCAGCCTCACTCCTGTTCGCGGGCGTCACCGCGCGTCACGGGGAGGGAGTCGGTTTCCCTGCCGCGGCGGGGTGGTGACCGCCCGGCTGCTGTTGCTGTTGCTGTTGCTGTTGCTGTTGTCGGAGTACGTCGAGGACCACGGACCCGTCGACGGTCTCGCGGACGGTGAGCAGTTCGGCCAGGGCATCCAGGGCCTTGCGGTGGTCGCGCAGCAGGGCCACGGCGCGTTCCTCGGCCTGGCGCACCAGGCGGGCCGTCTCCTCGTCGACGATGCGCTGGGTCTGCTCCGAGTAGGGCCGCCGCAGCGTGTCCTCGGTGCTCTCGCCGCCGAGGTAGCGGGGGGCGCCGGAGCCGTACCCGATGGGCCCGAGGGTCGGGGACAGGCCGAACTCACGGACCATGCGGCTGGCGATCTGGGTGGCGCCGGCGAGGTCGTCGGCGGCGCCGGTGGAGCCTTCGCCGAAGACGACCAGCTCGGCGGCCCGTCCGCCGAGCCGGACGGTGAGCAGGTCGGTCAGATAGCTCTCGCTGTACAGGTGCCGTTCGACTTCGGGGAGTTGCTCGGTGGCGCCCAGCGCGGGCCCGGAGGGAAGGATGGTGACCTTGGCGACCGGGTCGGCGTTCTCGCACAGGGCCGCCATGAGCGCGTGTCCTGATTCGTGGACGGCGACGGAGTGGCGTTCCTCGGGGAGCAGGGCGTTGGTGGACTCCCGCCGGCCCAGCAGGAGCCGGTCGCGGGCGTCGTCGAGGTTCTGGGCGTCGATGATGGCACCGCCGGCCCGGACGGCGTTGATGGCCGCTTCGTTGACCAGGTTGGCGAGGTCGGCGCCGGAGAAGCCGGGTGTGGCCCGGGCGACGGTGTCCCAGTCGACGTCGGGTGCCAGGGTCTTGCCGCGGGCGTGGACGGTCAGGATCGCCGCCCGCTCCGTCTGGTTGGGCAGCGGTACCGTCACGTGCCGGTCGAAGCGGCCGGGGCGCAGCAGGGCGGGGTCGAGGCTCTCGGGCTGGTTGGTCGCGGCCAGCACCACGATGCCGCTGGCCTGGTCGAAGCCGTCCATCTCGGCAAGGAGCTGGTTGAGGGTCTGCTCGCGCTCGTCATTGCCGCCCAGCCGGGCGGCCCCGCCGCGTCGGCTGCCGACGGCGTCGATCTCGTCGATGAAGATGATCGAGGGGGCCCGTTTGCGCGCCTCGGCGAACAGGTCGCGCACCCGGGAGGCCCCCACCCCGACGAACATCTCCACGAACCCGGAGCCGGTCACCGACAGGAACGGCACCTGTGCCTCGCCGGCCACCGCACGGGCGATGAGCGTCTTGCCGGTGCCGGGCGGCCCCACCATGATCACGCCACGGGGGCCTTTGGCTCCCGCGACCGCATAGCGCTCGGGGCTGCGCAGGAAGTCGACGATCTCGCTGATCTCCTGCTTGACGCCCTGATAGCCGGCGACGTCGTCGAATCGGTTGGTCGGCCGTTCGGTCTCGATGATCTTGGCGCGGGACCGCCCGATGGCGCTGAGCCCTCCGCTCATCGTCTGGGCCGCGCGCCGCCCGGCCCAGACGAAGAAGCCGACGATGAGCAGCAGCGGCAGGAACAGCACCAGCAGTGCCCCGAGGGGGCTGCCGCTGCTGCTCTGGGAGGCGGTGATCTGCACGTGCTTGGACTCCAGCTGCTGTTCGAGGCGGCTGTTGTCCAGGGCGGTGGGTATCCGCGTGGTGAACTTCGTACCGTTCTTGAGATCTCCCTTGATGGCGCCCTTGTCGTTGATGTCGACGGCCTTGACCTGGCCGCTGGTCACCTTGCCGACGAAGGTGCTGTACGGGAGCGATGTGCCCTGCCGCGGTGAGGGGGCCTGCATCAGGATCGCGAGCAGCAGGGCCAGCGTGGCCAGGGGCAGCAGCCAGCGCCTCCAGGAGGGCGACGAGGCGGGCGCCGACGGCTTCGGTGGCTCGCGGGGAGGCCCCGCTTTGGCCGAGCGTGACAGGTGGCGGCCCGGCAGAAGGACTGATGTGATCACGGACGGCTCCCTCTGCGGAAGGACGGACCTCGGGCGAGGCCGTTCCCGGAATGCGAAGGGACGCGGATCGCGGGTGGGTCCTGCTTCAGGGATCAACGCCCCCTCCACCACTGTCCATTTTTACTTGTTTGACATGAAACGATCCACCTTTCGGGAGCCCCGGTCGGGAGGCCCGCAAGGGCCGGAGGCCGATCCGCGCGGCAGGCTCTTCGCACGGCGCGGATTGCGGCGTTGGATTACGATTTGTCTAGCACTGACTTCTGATACATCTGATGAAGGAGTGCCCTACGGTGAGGTAGGTGTCTGACGATGGCCCTGATCTCTTCGTTCATCGCCGCCGTAGACCGTCCGGGCCGCTCCGTGCGGGCGGCGGCGGGTTATCTCCACGACTTGCTCACCGCGACGCAGCCGGGGCCCGAGAGCGGGTGTCCGCACGACAACGGAGAGGTTGCCGCCCCCCGGAGGGCGGCCTCGTTCGTGAAGGGATCCGCTCCGGGTCTGGGGGCGGTGACCGTGGCGTACGAGCAGCAGGGCACCGGGGAGCCGCTGGTCCTCCTGCACGGTGTCGGGCATCATCGGCAGGCCTGGGACGAGATCGTGCCGCTGCTCGCCGGGCAGCGGGAGACGATCGCCATGGACCTGCCCGGGTTCGGAGAGTCCCCCGACCTGGGTCCGACCGTGCCGCGCGATCTGCCGACGGCTGTGCTCTGGCTGGGTGCCGTGTTCGCCGAGCTGGGCGTGGAGCGGCCGCATGTGGTCGGGCATTCGCTGGGCGGACTGATCGCGCTGAACCTGGGCCAGGCCGGTCTCGCGCGCAGCGTGACGGCCGTGGCACCGGCGGGGTTCTGGACCGATGCCGAGCGACGGCACACCTACAGCATGCTGGCAGCGGCGCGACAGAGCGTGCGGCTGCTGCCGGACACGGCCATGGTCCGCCTGGCGCACACGGCGGCTGCCCGGGCCGCGCTGGCCGGCACCCTCTACGGCCGGCCGGACAGGTGCCCGCCCGAGACGCTGATCTCCGATCTGCGGGCGCTGCGGGACGCCACCGCCTTCAACGCGACCTTGCGGGCCGGGCGGGCACCGGGCCTGTTCACCGGAGACATCCCCGGCGTGCCGGTCACCATCGTCTGGGGCACCCGTGACCGCATCCTGCCGCCCCGGCAGGCCGCTCGCGTCCAGGCCATGATCCCCCGGGCCCGGCTCGTAGAACTGCCCGACTGCGGTCACATTCCGATGAACGACGCGCCCGACCTCGTCGCCCACATCATCCTTGAGGCAACCGCGTCGGCCCCTGTGGAGCAGTAGGCGGCCTCGTGTGAGAACGCCGCGGTTTCCACGCTCCGTCGCGCAGTTCGCATGACGCTCCCCTCCGGGGGTACCCGCGCCGAGCGGGCCGGGCGACGCCCACCCGCCACCGAGGACACCGGGCCCTCAACAGGGCCGGTCCTCCGGGCGAACGTGGTCCGGGGCCGGCAGGTGTGTCCCGTGGATCAGTTGCCGTCACCGGACTCCCGCACCGCGCGGATTCTCGAAGGTGACGAGCCATGCCACAGCCGGGGGCCGAGTCCGAGAACCCCAGGGTGGCGCACGGCCCCTTCGCGCGGCTGCCGGGCTGGGTGTGGTGGCTGGGTGCCGTGCTCGTCGTGGTGGCCGCGGTTGTGGTGGCGATCTCCCGGCGGCGCGAGCTGGTGGAGGCGTACCACCTGATCACCCGGGTGCGCCTGCCCGGCCTGGCGGTCGCCGTGGTGTTCGAGGCGATGTCCATCATGTGCTTCGCGGCCGTGTCGCGCTGGCTGCTGCGGGCCGGTGGTGTGCGGTGGAGCATGTTCCGGATGACGGCCTTCGCCATGGCCGCCAACGCCATGGCCGGTGCGCTGCCGGGCGGGGCGGTCTTTTCCGCCGCCTGGGTGTACCGGCAGCTGTCACGCAGGGACGTGGGGCATGTGCTCGCGGCGGCGGTGCTGGTGATCGCCGGTGCGTTGTCGACGCTCAGTCTGGTCGTCCTCCTCCTGGTCGGCGCGCTCGCGACCGGCCCGAGCGGCCTCGGCTCCTTCGTTCGCCCAGTGATAGGCGTGCTGGTGTTCGCCCTCGCGCTCGGTCTGGTGGCCCTTGGTCTGTCCCGCTTCGCGAGCTTCCGCCGTGTGCTGCGGCGCTTCTGGGGGCACATCGGTGAGCGTTCCAGGCGAGTCCGGCAGGCAGAGGTGGCCCTGGTCAACCTGGCCGACCAGGCCCGCAGCGTGCAGCCCGGGTTCCTGCCGTGGCTGCGGCCGTTCACGTTCGCCCTGCTCAACTGGATCTTTGATGCCGCATGTCTGGCGGGCGGGATGTGGGCGCTCGGCATCGGTGTGCCGTGGCACGGACTGCTGCTCGCCTACGGGCTCACCCAGATCGCGGGCTCTCTGCGTCTGACCCCCGGCGGCCTGGGCATCGTCGAGGCGAGCCTGTCCGCGCTGCTCGTCGCCTACGGTCTGCACCCCGGGCAGGCGATCGCCGCCACGTTCCTCTACCGGATCATCAGCTACTGGGCGTTGCAGCCGATCGGCTGGGCGTGCTGGGTCGCCGTGACCCTCAGCCCCGCCCCGTCCTCTCGAAGCCGCAAGGCGGAGGGCGGGCGGTGATCCCTCGGACCGGCCCGACGCCGGCGCGACGGGTACCCCGGCTCACCCTTCCCCTGGTCCTGGCGCTGGACGAGCTGCGTGCCGGGCGGTCGGATGCGCGACGGGGCGCCCCGCGTCGGCGGCGCGGTTGATCGCGGTCTCGACGGCCGCGAGCCGGTCGGCGAGCAGTCCGAGTGTGGCGACCGCGCGGGCGAGCGCAGCGAGATGGGGGTCCCCCTGGCCGAAGGCTGGGGGATGGTCGGCCTCCGGTCCGCCGAGGGTGTGGGTGCGGACGTACGCCGCTTTCAGCTCGCCCCAGCGCTGGGCCTGTTCGGTGGTGAGCGTGCCGCGGAGTTCGGCCAGTTTCAGCAGGTTGGCCTCGGCGCCGGTGGTGAGGGTCTGGGCCTCGGCCCTGTAGTGGTCGTCGATCAGCGCGGCCAGTTCGGCGTCGTTCATGACCGGCTGGACGCGCTGGGCGATCTTGTTCATGGTGCGGTAGGACCCCTGCAGCCGAAAGGCCGGTTCCGTGCGGGTGGCGTCGGTCTGGGCGGCCGAGGCGATGTACGCGGCGTTCACGGCCAGGACCGTCTCGCGGGCGGTCCGCACATGGCGCAGGACGGCCAGGATCGCCTCCAGCTCGGCGGGCGCGTACGGGTGGGTCAGCCGGTCCGCGTGAGCCGTGGAGTCGCCCTCGGCCAGGCGGACCAGGAGGTCGAGGTCGGTGCGGTCCCGGCCGGCGAGCGGCGCGAGGACCGGGTTCGCGGTGAGCGCGTTCTCGATGAAGCTGACAGCGAAGGCGTCCTCCTTGCCGGTCAGGACGTCGCCGAGGTTCCATACGTCGGCGCGGTTGGCGAGCATGTCGGGGACGCTGAAGCGGCTGCCGGACTCGGTGTAGGGGTTGCCGGCCATGCAGACGGCGAAGCGCTTGCCGCGCAGGTCGTAGGTGCGGGGCCCGCCGTCCCGCACGCCCTCGATACGGCGCGTGGCGTCGCACAGCGGGATGAACCTCTGCAGCAGCTCGGGCGAGGTGTGCTGGATGTCGTCGAGGTAGAGCAGGGTGTTGTTGCCCGCCTCCAGCGCGAAGTTGATCTTCTCGACCTCCTGGCGGGCCGTGGCGTTCGGTGCCTCGGCCGGATCGAGCGAGGTGACGGCGTGCCCGAGCGCGGGGCCGTTGACTTTCACCAGCATGAGACCGAGACGGTCGGCCACGTACTCCATGAGCGTCGTCTTGCCGTAGCCCGGCGGGGAGATGAGCAGAAGCAGGCCTCCCGTGTCGGTACGCCGGGTCTCGCCGGTGGTGCCGAGCTGCTTGGCGAGACCGTCGCCGACCAGGGGGAGGTAGACCTCGTCGATCAGTGTGCCGCGGACGAACGCGGACATCACCCGCGGCCGGTGCTCGTCCAGGCGGATACGTGATCGCTCGGCGGCCACCAGTGCCGTGCGGCGACGCTGGTAGGCGCGGTGCGCGGGGACCTGGTGGGTGCGGAACGCCCGGGTGCGGGCGAGGAGTTCGTCGACCCGGACCGTGAGCGCACGGCCGCTGATGCGGGGGTGGGTGCCGAGCAGTCCCTCGACGGTCTTCGCGAGCGGCGCGTCGGACTCGTAGCGGAGCAGGCCGGGGCAGAGCTCGGCGGCCACTGCTTCGGCCAGGTCGCCGGGGGCCGGGTCGGTGCCGGTGGCAGCGGTGTACGACGACAGCCACGCCTCGACCAGCTGCTTGCGGGCGGTGAGGTCGCCGACCGCGGCGAGGTCGTCGTCGTACGCCGACGTGCCCACCGTGCGGCGGAACTTGTCGAGCAGTGTGCGGGCGCCGGCGCTGAGGACGAAGCCGTCGGGGCCGGCCGTCAGCTCCTCGAACAGGTACGCGGCCGCGGCGGCCCTGACCGGTCCGCCGATCGCCTCCGCCAGTTCCTCCCGCAGCTCGGCGATCGCGGGCGGCGGCCCGAAGGTGTCCCGGGCCCGGGCGAGTGACACCGAGCGCCGTGTCCAGTTCGCGCGTGCCTCGGGTGTCGTGCCGTGCGCCCAGAACAGCTGGGCGGCGGCGCGGGCGGCGGGTTCGTGCCGCAGCAGGCCGGCGTCTTCGTGCAGGTGCAGGAGTGCGGTGAGGATCAGCACCGTGTCGTGGTCGTGGATTCCGCGCTCGTAGCCCTCGTCGTAGGCCTCGTCCGCCGCCTGCCGGACCAGGGCGGGCAGGTCGGCCTCCGCCAGCGCCTGCGGACCGTGCTCGTCCAGGAGTCGGGCGGCGAGGTGCTCGGCGCGGTAGACCTCGGGCGACTCCGACGGCAGCGGACGGTCCCAGTACGGACGGGTGGCGGCGAAGTCGGGGTCCGTGACGGGGGCGCGGTAGTCCGTGCCGGTCAGGGCGAAGGCCACGCCGTCGCCGTGCGGAACCAGGGCGAGGTCGAGGGGCTGGGTGTTGACGGCGAAGCGGTGGGGGCCCAGACGCAGGGTGCGGCCGTCGTCGGCGTACAGGTCGGAGCGGTCGCGCAGGGCGCGCAGGGCCTCCTGGCGGGCCGCCTTGAGTCGGCCGTCGAGTTCCTCCGCTCTTACCTGGTCGCCGAGTTCGCGCAGTTCGCCGGCGATACGGCGGACCTTGGCGGGCATCGGGTCGGAGGTGAAGTACGTGGCGACGGCGTCCGCGTCGGTGAGGGCGACGGCGCGGCGGGTGACCGTGCGCAGGACCCTGGTCGCCGAGTCGGCGAGGCGTTCGGCACGGCGGGAGCGGGCGTCGGCGAGGGTCTGCCTGCGGGCGGAGAACGCTTCGTGGACCTCGTCGCGCTTGTCCGCCAGCTCGCCGAGAAAGTCGTCGGACTCGGCGAAGCGGGACTCCAGGTTCTCCACCTGCACGAGCATCCGGGTGAGGTGTTCGTCGCACGCCTCGGGGCTGTCGGAGGCCGCGAGCGCGCCGACGACCGCCTGGCCGAGCAGCGCGAACTCGGCGGCGAACACGGCGTGTCCCTCCCGGTCCAGGAGGTCGCGGCGGCGGCCGTCGAGGACGGACCGGGCACGGTTGACGCCGCCGAGAACCTCGGCGATGTGTTCCAGGACGGAGGTGCGGACGGTGGCGTCGCCGATGTCGAGTCCGGCGACGATCTCGGTCACCGTGCGCAGCTCGTCGGCGAGTTCACCGAGACGGGCGGCGAGGGGCGCGGCCTCGGCGACGGTGGTGAGCGCCTCGGCGTCGGCAGCGATCCTTTCGATGCCGGCCTGGTGGTCGGCGAAGGCGTCCTCGCGGGCGAGGTGGGCGACGGCCCGCTGCCCGAAGGCGGCGAGGTCGGCCTGGATGTCGGCGTCGAGTTCGTCGATGCGGGCGGTGTCCGCGTACCGCGTGTCCTTGAGGGTGAGCAGATGGCCCTGGGCTTGGCGAAGTTCGGTCAGTCCGGCCACCCAGGCGGCGGCACTGCGGGGCGCCTCGCCGCGCAGGCGTCGTACGACTCCGGCGGCCCGGGCGATGGCCGCGGCGAGCGCGTCCGCGGCCTGCCGGGTCAGTGCCTGGACGGTCTCGAACTCGGACAGCACTTGCTCGGCGGTGACGCGCATCTGCTCCAACGGGCCCAGCAGATCGCCGAGTTCGGCCTCGCCCAGCCAGTGGTAGGAGTCGGTGGCCCGCACGCAGGCGGCGGCGAGTGCCTCGTACACCTCGCTCGTCGGCGTGGTCTCCGCGACGGCGCGGGTGAGGGACAGACAGTCGGAGATGCCGCGTACGAGGTCGGCGTTGCCGACGCGGGCCAGCGTGCCGGTGCCGGCCGGCTGGGCGGCGGCGTGGGTGTCGGAGACGTAGGGGGAGTTCCACAACTGGACGCTGTGCACGCGCTGCGGCTCGGCGTCGGCTCCCGTGGGGTCCCCGCGCAGCACCATCAGCGTGCCGTCGTCGTGGAGAGCCCAGCCGTGGCCGGACAAGGGGGTGGCGACCTCCTTGCGGATCAGGTTGTACGGCAGCAGCAGGCTGCGGCCTTCCACGCGCGCGTGGAAGGCGTACAGGACGTCCTCCCCGTTGGGTGAGCGGATCTCACGCTCGAACTCCAGGTCCGCAGTGCCGATGCCGTCGAAGGTCTTGTGCGCGCCGGTGGCGAGGCAGTAGCCGCCGGGGAAGACGATGCCCTGGTTCTCGGGCAGGCGGCGGCAGGCCCGGCCGATGCCGTCGAGACGGACGACGGTCCTGGTGAGGGTGTTGAACACCAGGTAGCGGTGGACGTCCTCGTTGTACGGAAGGACGTCCAGCAGGATGAGGGCGCCCACGCGCGCGTACGCGATGTCCGCGTCGGCGAGGGACTGCAGCGGCTCGGCGACGGGCTCGGCGTAAATGCCTTCATCCGTCTCGGTGTTGTCCTCGACTTTGACGGTGAGAGTGCCGCCGACCGTGTCCACGAAGACCTCGTCCTCGATGGAGACATGCGGGTGACGGCCGAGGACGTGGTCGTCGCGGGTCGTCCTCGTCCACTCGACGTCGTGCGAGGGCGGGACGACGTGGTCGCGTTCTCCGCGCGCGTCCAGGAACGTCACCGGTCCGTCCTCGGACACGGCCCAGCGCAGGACGCGGATGTCCCCCGCCTTCTCACCGGTCTGGAAGACGGCCAGCAACCTGCCGTCGACGCGGCGGAGTCGGCGAAGGCGGGCCCCGCGGTAGTAGCGGTGGAGGGCGGTGAACTCGCGTACGAGGGCCGGGTCGTCGAGCAGGCCGGGCACGGCGTCGTCGGGCAGCGTGTTCAGACCGCGGTCATGCAGCGTGAAGACGTCGCTGAGGGTCGTCTCCGGCTTCAGGTCGAGAGGGACGTGGTGGCCGAAGAGCAGAGTGCCGCCCACGGAGACTATGTCGCGGGGCACGCAGTTGTGCTCGGTGCGCAGCCGGCCGGTGCTCGTCAGCTCCAGCCGGGTGGAACCGAACTCCTCGGTGCGACGGGCGTTGAGCGCCTCGGCGCGGCGGGCGAGTTCGGCGGCCTGCGCGGTGAGGCGGTCGCGCAGCACCTCGTAGCTGCCGGTGTCCGGGCCGGTGGTCATGGGTCCCTCTCAAAAGGTTGGGAAGCATGGCCGGGAGCTGCCGTCCCCTGTGCGGCAGCTCCCGGCCATGGGCTGTCAGGGCTTGGCGCTGCCGTTGACCGCGGCGAGCGGAGTGTCCGCGAGGCCCAGCTCGCCGGCCCTGTCGAGCAGTTGCTGAAGCCGTCCGGCATGGGCGCCGCCGCTGTGCATGAGCTTCATCAGCAGGGCGGACACGGTCAGGTTCTGCACATCGCCGGTGGAGACCGAGCCGAGGACACGGCTCAAGTCGTCGGCGAAGCTCGCCGTACCGTCCAGCCAGGGCCCCGCCAGCGCCTGCGCGGTCTCGGAGTGCTGGACGAATCCGTCGACGCCCTTGCCGAGCGCGATCGAGGACACCAGCCGGTCGAAGAAGACCGACTCGCCGCCGACGATGTCGATGTCGGCGTTCTCCAGTCCGGTGGCGAGCACGGTGGCCTGTGCCTCGGCGACCTGCCGCTGCACGTCAAGCCCGGCCAGGCGGATGTCCTTCTCTGCCTCCAGCCGCAGCCGGTACTCCTCGTGGCCGCGGGACGCCTCGTCGAGCGCGGCCATCGCCGCCGCCTTCTCGGTGAGACCGGCCGCCTCCGCCTTGAGCTTCTCCCCGATGGCCTCCGCCTCGGCGAGCGCCCTGGCCCGGGCTCCCTCGGCCTCCGCACGCATGCGCGCCTCGGTGGCCTCGGCCTCCGCGCGGCCGGCCTTCTCGATGACCTCGGCCTCCTTGTCACGGACCTGGACGGCCGCCAGCCCCTCGGCGGCGCGTTCGGCCTGGATGCCCTCGGCCAGCCGCAGCTTGGCCCGCGCGTCGAGGTCGGCGCTCTTCAACCGCGCCTCGGCCAGAGCGAGTTCCTCGGCGGCGCGGTGCACGGCCGCCTGCTCGGCGGCCTCCGCGGCCTTGATGTCCTTGACCAGCTTCTCCTGCGCCTCCGCCTCGGCGGCGATGACGACCGCCTGTCGCTGCCGCTCCGCCTCCTCCACGGCACGCAGCCTCTTGATGGACTCCTCCTGCTCGGCGACCGTACGGTCCACCGCGACCCGCTCGCGGATGACCTCGGCAATCTCCCGCTTCTCCGCCTCGACCTCCTTCGAAGCGGCGATTCGGGTCAGCTCGGTCTCCCGCTCCCGGGCGATGACTTCGAGCTGCCGGTCCTTCTCGATGCGCTCGTTCTCGACGGCGATGACCCGCTCGCGGTTCTTCGCGGCCACGGCGACCTCGCGACCCTGGTTCTCCCGCTGGACGCCGAGCTGTTCCTCGGTGCGCAGGAACGCGCCCTGTGCCCGCAGCCGCTCCTCCTCCACCACGCGCGCCGTCTCGGCCTCCTCACGGGCCCGTACGGTCTCGATCTCCCTCTTCTGCTTGATCTCGGCGTCCGCCTGACGCCGCTCCAGCTCCAGGATCGTCTCGCGGGCGTCGACGTTCTGCCGGGTGATCTCCATCTCCTCGGTGCGCTGGGCCTCGTTGGTGCGCACGTGCTCCACGGCCGTCAGCTCGGTGATCTTGCGGATGCCCTGGGCGTCCAGCACGTTGGCCGGGTCGAGCTGGGTCAGCGGCGTCTGCTCCAGGTAGTCGATCGCCGCGTCCTCCAGGTGGTAGCCGTTGAGGTCGACACCGATGACCTCGATGATCCGGTACCGCAGCTCCTCGCGCTTGGTGTACAGGTCGGTGAAGTCCAGTTGCTTGCCGACGGTTTTCAGCGCCTCGGAGAACTTCGCGTGGAACAACTCCTGCAGCGTCTTCTGGTCGCTCGCACGAGCGGTGCCGACGGCCTGAGCGACCTTGATGACGTCCTCGACCGTCTTGTTGACCTTCACGAAGAACGAGATGCGGATGTCTGCGCGGATGTTGTCCCGGCAGATCAGCCCGTCCCGTCCGGCCCGGGTGATCTCGATGGCCTTCACCGAGATGTCCATCACCTCGGCCTTGTGCAGCACCGGCAGCACGACCTGCCCCGTGAAGGTCACGTCGACCTTCCGCAGCTTGGACACGATCAGTGCCTTGCCCTGCTCCACCTTGCGGAACAGCAGCGAGACGACGAGTAGGGCAAGCAGGCAGACGGCGACGAACACGCCGAGGCCCACGGTCATGGCATTCATGGCATACGTCCTTGAGGCGTAAGGGAGTTGGAGCGTGGTGATGGAGGAGCCGGGGGTGGGCTCGGTGGCGGCGCGACTCGGACTGCGTGGCTAGGCGGCGCGGTCGCGCGGCCGGACCGGGTCACTCGATGCGCCCCAGCAGGGGTCGCGGTCGCCGGCATCCGGGATCCCGTTGCCGTCGCCCGTGCGGGCCTCCCTCGGCACGGGCAGCCCGGGTTTGTCCGGGAAGAGGCGGTGCAACGGCCGTACGATCAGGCAGGTCGTGGCCCAGGCGACGAGCAGCGCTCCCGCGGGCGCGACCAGGCGCAGCAGCCCGTCGGCGGGTCCCGGGGGCACGAACACGGCGATCAGAAGCGCGGCTCCCACGCTCAGGGACCAGGCGAGCACCGTCAGCAAGGACAGGGCGACCGTCACGGGCACGCCGCTCATCCGCCACGCCCGCAGGTCCACGTCCGTGTCGAAGCTGTCGACGGCGGCGACACCCAGGGCGGACAGGAGCCAGAAGCAGACGACCACGACGAGGGCAGCGGTCAACAGGATCGTGGGCAGACCGGTGGCGGCCGTCAGCAATGTCCGCATCTCCCCGTCCCCCCTCCGCTCGCAGCACGCGCCCCTTGTCTGACACGGCCGTTCCGGATTCCGGTGCCGGACACCTGCCGGTGCCCGGCACCGGAATCATCCGTTGTGCTCCCCGCGAGCCATGCTGCACGACCGGGCCTCGGCCGCGCATTGCCGGTTCCCGGCAGTGTTCCTTGGGGTCTGCATGCCGGTGACCGTTAAGGAACCGCCGCCACGGTATCCAGGGCTGCGCGACAGTCCGCCGCAGCCACTACCCGGACGCATCGACGTCTCCTCACACCATTGACACTCGCCTGTCCCAACCCGAGACTCATGTCCGCCAGTGAATCGGATTTCACCAGGCGAACAATCCTCACGTTCCAGGGCCCGCTCATCACCTTCCCGTCCCCCTCTCTCCCCCACTCATCTCCGATCTCTCCTCCCGCTCATCTCCAAGGACGAAGATGAACCAATCCCCCGCGTCCGCCGCGCTCCGTCCCCCACACACGTTCCGCACCGTGTTCCCGGTCCTGGCCCTGTGCTGGCTGGCCGTGTTCTTCGACGGCATGGACGTCAACATCTACGGCGCCGTCATGCCGCACATGCTCGACGACCCAGGGCTCGGCCTGACCCCGGCCATTGCGGGCACGATCGGCAGTTGGACCACGTTCGGCATGCTCATCGGTGCGCTCACGGCCGGAAACCTCACCGACTGGCTCGGTCGGAGGCTGATGCTGGTGGCCAGCGTGACGTTGTTCTCCGTCGGCTCGGCGATCTGTGCCATGGCCGGCGGCGTCGGCCTGTTCGGTTTCGGCCGGTTCTTCTCAGGTCTCGGCCTCGGCGGGCTCATGCCGCTGTGCCTGGCCATGGTCATGGAGTTCGCCCCGCCGCGCCGGGCGGCCCTGACCACCGGCCTGCTCATGACGTCGTACCACTTCGGGGGCATGGCGGCGACCGGGCTCGGTCTGACGCTGGCCCCGGCCGCAGGCTGGCGCTGGGTGTTCTGGGCGGGTGTGCTGCCGGCTCTGATCGCGGTGCCGCTGCTGCTGGCCCTGCTGCCCGAGTCGCCCGGTGTCCTGCTGGCGCGGGGCGAGCGCGACAAGGCCGATGCCGTCGCGGACCGCTACGGGCTTCCGCGGCCCACCGCTGTCGCAGCTCCGGCGGCCGGCGCCAAGGGCCGGCTCGCCGCCGTACGGGCGTTGTTCCGCCCCGAGTCCCGCTGGGCGACTCCGCTGCTGTGGCTGGCCTCGTTCTGCGGTCTGCTGCTGGTGTACGGCGTGAGTACCTGGCTGCCGCAGATGATGCGCGCCGAGGGTTACGGCCTGAGCTCCTCCGTCAGCTTCCTCATGGTGATCAACGCGGGCGGCATCGTCGGCCTGCTCATCGCGGGCCGCACCGCCGACAAGTTCGGCGCGGTGCGCGTGTCGGCGATCTGGTTCGTGCTGACCGCCGCCGGGGCCCTGCTGCTCAAGGCCCATCTCCCGCTGGGCGTGACGTACGCCGTCGTCGCCGTCACCGGTGTGTGGCTGTTCAGCGCACAGGTCATGGTCTACGCCGCCACCAACTCCGTCTACCGCGACAGCGAGCGCGCAGCCGGCCTCGGCTGGGTCACCGGAGTCGGCCGCACCGGAGCCGTCGTCGGCCCGTGGCTGATCGGCTCGCTCGCGAGCAACGGCAACCAGAGCTGGGGCTTCACCACCTTCGCCCTGGCCGGGCTCGTGGGCGCGGTCGCGATCGCCCTAGTGCCACTCGCCCGGCGGATCGGCCGGAGCGACACCCAGTCTCCGGCGCCCGTCGCGGCCACGACGGGCGCGAGCACCTCGGGCGCCTGACGCTCCGCCCCTCGCTGCGTTCACGGTTACCCGTACGACGACTGCGCTCGGAGCGCGTTCCGCGCACACTGGCGGCGGCCGCCGCAGCGGTGGCTCTCATCACTGCTGCGGGGGCCGCCGCCGCCCTTCCCCGCACGCCGAGGGCCACGGGCCCGAAGGGCCTCGTGCGCTTGACGCGGCGCCGAAAACCGAATGATGCAAGGGGTATTGACGCTTGCACTCAGGCTCGTATTCTCCATCACGCCCGAAGTGTCGGCCGACGTTCGAGACTTCGAACCCCGGCTTGGTTGAAGCGGCTCGTGCTCTCTGCGCGGGTCGGGCACGACAGCACCCGCATCATCCGTACCGGTAAGGCTCTCCCCCACGCGCCACCGTGCCGGAACTCCAAGGGCGCACAGGTGTGTCCGTGCGGCGGGCCCCGACCGCTTCCTGGAGCCTTGTATGCCCGCATCCGTACGACGACGGCCTCACCCGCGCCTCCGCCGGACGGCGGCGGCCTTCGTGTCAGGCCTGGCGCTGGCGCTCGCCCTCCCCGCGCAGGCCTCCTCCGCTCCGCCCGGGCCGGAGCGGGCAGCCGCCACCGCAGCGGCAGAGCTGCCGAGCAGTTTCCGGTGGTCGTCCAGTGGCCCGCTGATCGCCCCCAAGCCCGACGCGAGTCACCCGGTGGTCTCGGTCAAGGACCCGACGGTGGTCCAGGCGAACGGGAAGTGGCACGTCTTCATGACGACCGCGAACACCTCCGGCACCTGGAGCCTGGCCCAAACGAGTTTCACCGACTGGTCGCAGGCCGCCTCGGCCCCGCTGACCTACCTGGACACGAACCCCAACATCGGCACCCGGTATGCCGCGGCTCCCCAGGTGTTCTACTTCGCGCCGAAGGGCGTGTGGTACCTCGTGTACCAGACCGGGCCGCCCTCGTACTCCACCAGCACGGACCCCGGCAACCCGCAGAGCTGGTCCGCCCCTCGGACCTTCCAGAACGCCGCTCCGTCGGGGACGCTCGACTACTGGGTGATCTGCGACAGCACCAAGTGCTATCTGTTCTCCGCGGACGACAACGGCCACGTCTACCGGTCGGAGACCACCGTCGGCGAGTTCCCGGGCGGCTTCCGCAACACGCAACTCGTGCTCCAGGACGCCGCATTCGCCCTGTTCGAGGGCGGAGCCGTCTACCGCGTCCAGGGCACCGACACCTATCTGCTGCTGTGGGAGGCCATCGGCGGCGACGGGAGGCGGCACTACCGCTCCTTCACCGCCCAGGGGCTCACCGGCCAGTGGCAGCCGCTGGCCGCGACCGAGGCCAACCCGTTCGCCCGCAGCAACAACGTCACCTTCCCCTCCGGCGCCTGGACAGCGGACATCAGCCACGGCGAACTCATCCGCAGCGGCAACGACCAGACCATGACCATCGACCCGTGCCGCCTGCGGTTCCTCTACCAGGGCATGAACCCGTCGGCCGGCGGGGACTACTCCCAGCTCCCCTGGCGCCTGGGGCTGCTCACCCAGACGAACAGTTCCTGCTGATCCCTCATCCGCCCGCATCTGTTCGGTCCATCACACCAGGAGGCCGCCACGTTGTCATGACTCGAACAACCGCGCTGATCACGGGAGCCGCCCTTCCCGGCGCCCCCCGACGCACAAACCGCACAACCCGCACCCGCACCCGCACCCGCACCCGCACCCGCACCCGCACCCGCACCCAACCGTACGAGGAGAATCATGAGACTTCTGAAGCGGACACATCGGCGCCCGCTCACGGCATTAGGCATGGTGACCGCCGGCGTACTGGCGACGTTGACCGGAACCGCGACGGCCGCTGCCGCTCCCGACGCCGTCCAGGCCTCCACCCTGGGAGCCCAAGCGGCGCAGTCCGGACGGTACTTCGGAACCGCCGTGGCCGCCGGCAAGCTGGGCGACGGCACGTACACCACGATCCTTGACCGCGAGTTCAACTCGGTCACGCCCGAGAACGAGATGAAGTGGGACACCATCGAGCGGTCCCGCGGCTCGTTCAACTTCGGCCCCGCGGACCAGATCGTCAACCGCGCCACGGCACGCGGACAGCGTGTACGCGGCCACACCCTGGTCTGGCACTCCCAGCTGCCCAGCTGGGTCAGCTCCATCACGGACGCGAACACGCTGCGCAGCGTGATGAACAACCACATCACCACGGTGATGAATCACTACAAGGGCAAGGTCTTCGCCTGGGACGTGGTCAACGAGGCCTTCGCCGACGGCGGCAGCGGCCAGCACCGCCCCTCGGTGTTCCAGAACCTGCTCGGCGACGGCTTCATCGAGGAGGCCTTCCGCTCCGCGCGGGCGGCCGACGCGGGGGCCAAGCTCTGTTACAACGACTACAACATCGAGGACTGGAACGCCGCGAAGACCCAGGGCGTCTACCGCATGGTGCGCGACTTCAAGGCGCGTGGCGTGCCCATCGACTGCGTCGGGTTCCAGGCCCACTTCGGCACCGGCGGGCCGCCGGCCGGCTTCCAGACCACGCTGTCGAACTTCGCCGCCCTCGGCGTGGACGTCCAGATCACCGAGCTGGACATCGCGCAGGCACCGACGACCGCGTACACGAACTCCGTGCGGGCCTGTATGAACGTCGCGCGCTGCACCGGCATCACCGTGTGGGGCATCCGTGACAGCGACTCCTGGCGGGCAGGGGAGAACCCGTTGCTGTTCGACCGCAACGGCGCCAAGAAGCCGGCGTACAACGCGGCTCTGACCGCGATGGGCGGAACGCCCGCAGCCGCGCCCGCTGCCGCCGCGCCCACGCCCGCAGCCGCCGCGGTCACGAGCACCACCACCAGGGCCGCAGCCGCCCTGCCCGGCAGTTACAACTGGAGCTCCAGCGGTGTGCTGATGTCCCCGAAGTCGGACTCGACGCACAACATCGCGGGCCTCAAGGACCCCTCGGTCGTCTACCACAACGGCAAGTGGCACGTCTTCGCCAGCGTCGCCGGCTCCTCCGGCTACAGCCTGGTGTACCTGAACTTCACCGACTGGTCCCAGGCGGCCTCCGCCACCCACCACTATCTCGACCGCAGCGCCATCGGCACCGGATACCGGGCCGCGCCCCAGGTGTTCTACTACGCGCCGCAGGGCCTGTGGTACCTCGTCTACCAGACCGGAAACGCCTCGTACTCCACGAACCCCGACATCAGCAACCCCAATGGCTGGAGCGCGCCCCGCAACTTCTACTCGTCGATGCCCGACATCATCCGGCAGAACATCGGCAACGGCTACTGGGTCGACATGTGGGTGATCTGCGACAGCACCAACTGCTACCTGTTCTCCTCCGACGACAACGGGCACCTCTACCGCTCGCAGACGACGGTGGGCCAGTTCCCGGGCGGCTTCACCAACACCGTCATCGCGGCCCAGGACTCCAACAAATACGCCCTGTTCGAGGCGAGCAACGTGTACAAGGTGCAGGGCAGCAACCAGTATCTGCTGCTCGTCGAGGCGATCGGCTCGGACGGACGGCGCTACTTCCGCTCCTGGACGTCCGGCAGCCTGGCCGGCTCCTGGACGCCGCTGGCCGCGTCCGAGAGCAACCCGTTCGCCCGGGCCAACAACGTCTCCTTCCCCTCGGGCACCTGGACGAGGGACATCAGCCACGGGGAGATGATCCGCGCCGGCAACGACCAGACGCTGACCATCCCCTCCTGCCGGCTCCAGTACCTGTACCAGGGCAAGGACCCCAATGCAGGCGGCGACTACAACAGCCTGCCGTGGCGGCTCAGCCTCCTCACGCAGACCAACTCCACCTGCTGACGAGCCGCGGGCAGCATCATCCACCGCTCCTCCAGGACCGCGAGGCGGCGTGGTGTCTTACGGAGGTGTGACGTGGTGGGCGTGGCCCCACGGTGGGACGGGTGCGCCGCCCTACCGTGGGCCCATGCGTGTACTGGTCACCGGCGGTGCCGGGTTCATCGGTTCCCATGTGGTCGAGGCGCTGGCGGCGCGCGGGCACGAACCCGTCGTGTTCGACGTGCGCGAGGACGCGGAATCGGACGTACGGGACCCGGAGGCGGTCGCCCGTGCCCTGTCCGGGATGGACGCCGTGTGCCATCAGGCGGCGATGGTCGGCCTCGGCAGCGGATTCACCGACGCGGCGGAGTACGTCTCCCGCAACGACCTCGGCACCGCCGTGCTGCTCACCGCCATGGCGGACGCGGGGGTGCGGCACCTCGTGCTGGCCGGGTCGATGGTGGTGTACGGGGAGGGGCGGTACCTCTGTGCGCGGCACGGGGTGGTGCGGCCGGGACCGCGGGCCGTCACCGACCTGGCGGCCGGCCGCTTCGAGCCGCGGTGTCCGGTCTGCGCGGAGGAGTTGTCGCCGGGACTGGTCGGGGAGGACGCCCCGGCCGATCCGCGCAACGTGTACGCCACCACCAAGCTCGCCCAGGAGCATCTGGCCGCCGCATGGGCGCGGGCGACGGGCGGATCGGCGGTGTCGTTGCGCTACCACAACGTGTACGGGCCCCGGATGCCGCGCGACACCCCGTACGCCGGGGTCGCGTCCTTCTTCCGGTCGGCGCTCGCCCGCGGTGAGGCACCGCGCGTGTACGAGGACGGCCGCCAGCGGCGGGACTTCGTGCACGTACGCGATGTGGCGGCGGCCAACGCTGCGGCGCTGGAGGCGGATTCGGCCCCCGGTGCGCTGACCGCGTACAACACCGGCAGCGGCGAACCGCACACCGTCGGGGAGATGGCACGGGCGCTGGCGGCCGCGTACGGCGGTCCCGAGCCCGTCGTCACCGGGGAGTACCGCCTCGGGGACGTACGGCACATCACGGCGGACTCGTCGCGGCTGCGGACCGGGCTGGGCTGGAAGCCGGAGGTCGGATTCGCCGAGGGGATGCGGGAGTTCGCGCGGGCCCGGCTGCGGGGTGAGTGAAGCGGTCAGTGTTCGGCTGCCGGGAGGGTCACCTCGAAGCGGCAGCCGCCGGGAATGTTGCGTACGGCCGCGCGGCCCTGGTGGGCCTCCACGATCCCGCGGACGATGGCGAGCCCCAGTCCCGCACCGGCCGGAGGGGTCCGTGCGTGCGTACCGCGCCAGCCGGTGTCGAACACGCGCGGCAGATCCTCCTCGGGGATGCCGCCGCAGCCGTCCGTCACCGACAGCACGACGCCCTCGGCGGAGCGTTCGGCGGCGACCGCGACCGTCCCGTCCTCGGGTGTCCGGCGGATCGCGTTGACGAGGAGGTTGCCCAGCACCCGGTTCATCTCCTTGCTGTCCACCTCGACGGGTACCTCCTCGATGCGGTCGCCCACCAGTTTCACGCCGTGTTCCCGGGCGAGCGGGTCGGCTCCGGAGAGGGCGTCGCCCACCAGGTCGTACAGCGAGATCCGGGACGGGGTGAGGGCGAGGGTGCCGGCGTGGATACGGGACAGCTCGAAGAGGTCGCCGACCATGTCGTTGAGGCGTTCGACCTCGGTGCGTATCTGCCGCAGATAGCGGTCGGGGTCGGCGGCGACACCGTCCTCCAGCGCCTCGGACATGGCGCGCAGTCCGGCGAGCGGGGTGCGCAGGTCGTGCGAGATCCAGGCGACGAGTTCCCGCCGGGAGGACTCCAGCATGCGTTCCCGCTCCCGGGACTCCGCGAGCCTCGCGCTGGTGGCCGCCAACTCCCGGCTCAGCGCGGCGAGTTCGGCGGTCGCGGGCCGGGCCGGGGCCGCGAAGTCGCCGCCCTCGCCGAAGGAGCGGGCGGCGAGCTGGAGTTCCCGGCTGCGGGCCACCACCCAGCGGCCCAGCAGCAGCGCGGTGGCCAGGGAGACCACGGCCGCCATCGCGACCACCGTCGTGACGACGGTCAGGTCGTGCGCGGACAGGAACATCGCCTGCGCCACGGCCAGTGTGCCCGCGAACATCGCGGCCACGGCCACCGCGGCGACCACCGCCAGCGAGGCGGTCAGCGAACGGCGGCGCAACTGCCACAGCGCCGCGGCACCCAGTAGCCCGGCCGCACCGGCGCCGAGGAAGGCGAACAGGGCGATGAGGAGGGTGTCTTTCATGATCACTCCTCGTCGGAGGCCGTGGGGGCGGGATCGAAGCGGTAGCCCACACCCCAGACCGTACGGATCAGGCGGGGCCGGCCGGGATCGTCCTCGACCTTGCCCCGCAGTCGCCGGACGTGGACGGTGACGGTCGACAGGTCACCGAAGTCCCAGCCCCACACCTCGCGCATCAGATCCTCGCGGCTGTACGCCCGGCCCGGATGGCGCAGGAGGAACGCGAGCAGGTCGAACTCGCGGAGGGTGAGGGCGAGGTCCGCGCCGTTCCTGGTGGCGCGGCGGGCGGCCGGGTCGACGGTGAGTCCGGCCGCGCTCAGCGGGCGCGTCGCCGCGGGAGGCCGGGTCCGGCGCAGCACCGACTCCACGCGCAGCACCAGCTCCCGGGGGCTGAACGGCTTGGTGACGTAGTCGTCGGCGCCGACCTCCAGGCCCAGGATCCGGTCGTCCTCGTCACCGCGGGCGGTGAGCATGATGACCGGGACGGGGGCGCGTCCACGCATCCGGCGGCACACCTCCAGTCCGTCCATCCCGGGCAGCATCAGGTCCAGGACCACCAGGTCCGGCCAGTGCGCGGCGGCCCGGTCGAGTGCCGCCGGACCGTCTCCGGCCCGGTCCACCACGTATCCGGCACGGTCCAGATAACCCGAGACGACCTCGGCGACCGTGGGGTCGTCGTCGACGACGAGGACGCGGGCGCCCCCGGCCCCGCGGCCGGCGGTCCCGCCCGCCGTCGGATCGTAAGACTGCTGCTCCTTGGCCATGGGGCCAGCCTCGCACCGCCTGTCCTTGCCCGTCCCCCTCCGAGCCGCCCAGAGCCCCGACGTCCGTGTTTCGTAAGGAGCGGCAGTCCGATATGCGCCATTCGCATTCGTAAGGTGAGACCCGTGATGACCTCTTCCACGCCTGAGGACGTCGATGTCGTCCTCCCCTGCCTGAACGAGGCCGGCGCCCTGCCCTGGGTTCTTGCCCGGATCCCTCCTGGCTGGCGCGCCCTCGTGGTGGACAACGGCTCCACCGACGGCTCGGCGGACCTCGCCCGGGCACTTGGCGCGACCGTCGTCCGGGAACCGCGCCGTGGCTTCGGCGCGGCCTGCCACGCGGGGCTGACCGCCGCGACGGCCGAGATCGTGTGCTTCTGCGACTGCGACGCCTCACTGAACCCGGCCCTGCTCGTGCCCTTCGTGCATGAAGTGCGGGACGGCCAGGCGGACCTGGTGCTCGGGCGGCGCCGGCCGCGGGGCCGGGGCGCCTGGCCCGCGCACGCCCGGGCCGGCAATCTCGCGCTGGCCCTGATGCTGCGCCGCCGCACCGGACTGCGCCTGCACGACCTCGGCCCGCTGCGCGCCGCCCGCCGCGAGGCGCTGCTCGCCCTGGACCTGACCGACCGCCGCAGCGGCTATCCGCTGCAGATGGTCGTGCGCGCCGCCGACGCGGGCTGGCGTGTCACCGAGCACGACGTCCCGTACCGGCCGCGCACCGGCGCCTCGAAGGTGACCGGGACCTGGCGCGGCACCTGGCAGGCGGTACGGGACATGAGCCGCGTCCTGGCCGAGGAGCCCGCCACACCGCCGGCTGCCGCTCCCCAGGCGCAAGGAGGGCCCTGCCCTTGACCACCCTCCTCGTCATCGCGAAAGAGCCCCGGCCCGGAAGGGTGAAGACCCGGCTCACGCCACCGTTCACACCCGTGGAGGCGGCGGCCCTCGCCGCGGCGGCCCTCACGGACACCCTGCGTACGGTGGCCGCGACGCCCGCCCGGCGCCGGGTCCTGGTCCTCGACGGGAGGGCCGGTCACTGGCTGCCGCCCGGCTTCGACGTCGTACCGCAGTGCGCGGGCGCCCTCGACGAACGGCTGGCCGCGGCCTTCGCCGACTGCGCCGGACCCACCCTGCTGATCGGGATGGACACCCCGCAGGTGACACCGGAGCTGCTCACCGTGGACCTCGACGAAGGCGACGCCTGCCTCGGTCCCGCCGAGGACGGTGGCTTCTGGGCCCTGGGGCTGGCCGATCCGGACCCGGAACTGCTGCGCGGAGTCCCGATGTCGACGCCCACCACCGGCGCCGCCCAGCGCGACCGGCTCGTCGCCGCCGGTCTGCGCGTACACGATCTGCCGCGCCTGCGGGACGTCGACACGGCCGCCGACGCCGAGGCTGTCGCCGCCGAGGCACCGCACAGCCACTTCGCCGCGGAGCTGGCCCGGCTGCGAGCGGTCGGCGGCCGATGAGCACGGCGCACGAAGCGACGGCGCGGGACGGCACGAAGCGCCCCTGGTCCGCCGACCCCTACGCCGACGCCCTGCGGACCGGTCGCGGACCGCTCTTCCTGCGCCGCAGCGACGGGTGGCTGCTGCCCCTGGACGTGGAACGGTGGTGTGCCCGCGCCGACGCCGTGGACCTGGCGGTCCTGGACCGGTGCGAGGGTGCCGTGCTCGACGTGGGATGCGGGCCGGGGCGGCTGGTCGTGGAGCTCGCCGCCCGGGGCCGGTCCGCGCTCGGCATCGACGTCAGCGAGGCGGCGGTCGCCCACACCGCGGCACTCGGGGGGCGGGCCCTGTGGCGCTCGGTCTTCGAACCGCTGCCCGGCGAGGGCCGTTGGAACACCGCCCTGCTCCTGGACGGCAACCTCGGCATCGGCGGCGACCCGCGGGCCCTGCTCCGCAGGCTGGCCGAGCTGTTGCGGCCCGGCGGCCTGCTGATCGCCGAGACGGCCCCGGCGGACGTGGACGAGCGCGTCGAGGTCCGCCTCGTGTACGGCCCCGACGCACGGGGCTCCGCCGACGCCCTGTTCCCCTGGGCCAGGCTCGGCACCCCGGCACTGCTTCGGTACGCCGGCCCGCTGGGCTGGAGTGCCGACGATCAGTGGTCGGCCGGGGACCGCTGCTTCGTCGCCCTGCGCAGCCGCAGCACCAGCAGCAGCGCCGAGCCGCCGAAGAGCACGGCCGTGATCAGCAGCCAGCGGGTGAAGAAGCCCTCCGCGGACAGTCCGGTGACGGGCTCGTAGCTTTCCGCCACGCGACCGCTGATCAGCGGGAACCACACGAGCAGAAGAAGCCCGGACAGGGCGGCCGGAACGCGGACGTACATCGTCCGCTCCCGGTGGCCGACGGCGCCGAACACACCGGCGACGGCCCGGTCCACTGCCGCGTACAGCGGCAGAAACACGAGGTCGTGCAGCACCGCCGCGCCCACGAACCAGAGCGTCACCGCCGGCGCGTCACCGGCCAGCAGGCGCACGCCCGCGTATCCGGCAAGCGCGAACGAACAGGCCAGGAGCAGGATCTGCAAGGGGCTTCCCAGCGTAGGAAGTCTTCTCATCACGGGGTTCTCCTCACCGCACGGCTCTTGTCGTCCCGAGGGCTCTTGTCGTCACAGGTCCCCCCGCAGGCCCGGTCACAGGTCGCCGAAGGTCATCCGGGCCACCCACTTGGTGTTGAGCACGCCGGGCGCCGCGGGCACGATGATCCGGGCCGGGTGGCCGTGGTCGGGTGTCAGCGGCTCGCCGTTGACGTCCAGGGCCAGCAGGGAGCGCGCATCACGCACCTGGTTGGCGCGCAGGGCGGCCCTGCGGAAGGCCCCGTGCCGTTGGAGGGACTCCACCAGGACGTCGGGGGCCGTGTCCGCCTCGTAACCGACCAGCGCGGCGAGGTCCCGCAGCCGTACGCCCCGCCACCACTGGTTGGAGGTCGACCAGCCCTCCACACAGGCGATGGGGAGCGCCGAGCTGTGCAGGGGGAGACCCAGCAGTTCGGCCCGGCTCAACCGGACGGTGCCCGAGGGCCCGGTGACGGCCAGTCGCCACACCTCGTCACTGGTCTCCCGCGCGCTGATCCCCCGGTACGCGGCCGTCTTGTTGATCTGGAAGCCGCCCGGGCCGCTGCCGGGATCCGCGAAGCCGTGCGGTGCGAGGAGGGCCGTGCGCCGCAGCGGACCGTCGAAGCTCTGTCCCGCCGTCGTCACGAACAGCGCCAGCGAACCGCCTCCGACCAGCCACAGCGATCCTCGCCGGGACACCGTGGGCGCCGCGGGCCGCGGGGACACCAGCGGGAAGTCCGGCTCCCCGCCTGCCTCCTCCTCAGGGCCCTTCCCCGCCCGCATGCGACGCAGGTTGCGTACGGCGGCGGGCGCGCGGAGGAGCGCGTGCACGACGAACGCGGCGAAGAACACCCACGCCCCGTAGAAGTGCAGCGGATAGAAGGAGCCGGGGAAGACGTAGTCCAGCTGAACGTTGAGCACACCCGTCACGAACTCGAAGAGCGCTCCGCCGACCAGCAGGAGCAGCGAGATCCGCTCCAGGGCGTGGGCTAGCGACCGGACCGGCGGCAGGGCGAACAGCTTCGGCACCACCGACCAGAGTTTGGCCAGCAGGACGGGGACGATCGTGATGCCCAGTGTGACGTGGACGCCCTGGGTGAGCCGGTACAGCCAGTACGGACCGGTCGGCCAGGCGAAGAGGTAGAAGCCGAGGATCCCCTTCTCCGGGGTCTTGTCGTTCACCGGCGACAGATCCGGGTTGTACGCCGCGTACGACAGCAGCCCCGTCACGAACAGCACGGTGATACCCACCAGCAGCACGACACCGAGCACGGAGGTGAACCAGGGGCCGCGCACCGGACTGCGCCAGAAGCCGGGCGATGAGGGAGGAAGCGGTTGGTCGCGCATGTCCCGACGGTAGGCCGGAACCGGCCCCCGAAAGGGTGCGCGACCCATGACGAAACGCTGACGTCAGCGGTGCGGGCGACAGTGTTCGCCCCCTTCCGCCCTAGCGTTCCTCCTGTGACCCGCTCCCCGCTCGGTTTCTCCCTCCGTCCGTTTCCGCGCACCCCCCGCCGCTCCGACCATGCCCCCCTTCGCGCGTCGGTGCGCACCGTTCTTCCCGACCTGGCCGCCGCACTGGCCGCCGTCCTCCTCGTCGTGGCAGCCGCCCTGGTCGGCCGCCACCTTCAGGACCACTACGGGAATCTGCACGTCGGCTGGCCCCCGCTGTACGCGAACTGGGGCCCGCACGCCGGTCCGGGCACCCCGGCCGCCCTGGCGGTGGCGGCCGCTGTCGTGGCCTATGGTCCCGTCGTCGCCGCGCGGCTGCCGTGGCGCGCCCTGCTCGCCGCGGCCTGGGGCACGGCCATGGCGTGGACCTGGTCCCTGGCGCTGATCGACGGCTGGCACCGGGGCATCGCGGTCCGGCTCACCACCCGCTACGAGTACCTCCAGGTCATCGACCGCTTCCACGACATCCCCGCCACCCTGCGGGACTTCACCCACCACATCCTGCTCCACTCCCCCGACCACTGGCCGCCTCATGTGGCCGGACATCCTCCGGCGGCCACCCTCACCTTCGTCCTCCTCGACCGGATCGGCCTGGGAGGCGGCGGCTGGGCCGGGGTGTGGTGCATCACCGTCGGCGCCGCCGCCGGCGTGGCGGTGCTGGTGACGGTGCGGGCACTGGCCGGAGAGGAACTGGCGCGGCGGGCGGCGCCGTTCCTGGTGATGGCGCCGGCCGCGGTGTGGATGGGCACGTCGGCCGACGGGTACTTCGCCGCTGTCGCCGCATGGTCCGTGGCACTGCTCGCGCTCGCGGTGACCGGGCGGCCTGGGCCCCGTATGCGGGCCGCCGCGTTCTCCTCCGGGCTGCTGTTCGGCCTGACCTGCTATCTCTCCTACGGACTGACACTGTTCGTACTGGTCGCGGCGGGTGTTCTGCTCCTCGGACGGCACCGGGCACGTCCGCTCCCCTTCGTTGTCGCCGGAGCCGCCGTCGTGCCTCTCGCGTTCACGCTCGCCGGCTTCGACTGGTGGGAGGGGTACCGCCTGCTGACCGAGCGCTACTACCAGGGGGCCGGCGGCATCCGGCCCTACGGGTACTGGGTGTGGGCGAACCTCGCCTGCACCGTGTTCCTGGTGGGCCTGGCGACGGCCGCGGGACTACGGCATACCGTCGCCGCCCTCGTCCACCGGCGCGGCAGCGTCCTCACCCGGCCGGACAGCCCGGGTCCCCTCGCTGCCGAGGCCCGCCTCGCGCTCCTCGTGTCCGCCGCCGTGCTCGCCGTCCTCGCGGCCGACCTGTCCGGGATGAGCAAGGCCGAGACGGAACGCATCTGGCTGCCGTTCGCGATGTGGCTGCTCCCCGCGTGTGCCTTCCTCAGCCGGCCCCGCGTCTGGCTCACGGCCCAGGCCTCCCTCGCCCTCCTGACCAACCATCTGCTCATGACCGGATGGTGACAGCGGCGACGGCCGGAAGGCGCCCAACTCAGTGGCTGCGGACCAGCCTTGTAGCGGTGCCCTGCCATCCCTGGCTGCCGAAGTCAAGACGCCGTGCGTTCGGCAACTCGAAGATCGCGCACAGAACAGCCCCCTAGGATGGGCTGACCGCATCGCTTGTCCACGTGCGGAGTTGTGTCCACCGCAGGGGAGCATGTCCATGGGCGTCCAAGAAGCCACATGTACACCGTCCGGCAGCGGGGTCCTGGACGGCCAGTCGGCCGGCCCCATGGTTCCGCGACTGGCGCTGGGGGCACACCTGCGCAGACTGCGGGAGGGGCGGCTCATCTCCCGTGAGGCCGCGGGTCGGGCCATCCGCGCCTCCCGGTCCAAGATCAGCCGACTGGAGGCCGGCCGTCACGGGGTCAAACCGCGTGACGTGGCCGATCTACTCACCCTCTACGGAGTCACGGACGAGGCGGAACGCGCCACCTTGCTGGCGTTGGCCGAGCAGGCCAACGCCGCCGCCTGGTGGCAGTCCTACAACGACGTGGTGCCTGCCTGGATGCAGACGTACCTCGGGGTCGAACAGGCAGCGAGCCTCATCCGCTGTTTCGAGGTCCAGCGTGTTCCCGGCCTGCTGCAGACCCGCGCCTACGCGCGTGCCTCCATCCGGTCCGTCCATCCAGGCGCTTCGGCGGAGGAGATCGAGCGGCGGGTCACCCTGCGGATGACCCGCCAGCGGATCCTTCACCGGCAGCCGGCGACCCAGCTCTGGGCCGTGATCGACGAGGCGGCGCTTCGCCGCCCGGTGGGCGGAGTCGGCGCGATGCGCGCCCAGCTCAAGCACCTCATCGAGATCTGCCGACTCCCGCAGGTCACGGTGCAGATCCTGCCGTTCCTCGCCGGCGGCCACGCCGCGGAGAGCGGTCCGGTCACCATCCTGCGCCTGCCCGGCGGTCAGTTGACCGACGTGGTCTACCTCGAACAGCTCGCCACTGCCCTCTACCCTGGCAGGCCGTCCGAGATCGAGTGCTACTGGGATGCCATGAACCGCCTGGTGGTCCAGGCCGAGTCACCGGACGAGACGCCCACGATCCTCCATCGCATCCTCCAGGAGACGTGACCGGGGGATGTGATCGAGGACGTGGGCGGTTCGTCGGCCGGGGTTCACCTCTTGAGGGCGACACCACCGTACTGATGTACCTCCGCGGGGAGGCCCCAGGCACCCGCGTCGGGACGCCAGCGTGAGCAGGACGCCACGCCCGGTTCGAGCAGTTCCAGGCCGTCGAAGAAGCGCGCGATCTGGTCGGGGCTGCGGAGGATGTACGGGACCGAGCCGCCGTCGTTGTACTGCTGGATGGCCTTGACGTACGCCTTGCTGGTGTTGGTGCTGTCGTACTGCACGAGGTAGCTGCCGGAGGGCAGCGCCTCCACCAGCTCCCGCACGATCGAGCGCGCCTCGTCGAAGTCCTCGATGTGGCCCAGGATGCCCATCAGCATGAGCGCGACGGGCTTGTCGAAGTCCAGCGTCTTGGCGGCTTCCCGCAGGATCGTGCTCGGCTCGCGCAGGTCGGCGTCGACGTAGTTGGTGACGCCTTCCGGTGTGCTGGTGAGCAGCGCGCGGGCGTGCGCCAGCACCAACGGGTCGTTGTCGACATAGACAATCCGGGATTCGGGGACGACCCGCTGGGCGATCTGATGGGTGTTGTCCACGTTGGGCAGCCCGGTGCCGATGTCCAGGAACTGCCGGATGCCCTCCTCGGCGGCCAGATGACGAACAGCGCGGGCGAGGAAGTACCGGGCGGCACGGGCTCCGGTTTCGATGGCGGGGAAGATCGTGCGGAAGGCGTCACCGGCCACACGGTCGACTTCGTAGTTGTCCTTGCCGCCCAGCCAGTAGTTCCAGATCCGAGCCGACTGCGGCACGGAGGTATCGATCTTGGGGAAGCCCTCCTGCGCGGAGTTCTCTGCCTCATCAGTCATGGACACTCCCTGCGTGTACGTGGTGCGAGAACCACGAAACCGTCGAACACCAGTTGTGGACGCCCACGTTATTCCACCCCGCTCGCCTCAAGTAAATCAGCGGTCCCAACCCACTTGTCCGGCTGGGCGGTTGGCCGGCTTGCTCCCCCCACCGAGGGGGGAGCGCCCAAGGTCAGCCGACTGCCGACGGGTGCCGGGCCAGCGGCGTCACGGTGATGTCCATGTAGGGAAAGAGCGGCAGGTCCCAGAGGAGTTCGTTGAGGCGGTCGTTGTCGCTCACCTCGAAGACGCTGAGGTTCGCGTACTGACCGGCACAGCGCCACAAGTGCAGCCACTCACCGCTGTGTTGCAGCTTCTGCGCGTACTCCTTCTCCGCCGCGAGGAGCGACGTGCGGAGTTCGGGGTCCATGTCGGGCGGCAGTACGACTGTCATCCGGACGGCGAAGAGCACGGGCACGCCTCCTTTCGTCGGGTCAGGACGCCGGGTCGAGGACGAAGTCGTACACGACCTCGTTGCCGCCCCCGGAGGCAGGCCGCGGGTCGAGGACGAGTTCGGGCTTGACCGCGGACGCCACGTCGTCCTGGATGTGTTCGCCGCCCCTGAAGTACAGCTGCGTGGTGAGCGGCTCGTAACCGGGCGCGGACACCTTCAGGTGCAGGTGGGCGGGGCGCCAGGCGTGCCAGCCGGCGGCGGCGATGAGCCGGCCGCAGGAGCCGTCGGTGGGGATCTGGTACGGGGCGGGCTCGACGGTCGTCACCGCGAACCGGCCCTCGGCGTCGGCGACGACGCTGCCGCGCAGGTTCCACTCCGGAAGGCCGGGCGCGAACTGCGCGTACAGCCCGTCGTCGTCGGCCTGCCACATCTCCAGCAGGGCGCCGCCGAGCGGCTCGCCCGACACGCCGGTGACCTGCCCCTGGAAGAGCAGCGGGGTGCCCGGCTCGTTCTCGCGCATCGGCAGGACGGCGGTGCTGGGGAGGGCGGGAGCGCCCGGTACGTAGTACGGGCCCTCGATGGTGCCTTTGCTGCCCTCGCGGGCGGCACCCGCGACCTCCTCGACGACGTGCTCGATCCACACGTCCAGGAACAGCGGCCACTCTCCGTCCTGGCCGACCGCGATCAGCCACGCCTTGAGAGCGTTGTACTCGTCGTAGGTGACCCGGTGGCGGCGGATCACGTCGTGTACGGCGGTGAGGACCTCGGTGGCCAGCGTGTTGACGCGGGCGGTGTCGGTGCCTTCGGTGGGCAGGGAGGTCTTGTCGGTGAGGAAGCGTTCGGTCGCCGAAGCGCCGGATGCGGCGGCCGTGGGGGTGAGGGCGGTGTCGGACATGGTGGTGCGGCTCCTTCGCGGGTGGAGGGGTCAGTGGTCCTGGCGGTAGCGGGCGAGCTTGTCCTCGTCGATCGCGACGCCCAGTCCGGGCCGGTCGCGGACGGCGAGCGTGCCGCCGGTGATGGTGAGTGGTTCGGTGAGCAGGTCGTCGCTCATGTCCAGGAAGTTGGACAGTTCGCCGGCACGCCGTGACGTGGCGGCATGGGCGGCGCCGAAGGCCACCGTGCACACGGTGCCCAGCTGACCGTCGATCTGGTTGCCCATCACCACTTCGGTGCCTAGTCCCTCGCACTGGAACAGCACGCGCTGGGAACGGGTGAAGCCGGTGCGGGCGGTCTTGATGCTGATGGCGGTGGCGTCGCCGTCGAGCAGGGAGCGGGTCACCTCGGCCGGTGTGGTGGCGGACTCGTCGGCGACGAACGGGACACGGCAGTCCCTGACGAGCCGGCGGCGGCCGAGTACGTCGTCGGCGGGGCACAGCTCCTCGGCGAGCGTCAGGCCGAGGTCGTCCAGTTCACGCAGGGCGAAGGCGGCCTCGGAGGCGGTCCAGCCGCGATTGCCGTCGACGTACAACTCGGCGTCGTCGCCCAGGGTTTCGCGCAGGGCACGGCACACGTCGAGGTCGAGGCGGACCGGGCGGCGGCCGACCTTCACCTTGAAGACGGTGATGCCGTGGGTGTCGCGGATGCGTTCCGCCTCCGCGGTCACGCACTGGGGTGTGTCGAAGCCGAGCATGTGGCTGACGCGCATACGGTCGGTGCTGCCGCCGAGCAGCTGGGTGACGGACCGCCCGCAGGCCTGGCCCGCGATGTCCCACAGCGCCATGTCGAGGGCGGACTTCGCGGCCGGGTTACCGACCGTGCGGTACAGGAGGGCGTGGACGCGCTCGCGGGCGAAGACCTCCGCGCCCAGCAGTTGCGGGGCGAAGACCTTCTCGATCACCCCGGTCACGGATGCCTGCGTCTCGCCGTAGGTGAACGGACGCGGTGGGGCGTCCGCCACGCCGACCAGCCCCTCATCGGTGTGTACGCGGACCAGGACGTGCTCGGCGGTGTGCACCTCGCCGCTCGCGAACCTGAGTGGCTTGGTGTAGGGGATGGCGTACGGGATGGCCTCGATCCCGGTGATCTTCATCAGGGGCTCCCGGTGATGTCCTGGACGAGGGTTTCCGTGTGCCGGGCGATGCCGAGCAGACGGCCCGCGCGGTCGGGGTGGCCGATGAGCTGGAGGCCGAGGGGCATGCCGTGCGGGTCGCGGTGCCCCGCGATGGTGACGACGGGCAGGCCGAGCAGTTGCCAGGGGCGGCTGAGGACCGGTGTGCCGGTGGCGTCGAGGCCGTGCGGGGCGGGGCCCGGAGCGGCAGGGCCAAGGATTACGTCGGCACGGTCGAGTAGGTCGAGGATCCGGGTGCGGGCGCTGTCCCTGACGGCGAGCGCCGCCTCGTAGGCGGCCACAGGGGTGTCGCGTCCTCGTTGCAGGAGTTCGCAGAGGTGTGCGCTCAGTGCCTCGGGGTGCCGTGCCTCGGCTTCGAGCGCGCGGGCGGCCTCGTACGCCATGACGGTGGCGTGCGTCTCGGCGAGTACAGGTGTGCCGGTCCGGTCCCCGAGATCGGCCGTTTCCGCGCCGAAGGCGGCCAGGGCCCGTCGGGTGTGCTCCAGCGCGTCCAGCATCGCCGGGTCGATGTCCGCCAGTTCGGTGCCGGACCACAGCAACACCTCCGGGGACCGGGGCTCCTCGGTCAGGGTGCCGTCGACGGCCTCCACGGCCGTGGCCAGGAAGCCGACGTCCGCCGCGAGCAGTCCGGGCGCGTCCAGGGTCCGGCTGAGGCCGGTGAAGCCCGTGGTCGGCCACGCGCCCGCCGGGGCGACATATCCGGCGACACCGCAGAAGGACGCCGGCCGGGTCAGGGAGCCCGCGGTCTGCGAACCCAGTGCGAGCGGTACGACGCCGGAGGCGACCGCGGCGGCCGAGCCGCTGGAGGAACCTCCCGGTGTATGGGCGGGGTTGTGCGGATTGCGGGTGGGACCGGGCTGGAAGTACGCGAACTCGGTGGTCACGGTCTTGCCCAGCGGAACGGCGCCCGCCCTGCGCAACCGGTCCACCAGCCAGGCGTCGGCCGTGGCGATCCGCCCCCGGCGCAGCGGGGAGCCGCACTCGGTGGGCAGTCCGGCAACGTCGATGATGTCCTTCACGCCGAACGGCACACCGCGCAACGGGCCGGACGACACGCTCTCGGCAGCCGCACGGGCGCCGTCCGCGTCGACCCGGACCCAGGCACGGATTCCGGGCTCGGTCTGCTCCAGGCGACGCAGTGCCTCCTCGACCGCGGCCGTCCTCTCGGTGGTCATGACCCGGCACCTTCCGGAATCAGGGGCGTGGCGTCGAGGCGGTGGAACGCCCGGTTGAAGTAGACGAGGCTCTGCCCGCCCGAACGGGTGCGGATCTGCTCGACGTCGACGAAGAGGACGCTGTGGGAGCCCATGGGGACGGTGTGGCTGACGGTGCCGACCGCGGTCACCAGGGCGTCCTTGAGGACCGGCACGTCCTGGGTGCGGTCCCAGACGTCCCAGGTGAAGCGCTCGGCCATGGGCACCTTGGTGGCGCCGGCGAAGTGCAGTGCCAGTTCCTGCTGGTCGCCGCCGAGGACGTTGACGCAGACGTGACCGTTGGTGCGGAAGACGTCGTGCATGGCGCTGGAGCGGTTGACGCAGACCAGGAGGGTCGGCGGTGCGTCGGTGACCGAGCAGACCGCGCTGACGGTGAGGCCGCAGCGGCCGCTCGGGCCGTTTGTCGTCAGGATGTTGACGGCTGCCGGGAGATGCGCCATGGCCTCCCGGAACTCGCGCTGATCGGGGGCCACGGCGGTGCCGCTCCTCTCCTGCTCGGGTCGGTTCTCGCTCACCACAGCTCGACCACCAGCCGCGGCGACTTCGCGCGTGACACACAGGCGGCGATCTGGTCGCCGGCCGCCTTCTCCTTCGCGGACAGGCAGTGGTCGCGGTGGTCGGGTTCGCCCTGGACGACCCGCAGGACGCAGGTCCCGCAGATGCCTTCCCGGCACGAGGTTTCGAGGGGGACGCCGCCCGCCTCCAGTACGTCGGCGATGCTCTTGTCCGGTGGCACCGTGTACACCTCACCGGTGTCCAGTTCGACTTCGAAGCCGGTGGCGGGTTCGGCTTTCAGGACGTCGCCTGCCTGGAACAGCTCACGGTGGACGCGGTCCTCGGGCAGAGTGCGGGCCGCGAGCGCGCCGACCCGGTCCATGAAGCCCTGGGGGCCGCAGGTGTAGACGTGTGCGTCCGGCCCGGCCCCGGCGAGTCCCGTGGCCAGGGCCCTGGCCGTGGCCTCGCGTCCGAGGCCGAAGTGGAAGACGACGCGGTCGGCGAAGGCGCTGCGTTCGAGCAGGCCGACGAAGGCCGCCTCGGCCCGGCGGCGTGCCACGTAGTGCAGCCGGAACTCGGCGCCGGTGGTGTGCAGTTCGTACGCCATCGCCAGCAGCGGGGTGATGCCGATCCCGGCCGCCACCAGGTGGTGCTCCCCGGCGTCGGCGGCGAGCCCGAACAGCCGGCGGGGCTGCCCCACGGTCAGTTCGGTGCCCCGGTCGGCCTTGTCGTGCAGGGCCTGGGAGCCGCCGCGGGAGTTCTCCTCGCGTTTGACCGCGATGGTGTAGGCGCCGGTGTCGTCGAGTGGCCCGCACAGGGAGTAGGGGCGGGTGATCCCGGTGGGTCCGGTCACGTCGACGTGTGCGCCGGCCGGATACGGAGGGAGGGCGTCGCCGTCGGAGCGGACGAGCCTCAGGGCCTTGATCGTGTCGGTTTCGTCAGCGGTCTCGGTGACGGTGACAGTGAACATCCGTCTGCCTTCGCGTTCGCGGGTGGTGCTGATGTGGTGCTGACGGCGCTGTCAGCGCATGTAGAGGCCGCCGTTGGCGTCCCAGCAGGCGCCGGTGACCGCGTCCGCGTGCTCGGCGGCGAGCAGGACGGCCATGTCGGCGATGAACCGGGGCCGGCCGAGGCGGCCGACCGGGATCGACGCCTCGATCTGGGCGAGCCGGTCCGGGGCGACGGTCTCACGGACCACCGGGAGGTCCTGCGGTCCCGGGGAGATGGCGTTGACTGTCACCCCGTGCGGTCCGAGTTCGCGGGCGAACACCTTGGTCAGTGTCGCCACACCCCCCTTGGCCGCCGCGTAGTGCGCGCCCGTCGCCGTACCGCCGTTCTGGCCGGCGAGGGAGGCGATGTTGACGATGCGTCCGTAGCCGCGCTCGGCGAAGTAGGCGCCGAAGACCTGACAGCCGAAGAAGGTGCCGTTGAGGTTGGTGGTCACCACGGCGTCGAAGCTCTCCGGGCTGATCCGCATCAGGGGCTCGACCTTGGACTGCCCGGCGTTGTTGACCAGGACGTGCACGGCGCCCCAGCGTTCGGTCAGCTGGTCGCGCACCCGGACGAAGGCGTCCTTGTCCCGCACGTCCAGGGCGAGACCCACGGCGTTGCGGCCGGAGGGGTCGAGCTCCGCGGCGGCCTCGGCGGCGGCCTCCGCGTCCAGGTCGGTCAGGGCGACGCGGTAGCCCCGGTCGTACAGCCGCCCGGCGATACAGCCGCCGAGGCCGCGGGCCGCGCCGGTCACCAGTGCGACACGGTGGGCGTCGTCCTCCCAGCTCTCGCCGGTTCCCTGCGGGCTCACAGCAGGAATCCCGATGCCGTGACGGTGTCGTCCGAGTTGACCAGCCGGACGACCTTCCGGGAGATCCGGGGGCCGTCGGCGTCCCACACGATCCGGTGGGTGAGGTCGGCGGCGAGGACGAAGGTCTCCTCGCGCTTGTAGCCGACGAGGACCTGCGCCGAGCAGATCTCGATCGCGTCCGGCTCGCGGCCGGTGACGACGAAGCGCGAGACGGTGCGGACCGTGCGCGCCGCCGCGGCCGCGGAGATGGAGAATCCGCCGGTGAGGCGCTCGATGCGCATACGGCGCATCCGGTCGTCGTCGAAGACGAGGTTGAGGGTGGAGGCGAAGTCGGTGGTCTCACGGTCGATGGGGACGACGTACTCTCCCCCCTCGGCCCACAGGCCGTCCCAGTCCTCGTACCGCCGGGCGTCCAGCAGGTGTGCCTCGCGCCAGATGAGGGACACGGCCGCCAGGGCACGGGGGTCGTCGAACGGCAGTGCCGTGGCCGGGGCGGCCGTGCTCGGGGCGTCACTCGCCATCCGTCATCATCCTCTTCCACATCGCGTAGGCCTCGCGCATCCCGGTCTCGTCGGTCGCGTGGGAGGTGGGCTGCCCCAGGTCGTTGGGCTTCTCGCGGCCGAGGCCGCGGTTGACCAGGATCGGCATGTCGACACCGCCCGTCACGCCGCGCTGGACGCGGTTCCACGCCTCGGCGTCATCAGGGCTGCCGAAGCCGAACGGGCCCTGGAAATGCTCGTGGATGCGCAGCCGTTCACGGTTGACGATCTCCGGACCGCCGTCCAGGCCGAGGGCCACGTGCCGGATCTCCGTCTCGGCGACCGAGACCGGACGCAGGACGCGGAAGAACGACATCGACATGGCCACGTTCGGGAACAGATTGAGGTTGAACCCGGCGCCGTGCAGCGAGCGGACGATGCGCCGCACCTTCTCCGGCGGCATGTCCTTCGACAGTTCCTCGACGATGTGGCTGAAGCGGTCCTGGAGCTTCTCGGTGCCGTCGTCGACGTCGAGGTCGGCGTGCTCGGCAACGGATACGGACACGCTGTGGCCATTGCCGAGGGCGTGGGTGACCGCGCGCTCGTCGGTCATGATCGACAGCATGCTCGCGGTCTCGGCGTCGACCGACGACATCCAGGAGCGGTGCACGATCGGGAAGTGGTACCAGTCGGTGGTGTTCTCCAGTTGGATCTTCCAGTTGCCCCGGAAGCGGAACCTGTGCTCGCCCTGCACCTTGACCGGGTAGCCGGCGCCCTGCTTCATGAAGCGGTCGATCCACAGGCGGGCCCCGCCGAGGAAGTCCTCCAGCGGCTCGATGCCGTGGTCGAAGCTGGCGAAGATCATGCCGGCGTAGCTGCCGGCCTTCAGCCGCTGCAGCGGCAGGTCCTTCTTCTCGACGACGTCCTCGTAGCCGTCGGGGTAGGGGATGCCGCGCAGAGTGCCGTCCAGGGCGTACGACCAGGCGTGGTACGGGCAGGTGAAGCCGTTGCCGTTGCCCTTGGGGGTCTCGCAGACGCTGGCGCCGCGGTGGCGGCAGCGGTTGAGCAGGACGTTGATGCCGCCGCGGCGGTCGCGGCTGACGATGACCGGCCTGCGGCCGATCCAGGCCGTCTTGAAGTCTCCGGGCTTGGCGACCTCGCTCTCGTGCGCCACCCACACCCAGGTGCGGTGGAAGATCCGGTCCATCTCCCGCTCGAACAGGTCCGGGTCGGTGTAGAGGGTGCCGGCGACCCGGTCGGACTCGACCAGGGAGGAGATGTCGGGGCTCATCGGACCGCCTCCGGTTCGGGCAGCGGGCGGCCGAGGCGGGCCTCGATCTTCATGTAGCGCCACAGGCCGTGCTCGCCGACCTGCACGGTGCGCAGGAGGTTGCAGGCGGCGGCGACTGTCGGCTGGTCGACGACGTCGGCGAGGACGTAACAGGTCCACGGCCAGGAGCCGGACGGGCCGACCATGTGCTGGTCGTCGTCGATGGTGCCGAGGACGGTCACCCCGGGCAGCTCGAACAGCTGGGTGAGCATGGTGGTGAAACCGTCCCAGACCGTCTTGCCCTGGCCGGTGGGCAGGTCGAAGAAGTTCTGGTTGACGCCGATACAGAAGAGCACCCTCAGCGGGGAGTTGTCGGGCATGGGGATTCCTGCCTCTCAGAGGTAGCCGGTCAGAGGTAGCCGGGGAAGGGCTGGACGCCCATGAGCACAGCGCCGGCGCCGTCGTACATGCCCTCCTGGAGGAAGGCGTGCTGCGGGACGACCGACGCGTCGCGCAGGTAACGCTGGAGGGGGCTGCCGTCGGCGATGGCGCCGATGCCGCCGAGCTGGTAGGCGGCCCGGACGACTTCGAAGGTGGTCCTGGCCAGGTGGGCGGAGGCGAGCCGCAGCAGGCTGGCCTGCTCGGGGGTGGCCGGGTCCCCCGCCTCGACGGTGGCCCAGACCTCTTCGGTGGTCTCGTAGAAGAAGGCGCGCACGGAGCGGAGTTGGGCCTCGGCCTGCGCCACCGCGATGCGGTAGGTGGCGCGTTCGGCGGGTTTCGGGGCGCCGGTGTAGCCGGAGCGGCCGCCCTGGGCGATGACGTGGTCGAGGGCCGCACGGGCCACTCCGAGGCCGACGACGGCCAGGACCTGGGCCGCGTACGGAACCGTCGGGTAGCGGTACAGCGGTTCGTCGACAGCGGGCTCACCGCCGCGGACGAACGTCCACTCCTCCGGTACGACAGCTCCGTCGACCACCAGGTCGTGGCTGCCGGTGCCGCGCATGCCGATGACGTCCCAGTTGTCGATGATCTCCACCTGGTCGGGCCGCAGGACGGCGGTCAGCGGCCGGCCGGAGTGGTCCGCGCCGGACTTGATTCCCACGCCCAGCACGTCGGCCCCCTTGCAGCCGCTGGCGAACCTCCATCGGCCGGAGACGCGGTAGCCGTTCTCGACGCGCTGCGCGGGCTGCACCGGGAACAGTCCGCCGGCGAAGGCCACATCGGGGCCGTCCGCGTACAGCAGGGCCTGCGTCTCCAGTGGCAGTGCGGTGAGGTAGATGGCCGACGAGCCGAAGCTCGCGACCCAGCCGGCCGAGCCGTCGACCACGGATATCCGCTCGACGAGGTGAAGGAATTCAGCGGGCGACAGGGCGTCTCCACCGAAACGCTTCGGGACGCCGGCCCGGTAGATTCCGGCCTTCTTGAATTCGGCGATCACATCGCGCGGGACATGGCGTTTCTCCTCGAATTCGGCCCGCCGTCCCCTCACTGTCTCCAGCAGTCGGTCGAACGCCGCCCCGGCTTGCGAACGGCCTTCGGCCGCGGTCGGGGAATCCAGCGTCTGCGTCATGAGAAATTCTCCTCGCATTGCCGGGGCGGTTCTCTCTTCCGCCTCCCTTTCACGCTACGGGGATCAACCGCGCATTCACCATTGGGACTTGGCCGCGTCCGCGTAGGGGATTTCCCCTACGCTCGGGCCGCTATCACCGGGCCGTGATCAGGTCTTTTCGTACGGTTCCCGACTGCGCGACCAGCACGATGGCATCGGACCGGCCCAGTACGCCGATGTCGGCCAGCGGATCCCCGTCGACAACCACGAAGTCCGCGGTCTTTCCTGTTTCGAGGGAGCCCAGCGTCCTGTCGAGACCGAGAAGGCGTGCCGCGTTCAGGGTTCCGGCCGTGATCGCGTCGAGCGGTTCCATGCCCAGTTCGACGAGGTACGACAGTTCCAGCAGATTACGGGCGTGCGGGACGACGCCCGAATCCGTGCCGAGGGCGATGGGGACTCCGCGGCTGATCGCGTGCGCGATGTTTTCCCTGCTGATCCGGGCCCAGCGGCTCTTCTTGCGGAAATGGTGCTCGGCCATCGCCTCGCGGTCGAGCGGGGCGAAGACGGTGGACAGGGTGGGGACGAGGAACGTGCCGTGCTCCAGGGCCAGATCGCACAGTTCGTCGGTCATGCCATAGCCGTGCTCGATGCTGGTGACCCGGGCACGCAGGGCGTTGCGGATGCCGGCGCTGCCCTGGGCGTGCGCCGCCACGCGTTTCCCCCGGTGCCGTGCCGCCTCGTCGACGACGGCTGTCAACTCCTCGTAGGTCAGGCCCTCGTCGTCGGGGTCGTCGTGCGGGCTGCCCATGCCGCCGGTGGCGCAGACCTTGACGAGGTCCGCTCCGGCTCGCAGCACCCGGCGTGCCGCGAGCCGTGCCTCGTCGGCGGTGTCGGCGATCTCTCCCAGATGCGGTGCGGCGTCGACCCCTCCGGGCAGCGAGCAGTCGGCGTGGCCGCCGGTGTGGCTGATCACCTTCACGGCGACCTGGAGCCGAGGGCCTTCGATCAGGCCCCGCTCGATCGCGGTGCGGTAGCCCGCGGGCACACCGCCGAGGTCGCGCAGTGTGGTCACGCCGGCGTCCAGGGTGGCGCGCAGCCGCCGGGCGATCTCGAAGGTCTCCACCGTCGCGTCGGCGGCCAGCCCCGCGAGCAGCCCGCGTTCGGGGGTCATGCACAGGTGCGCGTGGCAGTCGATGAAGCCGGGCAGCAGCGTCCGGCCGCCCAGGTCGACCGTCGTCGCGGTGGGGGTGGGTGGTGCGCCCGCCGCCGGACCCGCGTAGGCGATGAGTCCGTCGTCCACGACGAGGACCGCGTCGGGCACGGGGGTGGCTCCGGTTCCCTGGATGAGGGTGGTGTGCTGGTATCGGGTGGTCATGAGCTTTCTGTCTCCGCTCGCGATGGGGCCGGCGGCAGCGTGAAGCGGAAGACCGCGCCGCGCGGCTCGTTGGGGTGGACGTCGATGTGGCCGCCGTGCCGGGTGACGATGCGGTGGCTGAGGGCGAGGCCGATGCCGCTGCCGTTCTCCTTGGAGGTGAAGACGCCGTCGAAGATCCGGTTGTCGGGGGGCGGTCCGTGGCCCTGGTCGCGGACGGCGAGTTCTGCGCGACCGCCCTCACCGCGCCGGGTGGTGACCTGTACCCCGCGCTCCTGCCGGGGCCATCCGGCCATCTCCTCGACCGCGTTGAAGGCGAGGTTCATCACGACCTGGCCGATGAGGACGTTCTCGCAGCGCACCGGCAGCGGCTCGCCGGTGAGGTCGAACTCGACGGTCACCGCGTGCTCCTGGGCCCGCAACTCGATGAAGTACGCACAGTCGCGCACGATCGCGTTGAGGTCGGTCAGTTGCTCGGACTGCTCCAGGCGTCCGACGTAACTCCGCAGGCTCCCCAGGATGCGACGCGCCCGGTCGATCTGCCGTACGGCGTTGTCGAGCCCCCAGGCCACCGCCGCGTCACCGGCGCCGTGGCCGAGCCGGCCGCGCGCTCCCTCGACGAAGTTGTACGCGGCGGCGAGCGGCTGGCTGACCTCGTGGGCGATGGCCATCGCCATGTCGCCCATGGCGTTGTAGCGGGCGAGGTGGTCGAGGTGCTGGGTGTCGCGGCGGTGCCGCTCCTCCGCGCGGACCCGGTCGGTGATGTCGTAGAAGAGGAGCATCCGGCCGCGCAGGTCGCTCTCGATCTCGATGTGCTGGCACGTCGCGGCATACCAGCGGGGCGCCCGGCCGGGAGCGGCGAACCGGTAGCGGCCCTCGCGTTCGGGTACGGGTCCGTCGCAGCAGTAGGCGGTGAAGTCGGCGCCGTCGAGGTCGCCGCCGAGCAGCCGGAGGGCGGACTCACTCGCGAACACCACGCTGTCGGCGTCGTCGAGGACGACGATCCCCTCGGCCAGGCCGCCGAGGAAGGCGCGCAGCCTGTTCTCGGTGCGGAACAGGTCCCGCTGGACCGCCTTCTCCTCGGCGATGTCCCGGAACTGGACCATCACCGCCGTCCGCGCCGCCAGTTCGACACGGATCGCGATCGCCTCGGTGAGGATCTCCTCGCCGCTCTTGGAGCGGTAGCACCACTCGGTGGCGCTGACGCCGTGCTCGACGGCGCGGCCGAGCCAGCGGTGCCCCAGTTCGCGGCTGTACTGGCGGGCGTTCTTGCTCATGTCGGGCGCCTTGAGCGGCTTCAGCTCGTCGACGCTCCAGCCGAGCAGTTCGCAGGCGGCCCGGTTGGCCCACAGGATGTCGAAGGTGCGTGCGTCATGGAGCAGGACGCAGTACTTGAGGGCCTGGGTCAGCTCGCGGAAGTCGTCCGGGGCGAGGTCGTCCATGTGTCTGCTCCCGGTCACCGTGCGTCGAGCCGGAGGACGTCCCGGACCAGGGCGGCCATGCTCTCGGCACCGGTCTTCTCCCGGATGCGGGCCCGGTGCACGTCGACGGTCTTGGCGCTGATGCCCAGCCGCCCCGCGATCTGTTTGCTGGGCACGCCCTCGACGGACAGCGCGAGCACTTGCCGTTCCCGTACCGTCAGGCTGTCCAACCTGGCGCGCAGTTCGCCCTGTTGGGCCCGCCGAGCGAACCGGTCCCGGGCCGTGCGCTGGGCGGCCTGCACGACGTCGAGCATGTGCTGCGGGTCGTACGGCTTCTCCAGGAAGTCGATGGCGCCGTTCTGCAGGGCGCGCACGGACATACGGATGTCGCCGTGCGCGGAGACGAAGACGACGGGCAGAGGGGACCCCGCCTCGTTGAGGAGTTCCTGGACGCCGAAGCCGCTGAGCTCGGGCATGCGGACGTCCAGGACCAGGCAGGCGGGCCGGGCGCGGTCGTAGGAGGCGAGGAAGGTCCGGGCGTCCCGGAAACGCTCCGAACGGATGCCGACCGATTCCAGGAGCCAGGCGAGCGACTCGCTCAGCTCCTCGTCGTCGTCCAGGATGTAGACGAGGCACATCGCAGCCGTCCCGTGTCCTCAGCCGTCCCAGACGGCCTGGGCGGTCCAGTAGTCGCTGCCGTCGGCGCTGACGCCGTGCCGCCACTCGGTGGTGCGGCGCAGCGTGGGTTCGACGCGGGCGGTGGCCTCGTCGGCGCCGGCGGGGCCGTCCTCGTCGACCGTCCAGTGGACCCAGTTGACCTCTCGGCCGGTGCTGTCGTGCGTGAACAGGTCGACGTGGTGCCAGCCGTAGTTGTGGGTGTCGGCGTAGCAGGTCAGAAGCATCGTGCGGGTGTTCATCGCTCTCCCGACAGCGGTTCGCTGAAGAGTAGTTCGGTGCGGAAGGCGGAGATACGGGGCCGGTCGGCGTCGAGGCGGAACGTCACGTCGAGTCGGGCGACCATGACCTCCGAGGCACCGGACGCGTAGCGGGAGAACTGCTGCATCGACCAGCTCCCCCGCGCCGTCGCCCCGTCGGTGTCCACCGTGCCGGGAAACAGCAGATGGACGTTCGTGCGGAAGTGCGGGTTGGGCGGCAGATAGGCCGAGAGCATCCGGACGATCGCCTCGCGGCCCTCACTGCGTCCGAACTTCTCGGCGTACGCGCTGCCGCCGCCCTCCCACACGGCGTCCTCGGTGAAGAGGTCGCCCAGATCGCCCTCGACGCGTGCGGGCACGTCGCACAGGGCGAGGTAGCGGGTCAGGGTGTCCGTCACGTCGGTCATGACGCCCGCAGCTTCAGCCGCTCCGAGCGGCGTTGCGCCTGCCGCTGCGGGTCCGGTACCGGCGCGGCGAGCAACAGCCCCTTCGTGTAGGGGTGTTCCGGGCGCTCGGTGACCTGGACCGCGTCGCCGGTCTCCACGATGTCGCCCCGGTACAGCACGGCCACGCGGTGGCTGATGTGCCGTACGACGGACAGGTCGTGGGTGACGAAGAGGTACGCCACGCCGGTCGCCTCCTGGATCTCGATGAACAGGTCCAGTACCCGGGCCTGGGTCGTCAGGTCGAGGGCGCTGACCGGTTCGTCACAGACGATCAGTTTGGGGTCCCGGCAGAGGGCCCGGGCGATGGCGATCCGCTGGCGCTGGCCGCCGGAGAACTCGCGGGGCAGCCGGCGGGCCGCGTCCTGCGGCAGGTACACGTGGTCGAGCAGCTTCTGGACCCTGCGTTCGGCGTCGGCGCGGGCGACGCCGGTGACGAGCAGCGGCTCGGTGAGGATGTCCATGACGCTCATGGCCGGGTTCAGCGAGGTGTACGGGTCCTGGAAGACGACCTGGATGTCCTTGCTGAGTGCCCTCCGTTCCCGCTTGCCGAGCCCGGAGACGGTCCGTCCCTCGAACCGGACGGTGCCCCGGGTGACAGGCGCGAGGCCGAGTACGGCCCTGCCCAGGGTCGTCTTGCCCGAGCCGGACTCGCCCACCAGGCCGAGCGTCTCACCGGGCGCGACGGAGAGGGACACGCCGTGCAGGACCCGGAAGGGCTTCCTGCCGCGGCCCTTGCCCGGGTACTCCACCACGACGTCGTCGAGTTCGAGGAGCGGTGAGTTCCCTGACGTCATGACGTCACCTCCTTGACGGGCTTCGAGGGAACGTGCAGCGCGCCCCGTGCGGGCCCGCCTTCGAGCGTGGAGTCCAGCAGCATGCGGGTGTACGCGTGGCCGGGCGACGCGAAGATCTGCCGTGCGGGCGCGGTCTCCACGATGCGGCCCTTCTGCATCACCGCGACCCGGTCGCAGATGTCGGCGACGACACCGAAGTCGTGGGTCACGAGGATCATGCCCATGTGGCGCTCCTGCTGGAGCGAGCGCATCAGGTCGAGGACCTCGGCCTGGACGGTGACGTCGAGTGCGGTGGTCGGCTCGTCGGCGATGAGGAGTTGCGGGTCGCAGGAGACGGCGCCGGCGATGAGGACGCGCTGCGCCATGCCGCCGGAGATCTGGTGCGGGTACGACCGGAACACGCGCTCGGGGTCCGGGATGCCGACCCTCTCGAGGAGGTCGAGGGCCTTGGTGCGGGCCTCGGCCCGGGACAGTCCCAGGTGCTTCCGCATGGGTTCCACCAGTTGGGAGCCGATGCGGAAGCAGGGGTCCAGGTTGGACATGGGCTCCTGAGGGATGTAGCCGATGCCCCGGCCGCGCAGGGCGTTGAGGGCGGCGAGGTCCAGGGCCAGCAGCTCCTTGCCGTCGAAGACGAGGTGGTCGGCCGTCACCCCGGCCTCGTACGGCAGCAGCCCGAGGACGGAGAACGCCGTCTGGCTCTTGCCGGACCCGGACTCGCCGACCAGGCCCAGGACTTCGCCGCGTGCCACGGTCAGGTTCACTCCGTCGACGACCGTCTTCTCGCCGTAGGCGACGCGCAGACCCTCCACGGTCAGGAGACGGTCCGCGGGCAGCTCGGCCACGGCTGCCGCGGCTTTCCGCGCGACGGGTTCGCGCCGCCTGACCACCCGGGGCTCGGCCGTGCCCAGTGCGTCCCGCACCGCGTTGCCGAGCATGCTGGACGCCAGGATGGTCAGGCCCATGGCGGCGCCCGGCCAGACCAGCAGCACGGGTGCGTTGTACACGTTGGTGAAGGCGTCGCCCAGCATCGCGCCCCAGCTGGCCTGGGACGCCTTGCCCAGGCCCAGGAAGGCGAGGCCGGCCTGGATGCCGATCGCCACGGCGAACACCTGGGTCGCCTGGATGACGGACGGCGCGATCACCACGGGCAGGACGTGCCGGCGGATGATGCGCGCGTCGCCGAGCCCGGAGACTCGGGCGGCGTCGACGTACAGCTCCTCACGCACCGCGAGCACCGAGGCGCGGATGAGGCGGAAGACCATCGGTGCCATGATCACACCGAGGACGATCATCGCGACGTTGAGGTCCTGGGACACGGCCGCCATGACCACGAACATCACGATGATCGCGGGCACGGCCATGATCACGTTGACGGTCCAGCCGGCCACCGCGTCGAACCAGCCCCGGTAGAAACCGCTGACCAGGCCGAGCGGCGCGCCGACCGCGAAGGCCACGAGGACGGCGAGAGTTCCGCCCAGGAGGCTGGTGCGTCCGCCGTACAGCAGCCGGGACAGGACGTCGCGGCCCACGCCGTCGCCGCCGAGGGGGTGGGTGGCCGACATCGGCGCGAGGGTGTCCGCCAGGACGCTGCGATCGGGCGCGTGGTCCGTGAGCAGCGGCGCCCCGAGGCTCACGGCGATCACCAGGGCCAGGACGAGGAGACAGACGACGGCGACCGGGTCGCGCAGGGACCGGCGCAGCAGGCGGTCCCGTTCGGGGGCCGCCGCGGACGCCGCGGGCGCCACGGAGTCCACGGGGGTCATGAGACACGCACCTTCGGATTGAGCCAGCCGTACGCGACGTCCAGCAGCAGGTTGACGGCGACGACGATGACGACGGTGACCACGACCGTGCCGAGCAGCACGGGCGCGTCGCCGCGCACGGCGGCCGAGTTGGCGAGGGTACCGATGCCCGGCAGCCCGAACACCTTCTCCACGACGACCGCGCCGCCGATCAGCCCGATGAACTGGAGGGCGAGCACGGTCAGGGCGGGCGGTGCCGCGTTGCGCAGCGCGTGCCGGTACACGACGCTGCGGGTGGTCAGGCCCCGGCTGCGCAGGGTGCGGACGAAGTCGGCGCGCAGGATGTCGATCAGGGCGCCGCGCACCTGCATCGCGGTGGCCGCGGTCGCGGCGACGGCGAGGGACAGGGCGGGCAGGGTGATCGAACGGAGCCAGCCGCCGGGCGAGGTGCCGAGGGCGACGTATCCGGTGGCCGGCAGCCAGCCGAGCCGGACGGCCAGGGTGACGGCGAGGACCAGGGCGATCAGGAAGCTCGGCACCGCGGTGCCGAGCACCGCGCCGAACTGCACCGCACGGTCCACCCAGCCGCCGCGCAGCGCCGCCGCGGTGCCCAGCGCCACGCTGAGCACCGCCGCGATCACCATGCCGGCGAGCACGATGGACAGGGTGACCGGCAGCGTGTCCGTCAGGGACTGGCTCACCGAATCGCCGGTGAACCACGAACTGCCCAGGTTTCCCTGAAGGGCCTGTTCGGCCCAGTGCCAGTAGCGCTCCACCAGGGGCTGATCCAGGCCCAGTTCACGGCTCTTGGCGGCCACAGCGGACGCCGAGGCCGTCTCGCCCAGGATGTTGCGGGCGACATCGGTGCCCGTGAGGCTGAGCAGCAGGAAGGTCGCGGTGGCCACGACGACCACCAGGACGGCGCCGGCGGCGATGCGCCGGAGCAAGAAGGCAAGCACGACAGAGTTCCTCCTTCCGGACGTCGGAGCGGGCCGAAGCTACTTCGCGGCCGGCGCGTAGTTGTAGATCGGCGGATACTGGGAGCCCGGCTGGGGTGTCACCTTGACGTCCTTCGCGGTCTCGTACGCGTTGGCGATGACGTTCCAGGGGGCGTTCCATGCCTGGTCGACGACGTAGGTGTTGAGTTCCTCGAACAGCGCCTCGCGTTCGGCCCCGGTCGACCTGCCGATGCGGTCGATGAGGCCGTCGGCCTTGGGGTCGCTGTACTTGAAGGGGTTCCAGGTCGACTTCTTCGTCAGCTCCAGCTGGACCTTGTCCCAGGCCGTGGGCGCGCCGAGCTTGAAGTACGACATCGCGTACTTGCCGGAGAGCATGGCGCTGAAGATCTGGTCGCTGGGCAGGGTGTCCAGCTTCACCTTGATGCCTATGTCCTTGAGGGACTGGGTGAGGGCGGCCTGCTCCTGCGGGAAGTTCGTGGAGAGGTCCGGGATGGTGACGGCGAAACCGTTCGGATAACCGGCCTCCGCGAGCAGTTTCCTGGCCTTCTCCGGGTCGTACGTGTAGGTCTCGTCGAGCGCGGCCTTGTAGCCGTCCTCGCCCTTGGCGAACATCTGCGTGGTGGGCGTGCCGAGTCCGGTCTTGGCCGACTTGATGATCGCCTCCCTGTCGAAGGCATGGTTGAGGGCCTGACGGACCTTCAGCTTGCCGAGGGCGGGCACCTTCTTTCCGGCGCGGTCCCAGATGTAGAGGCCCTCGATATCGCCGGGCTGGTAGGTGACGACGTTCAGACCGCGGCCCTTCACGGTCGCCACCCGGTTGAGGTTGAGGGTGGCGCCGTCGAGCTGGCCGGACAGCAGCGCGTTGGTGCGGGCGGTCGGGTCGGCCAGGTACTTGATGACGATCTTGTCGTAGGGGAATGCCTTGGTGTTCCAGTAGCCGGCGTTGCGCGTGTAGGTGTACGTCTGGCCGGCCGTGGTCGCGGCCGTGTCCATCTTGTACGGGCCCGAGCCGATGGGTGTCCTGGGGTTCTCCAGCGCCTTCGGACTGGCGATCATGCCGGAGACCTGGCCCAGCGCGGGAAGCAGGGCCGCGGTGGGGTGGCTCAGCCTGATCGCCACGGTGTGGGAGTCGACGACGTCGACGCCGGTGATGTCCTGGATCTCGCCCGCCGCGGAGGCCGTGCCGCTCTTGGTGTGCAGCAGGCTCTTGCGCACGGCGTCCGCGTCGAGGGCGGTGCCGTCGGTGAACTTCACTCCCTCGCGCAGTTTCAGCCTCAGGGTGGTCTGGGCCTTGTCGTACGACCACGAGGTGGCCAGGTTGGGGGTGGGCTCCCCCTTGGTGTTCAGCCGGATCAGGGTGTCGTACACCGGCTGGTAGTACTGGGACTCGGGGCCCATGCTGGCCTTGGCCAGGTCCCACGGTGTGGCCGCGACCGATTCGGCGAGCGTCAGGGTCCTGTCCCCGCCCGCGGCCTGTGTGCCGCCGCCGCAGGCTGTCACCGTCGCTGTCAGAATTCCCGCGCCGATGAACGCCACTGTCTTGCGCATGTTCTCTCCACCTGTCTCAATCCTTCGGCTCCTGGTCGCCCCGTCTGCGGCCGTGCCCGGCCGGTACTGCTCGTGGTCCGCGTGTCCCGGTCATGGCTACGCGTGCTTGGCGGCCCACTCCCCGCAGAGCCGCACGCTCTCCTCCGGTGTGGGCCTGGCCCCGCGGTCGACCTCGACGATCAGCCAGCCGTCGAAGTCGTCCGGGAGCGCGCCGACGAAGCCCTCGATGTCGGCGTTGCCGTGGCCCGGCTCCGACCACAGCCCCGCCAGCACCGTCCTGCGGTAGTCCCAGCCCGCTTTCCTGGCCTCGGCGGCGAGGTCGAGGTCCAGGTCCTTGATGTGGACGGCCGCCACCCGGTCCGCGTAGTCGCGTACGAGCCCCGCGGCGTCGGCACCCGCCCAGGCCAGGTGGCCCATGTCGGGTCCGAAGCCGAGGACGGAGGCGTCGACCGTGTCGAGGATGAAGCGGGTCTCCTCCTCGGTCTCCGCCCAGGTGCCGACATGCGGGTGGAAGGCGGGGGTGATGCCCTGGGCCCGGACGATCCCGGCGATCTCGGCCAGCAGGTCCCGTACGCGCTCCAGCCGCCCCTGGTCGGCGAGGTGGCCGACGGCGGGTTGGGCGACGCGCTCGGCGTCCTTCGCCATCCCCATGGCGAGGAAAACCGTCGGAACGCCTAGTGCGGCGTGCTGTTCCGCGACGCGGGCCGCGGTGTCCCGGAAGGTCCCCCGCTCGGACTCGTCGTCCGTGAGGCGGACGGGGATGTAGCCGGGAGCGGGGCTGATCCCGTACTCGGCGAGTCTGGCGGCGTACGCCTCCGGTGCCATGTCGCCGGGGACCGCACTGTGCAGAGCCGTGATACCCGCGTCGCGGATGACCGCCAGCTGCGCGTCGAGCGAAGGGGCCAGGGAGGGGTCGATCCAGCCGTCGGCGCTCGCGACCCACTGCAGGGGGTTGATGGCGAGGCGGTCCTGCCTGATCTTCATGGTGTTCGGTCCTCTCAGTGGACGGGGCGCGGTTCGGGGCGCTCGCAGCTGCTCTCCGGCGTGACGAAACGTTTCTCTCGTTGGGAGGTCTCGAAGCTCGCCAGGACGTCCAGGACGTGGAAGGCGAACTGCGGGGTCGCGCGGTGCGGCCCGCCGCCGATCGCGCCGGCCAGGTCACGGACGCCGAGTCCGCGGCGGTGCTGCTCGGGGGTGTCGACGGCGCCGAACAGCTCGGTGACCGGGGTGAGAACCCGCCACTCCGCATCCCCGTGCCGCTTGAGACGTACGTCGCCGTCGAAGAAGTTCGGGTTGGGCAGCGCGAGCGTGCCCTCGGTGCCGTAGATCTCGATGCGCGGGAGCTCGGTGTCCCAGACGTCGAAGCTCATGAGGGTGGTGCCGATGACGCCGGAGGCGAAGGTCAGGGTGGCCGAGGCGTGGGTGGCAACCTCGACGGTGACCTCGTCGACGACGCGCCCGGGGCTGGTGACCTTGCGGGCGGGTGCGCCGATGCGGGTGGCGGCGGACACCTGGGCGACCGGGCCGAGGCAGTTGATGAGGGCGGCCAGGTAGTAGGGGCCCATGTCGAGGACGGGTCCGCCACCGGGGCCGTAGAAGGCGCGCGGGTCCGGATGCCAGGTCTCGGAGCGGCTGGAGCGTACGAAGGCGGTGGCGCCGACGGCCTCGCCGATCAGGCCGGTGTCGATCGCGTGCCGGGCCGTCTGCACGGAGCTGCCCAGGAAGGTGTCGGGGGCCGACCCCAGCAGCGCCGCACTCCGGCCGACGGCGTCGAGGACCTCGCGGGCCTCCTCGACCGTGGGCGCGAGCGGCTTCTCGACATAGACGTGCTTGCCCGCCTCCAGCGCCGAGATGACGGTCTTGGCGTGGAACTGCGGCGGGGTGATGTTGACGACGATCTCGACGGAGTCGTCGTCGAGGAGCTGGTCGCCGTCGCCCCAGGCCGGAATGCCGTACTCGTCCGCGGCCTGCTTGGCGCGGGCCGTGTCGACGTCGGCCACACGGACCACCTCCAGCTCCGGGAAGGTCCGCAGGCCCTCGACGTAGCGGCCGAAGATGTTGCCGGCGCCCAGGATCCCGATGCGGTGCCGTGCTTGGTTCTGAACCATGAATCTCCTGCAATCGGTAGTGATTGGCGGGTGTCAGGCGACGATGAGAGGCCGCAGGGTCCTGTGGGCGATCTCCAGGCCGGTCTTCACCTTCTCCTCGGTCCCGCTCCAGACGGGGTCCTCGTGCTCGACGGAGAGGGTGCCGGTGAAACCGTGCTCGTACAGCGCGTCGACGACGGCGTTCCAGTCGACCTGGCCGCGGCCCGGGACGCGGTAGCGCCACCAGCCGGTGTCCCAGGGGTCCTCGCGCCGGACCGCCTTGCCGAAGAAGCCGTAGCGGTCGGCCTTGCCCGGCAGGATCTGCAGGTCCTTGGCCTGGGCGTGCACGATCCGGTCCGCGTACGGCGCGACGGTGGTCACCGGGTCGATACCGATCCAGGTCAGGTGGGACGGGTCCCAGTTGAGGTACAGGCCCAGGGAGAACATCCACTCCCACAGCTCCGGCGAGTAGGCGAGGTTGCCCGGGTAGCCGTCCGGGTGCCAGCCCTCCATCACGCAGTTCTCGATGACGAGCCGTACACCCCGCTCCCCCGCGTACTCGACGAGTCCGGGAAAGACCTTCTCCGCCTCGGCCAGGTTGTCCGCCACCGGCCGGGTCCAGTCACGGCCGACGAAGGTGCCCGCGAACGGGACGTCCAGCGCCGAGGCCGCGTCGATGACCTGCTTGAGGTGGGCGTGGATCTCCGCCCGGCGGGCGGGATCGGGGTGGAGGTTGTTCTCGTAGTAGGCGAGGGCGGAGATGTCGAGTCCGTGGCGCGCCATGAGCGCCCTGGTCTCGTCGGCCGCCCGGGAGTCGAAGCCGGCGACCGGCAGATGGGCGGCCTCGAAGTCACGGCCGCCGGTGTCCGGCCAGGCGGCGACCTCCAGCGCCTCGTATCCCGTTTCACCCGCCCAGGCGGCGATCTCGGCGAGGGAGAGCTGGGGCAGACAGGCGGTGAGCATGCCGAGTTTCATGCGAGGGTCTCCAGGGTTTCGGACGTGTCCACGTCGGTCCAGGTCAGCGATGCCGCGGACTTCAGGACGGCCTCGACGATGCGGGCCGAGCGGACCCCGTCCTCACCGGTCGGCAGGCCTTCCGGCGTCTCGCCCCGTATCGCCGCGTAGGCGTCGGCCACGAAGGAGTGGAAGCAGTCGGCGTAGCCCTGCGCATGTCCGGCGGGCAGCCGGGACAGGCGGCGCTGCTCGGCGGAGCCGTGGCCCGGGTCCCGGACCAGCACACGGGCTCCGTCCGGTGCGCCGAGCCAGGCGGTCTCGGCGTTCTCCTGATCGAAGACCGCGCTGGCGGCCGCGCCGTCGAGCTCGAACCACAGGCGGTTCTTGCGGCCGGCCGACACCTGGGACACCGTCAGCGTGCCGAGGACGCCGTCTCCGGTGCGCATCATCACGGTCGCCACGTCCTCCGTACGAACCTGAACGCGCGGTCCGCCGCTGGACGTGGTGAAGCTCGCCCCGGTACCGGCGGGCCGGGTGGCGACGGTGGTGCCGAGACGCGCGGTCAGTTCGCTGAACCGGATTCCGGCAACCCATTCGACGAGGTCGCACCAGTGGGAGCCGATGTCCGCGAACGCACGTGACGGCCCGCCCTCGGACGGGTCGACCCGCCACGACATGGCGTCCTCGGACAGCATCCAGTCCTGCAGATAACTCCCGTGGATCACCTGCCACGCCCCGAACTCGCCGCGCAGCCGGCGCTCACGGATCTCCCGGACGAGCGGGTGGTAGCGGTACACGAAGGGGACCGCCAGCACGAGGCCCGCCTCCTGCGCCAGCCGCGTCAGACGTTCCGCGTCGGCGGCCGCCGTGGCGAGCGGCTTTTCACAGATCACGTGCTTCCCCGCGGCCAGGGCCGCCTCCGCCTGCCACACATGGAGCGCGTTCGGTGTGCACACGTGGACGACGGAGACGCTGTCGTCGGCGAGCACGGCTTCGAAGTCCGGGTAACGGGCGGGCACCTGCCAGGCATCCGCGACCCGGGCGCTGCGCTCGGGGCTGGAGGCCACCACCCCGGCCAGTTCGCCGCCGGCGGCGCGAATGGCGGCGGCGTGCACGGCACCGATCATCCCGGCCCCCACCACCACTGCCCGAATCGAGACACCCACCGCCGCACCTCCGCTTTCCGATACTCGACCGCGGTCTGAGCTCCGCGTTGCGCATCACCTTCGTTTAGTTCGCGCATCGCACACAAGACGCTGCATTTAATTTTTTCCAAGGCCTAAAAGTGGCTGAAATTCAGGCAACATGTCCGCTTAGATCCCCATCGAACAGCACACGGGCACGAGCTATTGACGGGCATAACGAGGCGACATTACGTTCGCTCGAATGCATAAAGATGACGCCCGCATCACGGAAGCGCTTGGCCCCACGTCGGTTCCCCTGGCGCTGCGCCGGGTCCTGGGGCTCGTCGTTTCCGGGCAGGCTACCAACCGGGCGGAGATCGCCCGCCGCAGCGGCCTGGCGCGCTCGACCGTGGGCCAGCAGGTCGACCATCTCGTCGGCACCGGCATCCTGGAGGAGGTCGAGTCCAGACGGTCCGTCCGGGGGCGGCCCCCTCGCGTGCTGACGATCAGCCCGCAGGCCGGGACCGTCGTCGTCGCCGACGTCGATTCCGCGGAATCCCAGGTCGCCATCGCCGACCTCACCCGGCGGGTGATCGCACAGGAGACCGTGGCGGTCCGGATCGGCGCGGGCCCCCGGGCGGTGCTGGACGCGGTCACCGAACGGCTGCAGGAGCTGCTGGAGAAGCACGGGCGCGATCCCGGTCGCGTCCGCCAGGTGGTCGTCGGTCTGCCCGGTCCGGTGGACTTCGAACAGGGGTGCGCGGTGCAACCGACCGGCATGCCCGGCTGGGACGGCTACTCCGTCGCCGCACACCTCCGGGAGCGCCTGCGTGCCCCCGTCGTGGTGGACAACGACGTCAATCTGATGGCCCTCGGCGAAGCGGTGCAGGCCCGTATGGACACCCCGCTCCTGTGCATCAGGATCGGGAGCGGCATCGGCGCGGGGCTCATCACCACGGGCGGTGACGTGTACCGCGGCGCAGACGGAGCCGCGGGCGACATCGGCCACATCAGAGCCGTGGGCGGTGGCAACGTGCTGTGCGCGTGCGGCAACGTCGGCTGCGTCGGGGCGCTGGCCTCCCACCGGGCGGTCCTCCGCGGCCTCGGCATCCCCGAGTCGACCGACGACGACCCGCTGCACGGCGCCCGCGAGCTCGCCCGGCGCATCGCCGACAGCGAGCCGACCGCCCTGCACGCCGTACGGCAGGCCGCCACGGAGATCGGCGAGGTGGTGGCCATGCTGGTTCACATGTTCAACCCGCGCACCGTGGTGCTGGCCGGACCGCTCAGCGAACTCCGCGACGACCTCGTCTCGGCCGTACGCGCGGCGGTGTACCAGCGGGCCCTCCCACTGGCCACCCGCAAACTGACCATCACGGCAACCCAGCTCAAACGCAGCTCCGGCCTGCACGGCGGCATCGCCCTCGCCACACAGGACGTCTTCAGTCCGGCGGGCATCGCCCGACTGCTCGCCGACGAGGGACCGACGGAGGAGTAGCGCCCTCCCGGTGCCGGTGACATCGGCCTGCCACAGAAGGCCACAGCGGGTCGCGGGGGTCGGCGGCACAGAGGTCGGCTGGGCTCGCCGGTTCAGTCGTGAAGCGTGCTGGAGTCCGACGCCGTTGCGCCCCCTTGCTCGGGATGGCGTGCCGCCGCGTGCCGGCCCTGCGGGGGGATGCGATGGTTCCGGTGCTCCAGAAGGGCGGCCCTGGCTTCCAGGGGGCCGGCCATATAGGCGAGGACGCAGGCCGAGGCGATGAAGGCCATGTGGATGATCGTGCCCATGAGCAGCTCCGCGCGTGGGGTGCGGTGGATGTCCACGAACATCTGCAGCAGATGGATCGAGGAGATACCGACGATCGCCATGGCGAGCTTGACCTTGAGCACGTGCGAGAGCCACTCCGGCTGATCACGGTGGCCCTGCAGACCGATGCGGGACACGAACGTCTCGCCTCCGACGATCACCATGACCAGCAGGTTGGCGATCATGACGACGTCCACCAGTTTCAGGACGGTGAGCATCACCAGGTTCTCGTCCGAAGTCCCGGTGACCACCGCACGGATGAGGTTGCCCAGCTCGCCGAAGAACTCGTAGACGTAGACGGCCTGGGCGACCACAAGCCCGAAGTACAACGGGGCTTGCAGCCAGCGGCTGGCGAACAGCGCGTGGCCCAGCGACGGCACGCGCCCGCTCGCCGGGTCCGACACCGCGGACGTGTACCGACCGAAAGTGCGCACTGGTTGTCTCCCGTCCTCGCTCTCCCCCCGGTCAGGGATCAGAACTGCCCAGATGCGCAGCGCTTAGGGATGACACGCGTAGACTTCCTCAATGTGGGTGAAACGCCCCGGGTCAGCGTCGGGTGGCCTCGTCGAGGAGTTCGAGCAGGTGCCGGTAGGGGTGCCCGGTGGCGCGGGTCATGCCGAGTTCGCAGGTGCGGTTGACCGAGGCGTAGGCGGTTGCCGGGTGGTTCCGGACAGCGCGCGACTCGGCCGCGGTGGCGGACGACGTCAGTTCCGGGTGGAGCAGTCCGCGGTCGCCGGCGAAGGCACAGCAGCTCCAGTCCTCCGGCTGCACGACGTCCTCGGCGATGGCGTCGGCCACGCGCAGGAGCGCCGGGTCGATGCCGAGTTGGGTGGAGGAACAGGTGGGGTGCACGACGACGGAGGGGATACGGCGGGCCGCGGGCAGCCGTGGCAGCACCGTTGAGTCGACGAACGCCACCGCGTCCACAACCTGGATGCCCTCTTCGCCGAGCATGCGCGCCAGGCCTTCAGTGCAGGATGCCGCGTCGACGACGACTGGGAGCGCGCCCTCCTCGGTCGCCGAACGCAGCACGGGAACGACCTGCTCGCGCATGACCGCATGGCCGGCGGTGAGGCCCTTGGACTTCCACGGTGTGCCGCAGCACAGGGAGGCGATTCCCTCCGGCACCCGAACCTCGACTCCGGCACGCTCGCACAGGGCCAGGAAGGCATCGCGGACTCCGGGGCCCGAGTCCGGGTCGGCGGGCCCGAACATCGTCGAGACGCAGGCGGGGAAGTAGACCGCCTGGGGTGTTCCGGCTGCACGCGGACGTCTTCTTGTGCCGCCGCGCGGAAGCTCCGGGGACCAGGCGGGTACCACGTCCGTGCCGAGCAGTCTCCGCCCTGCGGCCGTGGCTCCGGCGGGCACGGCGTCGGGCGTGGCCCGGGCGAGAGTGAGCGCTCCGGACGCCGCTCTGGTGAAGCCGTCCCAGTGCCGGGCGGCCGAGGCCCACGCCTTCTGTTCGGTCCGGCCTCGTCGTTCGGCGCGCAGTCGCCGGGTGAGTTCCCCGGTGTCGATGAGCACGGGGCAGGCCGTCCGGCACATGCCGTCGACCGCGCAGGTGTCGACGGCGTCGTACTGGTACTCGCGCTCCAACCGGTCGAGCAGGTCGGTGTCCCCGGCTGCCCGGGCGCGCGCGATCTCGCGGCGCAGCACGATCCGCCGGCGTGGTGTCGTGGTCAGGTCCCGGCTGGGGCAGACCGGTTCGCAGTAGCCGCACTCGACACAGCGGTCCACCTCCTCCTCGACGGTGGGTGTGGACTTCAGATGGCTGATGTGGACGGTGGGGTCGTCGGTGAGCAGGACCCCGGGGTTGAGCAGTCCGTGCGGGTCGAGGAGGTGTTTGACCTCCCGCATGACGTCGTGGAGCTCGTCGCCGTACTGGCGGCGGACGTACGGCGCCATGATGCGGCCGGTGCCGTGCTCGGCCTTGAGGGTGCCGCCGTGGCCGAGGACGAGGTCGGCCATGTCGTCGGTGAACGCCAGGTAGCGCTCGACGAGTCGGGGGTCGTCGAAGTCCTCGTTGAGCAGGAAGTGGACGTTGCCGTCTTTGGCGTGGCCGAAGATGACGCTGCCGGTGTAGCTGTGGCGGTCGAACAGTTCGGTGAGGTCCGCGCAGGTGGGCAGCAGCCGGTCGACGGGGACGGCGATGTCCTCCAGCAGGGCCGTCGTGCCGGAGGGGCGTGCCCCGGCGACCGCGGCGTAGAGGCCCTTGCGGATGTGCCAGAGGGCGGCCCGTGTGTCCGGTTCGGCGCTCAGCTCTCCGGGGGCGGTCAGGGGAAGGCCGCGCAGGACGTGCCTGGCGTCCGCGATCCGGTCGTCCAGGGCCTCGGCGGTCGGCTCCTGGTACTCGACGAGGAGTGCCGTGTGGTCCCGGACGGTCAGGTCCCGTAGCGCTTCGGTGGCCTCCGGGTCGCGCCCGGCGACCCGGAGGCTCGTGGCGTCGAGGAGTTCGACGGTCGCGAACCCGGCGGCGACCAGTTCGGGCAGGGCGCCGGTCGCCGCCGCCAGGTCGCGGAAGAGGAGCAGGCCGGTGGCCGCGTACGGGTGGGCCGGGACGGTGCGGAAGGTCGCCTCGGCGACGAAGGCGAGCGTGCCTTCGCTGCCGATGACGAGGTGGGTGAGGATGTCGACCGGGCGGGTGTGGTCGACGAAGGAGTTCACGCCGTAGCCCATGGTGTTCTTGATGGCGTAGAGGCGGCGGATCGTCTCGACGGACGCGGCGTTGCCGCGCACACGGTCCCGCAGTCGCACGAGTCCGTCGTGGATGCGCGGTTCGAGCGTGCGCAGACGGTCGTCGGCGTCGGGGGCGCCGGTGTCGAGGACCGTGCCGCTCGGCAGCACGAGGACGGCCGACTCCAGCGTGCGGTAGGTGTTGAGTTCGGTGCCGCAGGCCATGCCGCTGGAGTTGTTGGCGACGACACCACCGATGGTGCAGGCGGTCTCGCTGGCCGGGTCGGGGCCGAGCTTGCGGCCGTACCGGGCGAGGCGGGTGTTCACCGCCCTTACGGTGACGCCGGGTTGGACCCGTACGCGGGCGCCGTCATCAAGGATCTCGATGCCGCGGAAGCCTCGGCGGGTGTCGACGAGGATCCCGTCGCCCGTGGCCTGACCCGAGAGGCTGGTGCCGCCCGAGCGAAACGTCAGGGACAACCCGTGGGCGGCACTCGTGCGCAACAGCTCGGACACCTGGGCCGCGTCCTTCGGGGTGACCACGGCCTGCGGCACCAGCAGGTAGTGCGAGGCGTCGTGGGCGAAGGCGAGCCGGTCGGAGGCGCGTGCGGCGACCCCGCCCGGTACCACCGCTTCCAGGCGCGCGAGGAGCGCGGCGTCGGCGGTGAGGAGCCCGCCGTCGCGGTCAGTGCGACTCACGTGTCACCTCGGAGCCGCTGGAGCCGACGAGGAAGTCGAGGTCGGCGCCGGTGTCGGCCTGCTGGACGTGGTCGACGTAGAGCCGTTCCCAGCCGCGGCGGGGGTTGGCGAAGCCGGTGGTGGTGGCCTCGCCCGGGGTCCTGCGGGCGAGTTCGTCGGCGGGTACGTCGACGTCTATGCGGCGGGCCTCGACGTCGAGGGTGATGAAGTCCCCGGTCCGTACGAGGGCGAGGGGGCCGCCGGCCGCGGCCTCGGGGGCCACGTGCAGGACGACCGTGCCGTACGCGGTGCCGCTCATCCGGCCGTCGCAGACTCGGACCATGTCGCGGACGCCCTGCTCCAGCAGCTTCCTCGGCAGCGGCATGTTCGACACCTCGGGCATGCCCGGGTAGCCCTTGGGGCCGCAGCCGCGCAGGACGAGGACGGACGTCTCGTCCACGTCGAGTGCGGGGTCGTCGATGCGGGCGTGGAAGTCCTCTATGGAGTCGAAGACGACGGCCCGGCCGCGAGCCTTGAGCAGGTGCGGAGAGGCGGCGGCCGGTTTGATGAGGGCGCCGTCGGGGGCGAGGTTGCCGCGCAGGACGGCGATGCCGCCCTCGGCGACCAGCGGTTCGGCGCGGGTTCGGATGACCTCGCCGTCCCAGATCGGGGCGTCGTCGAGGAAGTCGACCAGGGGGGTGCCGGTGACGGTCAGCGCGTCGGGGTCGAGCAGGTCGCGCACCTCGCGCAGGACGGCGCGCAGGCCTCCGGCGCGGTGGAAGTCCTCCATGAGGAATCGGCCGGCCGGCTGGAGGTCGGCCAGGACCGGCACGCGGGAGCCGATGCGGTCGAAGTCGTCGAGGGACAGGTCGATGCCCAGTCGGCCCGCGATGGCCAGAAGGTGGACGACGGCGTTGGTGGAACCGCCGATGGCGGCCAGCGCGACGATCGCGTTGTGGAAGGACGCCTTGGTCAGGAACGTCCCGGGACGGCGGTCGGCGCCGACCATGTCCACCGCGAGCCGGCCGGTGTGGTGCGCGGCCTCCAGCAGACGGCTGTCGGGGGCGGGGGTTCCGGCCGTACCGGGCACGATCGTGCCCAGTGCCTCGGCGACCAGAGCCATCGTCGAGGCGGTGCCCATGGTGTTGCAGTGCCCGCGGCTGCGGATCATCGCCGACTCTGACCGGGTGAACTCCCCCTGGGAGAGTGTCCCGGCCCGGACCTCCTCCGACAGCTGCCACACTCCGGTGCCGCAGCCCAGCAGGCTGCCTCGGAAGGTGCCGTTGAGCATCGGGCCACCGGGTACGACGACAGCGGGCAGATCCACGGAAGCGGCGGCCATCAGCAGCGACGGGATCGTCTTGTCGCAGCCGCCCAACAGGACGACGCCGTCTATGGGGTTGGCGCGCAGCATCTCCTCCGTGGCCATCGCGGCCATGTTGCGCCAGAGCATGGCCGTGGGACGCACGTTCGTCTCGCCGAGCGACACCACGGGCAGGTCCAGCGGGATGCCACCTGCCTCGTACACGCCGTTGCGCACCGAGGCCGCGACCTCGTTCAGATGCGCGTTGCAGGGAGTCAGGTCCGATGCCGTGTTGGCGATGGCGATCTGCGGCCGGCCGGTGAAGGCGTCACCCGGCACACCGCGTCGCATCCACGCGCGGTGGATATAGGCGTTGCGGTCCTGCCCCTCGTACCAGTGCGCGCTGCGGAGCGTCACCCTTGAGCCCCTTCCAATAAACGGTACGGCGGTCTAAAGTCTGGAACGCCATGGAGCATACGCAGACGTACGACGATTCGACAGCCCCCGGCGAGGACGGCGTGGCAGGCGCCGAGGGCGGCCGCCTCGTCGGCTCGGACCGGGTGCTCGCCGTCCTCAAGGAGCTCGCTCGCCATCCCGGCGGCGTGGGGCTGGAGGAGCTGACGCGTGCGATGGGCAGTCCCAAGCCGACCGTGCACCGGGCACTCGGCGCACTACGCCGGGCCGGGCTGGCCGGTCAGGACGCCCGCGGCCGCTATGTACTCGGCGACGAGTTCCTGCGTATGGCCTTCGCCCACCACGAGGCCCGGCCCGAGCACGTCCGCGTCCGCCCCGTACTCGCGGCGCTGGCGCACCGGTTCGGCGAGACCGCGCACTACGCGGTTCTCGACGGGCACGAGGTCGTCTACCGCGCCAAGGTCGACCCGCCCTCCGGTGCCGTCCGGCTGACGTCGACGATCGGCGGACGCAATCCCGCCCACACCACCGCCGTCGGCAAGCTGCTGCTCACCCGGCAGTTGAGCTCCCTGAAGGAGGTCGAGGCGTGGACCGGCGGCTCCCCCCTGGAGCGTCGCACGCCACGGACCCTGTGCGCGGCGGCCGACCTGCACCGTGAGCTGGAGGCCACCCGCGAACGGGGCTACGGCGTCGACGACCAGGAGAACGAGACCGGCGTCAACTGCCTCGCCCTGCCCGTGTACCTCACCTCACCGACGACCCCCTCCGGAGCCGTGAGCATCAGCGCGCTGGCGTACCGGACACCCCTGGCCACCCTGGTCGACGCGCTCGACGAGATCCGGGCACTGCTCGGCCCGCTCGGCGAGCCCCACCGCTGAAGTCCTGCCGGAACCGCCCGTCCGGCGCCCCTCAGTCATCCACCACCCCGCACCCTGGAGTCAGTCCTCGTGTACCTCATGCGCATCGGTGCCCCCGGCGCCGAGAAGCCCGTCGCCCGTATCGACGACGAGACGTACGTCGACCTCTCCGACGTCGTCACGGACTTCGACGAGGCGTTCTTCGAGTCGGGCGGCGTCGACCGCATCCGCCCCGTCGTGACCGAGCGGACGCAGGCGGGCCGAGTGTCCCGCTTCGCCGGGGAACGCGTAGGCGCCCCCATCGCCCGCCCGCACCAGATCCTGTGCATCGGCCTCAACTACCGTGACCACGCCGCCGAGAGCGGCATGCCCGTCCCCGACGAGCCGATCCTGTTCACCAAGTCGCCCAACACCCTCATCGGCCCGGGCGACGACGTGCGCATCCCCCGCGGCTCCACCAGGACCGACTGGGAGGTGGAGCTCGGCATCGTGATCGGCCGCCGCACCAGCTACCTGGACTCGGTGGAGGAAGCACGCGACGCCATCGCCGGCTACGTGGTCGTCAACGACGTGAGCGAGCGCTCCTTCCAGTTGGAACGCGGCGGGCAGTGGGCCAAGGGCAAGTCCGCCGAGACGTTCAACCCCGCGGGCCCCTGGCTCGCCACGACCGACGAGATCGACGACGTCCTCGCCCTGGACATGTGGCTGGACGTCAACGGCGTGCGCCGGCAGACCGGCAGCACCAAGACGATGATCTTCGACCCGTACTTCATCGTGCACTACCTCAGCCAGTTCCTCGTCCTGGAACCCGGCGACCTGATCAACACCGGCACCCCGCCCGGTGTCGGCATGGGCCTCACCCCGCCCGTGTACCTCCAGGAGGGCGACGTGATGGAGCTGGGCATCAAGCACCTCGGCACCCAGCGCCAGCACGTCCTCGGTCCCCGGTGAGCCGTCGGCTGATGCGCGCGTTCGTCCTGACCGCCCCCGGCTCCTACGAGGTCCAGGACCTCCCGGCGCCGGTGGCGGGCCCCGGTGAGGTCGTCATCGACGTCGAGCGGGTCGGCGTGTGCGGCACCGACGTGGAGTTCTTCAGCGGCGCCATGGCCTACCTCCACCAGGGACACTCCTCCTACCCGATGCGGCCGGGCCACGAGTGGGCCGGCCGGGTGACGACGGTCGGCGACGGCGTCGACCCGGGCTGGCTCGGCCGCCGCGTCATGGGCGACACGATGCTCGGCTGCGGCATCTGCCGCCGCTGCCGACGTGGCCACCAGCACGTGTGCGAGAAACGGCAGGAGGTCGGCATCCGCGGGGCCCGGGCCGGTGCCCTTGCGGAGCAACTCGCCGTACCCGCCTCCTCGTTGCACGCCCTGCCCGACTCCGTCGACGCCGTGCTCGGCGCGCTCGTGGAGCCGGGCGGCAACGCCCTGCGCGCCGCGCAGGCCGCCACGCAGGCCCCCGGGGACCGCGCCCTGGTCCTGGGTCCGGGGACGATCGGGCTGCTGGTCGCGATGTTCCTCCGTGCCAGCGGTACGGAAGTCCATCTCATGGGCCACACCGACAGTTCCCTCGCCTTCGCCCGCGATCTGGGCTTCGACCACGTATGGACGGAGGACTCCGTGCCGGACCTGCCGTTCGACGCGGTCGTCGACGCGTCCAACGCCGCTCATCTGCCGGACAGGGCCCTGGAGTTGGTCGAGCCGGCCGGCCGCCTCGTGTACGTCGGGCTGGCCGGCGAACCCAGCAGGATCGACACCCGCAGGCTCGCCCTGAAGGACGTGACCGCGGTGGGCGTCCTGTCCGCCTCCCCCGGACTCGACGCCACCATCCAGGCGTACGCCGCCGGTTCGGTCGACCCCGGGCCGCTCGTCGCCGCCACGCTGAGCCTCGACGAGGTCGGCCCCGTGCTCGCCGGTGAGCGACCGGCCGGCGCCGGGCCCGGACCCAAGATCCACGTCAACCCCCGACTCGGCCGAGCGAGGACAGCCCCATGAACGACTTCCACGGCGTCGGCGCGATCGTCACCGGCGGCACCGGCGGCATCGGCGCCGCCACGGCCACCCTCCTGCGCGAGCGCGGCGCGCGGGTGGCCGTCCTGGACCGGCGCATCGACGACGCGCCGGACGGAGTGCACGCCGTACGCTGCGACATCACCGATCCCGCGGCGGTCGACGAAGCGGTCGCCACCGCCGTCGACCGCCTGGGCTCGCTCGACGTCCTGGTCAACAACGCCGGAATCGGAGCGGTCGGCGACATCGCGCAGAACGACGACGCCGAGTGGGCCCGGGTCCTCGACGTCAACGTCACCGGCATCGCCAGAGTCACCCGGGCGGCCCTCCCCCATCTGCTCCGCTCGCCACACCCGGCGATCGTCAACACCTGCTCGGCCGTCGCCTACGTCGGCGTACGCCAACGCGCCCTGTACAGCGCCAGCAAAGGCGCCGTGCACGCGCTGACCCTCGCCATGGCCGCCGACCACGCCGCCGACGGCATCCGCGTCAACGCCGTCGCCCCCGGCACCGCCGACACTCCGTGGGTGGCACGCCTGCTGGAGGGCGCCGACGACCCCGACACGGCGGCCCGCGCCCTGCGGGCACGCCAGCCGCTGGGCCGGCTGGTGACCGCCGAGGAGGTGGCCGACGCCATCGCGTCACTCGCCTCCCCCACCGCCGGTGCCACCACCGGCACGATCCTGCGCGTGGACGGGGGCATGACCAGCCTGCGCCTGTGACCGCCGGGTCCCGGTCCGGGTTCCTCAGCAGCTCCTGAACAACAGCTGATTCACCTGGCTGAGGCGCGTCACCCCGGAGTGTGATTCCGGCGGCCCTCCGCGCCGGGCGCTGCGAGCGGGCGGGAGGACGTGGGCATCGTTGCGGATTCGTACGGGGCTGCGGAGCGGTGGTCCCGCAGAGCCGTTGGAGGGCGCATGCTCGGCACAGACTTCACGCATGGATCACCCTGCTGGATCGACCTCGGCAGTCCGGACACCGAGCGGGCGACCGCCTTCTACGGCGGCGTCTTCGGCTGGCGGTTCGTCTCCGCCGGGCCCGAGGCCGGCGGGTACGGGTTCTTCCAGAAGGACGGCAGCACCGTCGCCGCACTGGGCCGGCTCACCGAGGAGGGCGCGAGCACCGCCTGGACGGTGTACTTCCGCACCGATGACGCCCAGGCCACGGCCGAGGCCGTCGAGCGGGGCGGCGGCACGGTGCGGGTGGCGCCCATGAACATGGGAGAGGCGCGGATGGCTCAGTTCACCGACCCCCAGGGGGCCCGGTTCGCGGTGTTGCAGCCGGGCGGGACGCCAGGCGGGCTGGAGAGGACGTCCGAGGACGACACCCTGCTGTGGGTGGAGCTCCACGTACCCGACCCGGTGGCCGGGATCGGCTTCTACCGCGGCCTCTTCGGCTGGCGCTCGGAGGAGATGCAGGCGCCCGGGATGACGTACCGAGTGCTCAGCCTGCGGGACGGGGACCAGCAGGCCACATCCTTCGGCGGGGTCGCCCCGCTCCAGGACGGCGGCCTCGGCGCGCGCTGGGTGCCGTACTTCGCCGTCGCGGACGCCGACGACGTCGTGCGGAAGACGCAGGAGAACGGTGGCACGGTGCTGATGCCGGCGTCGGACGTGCCGGACGTCGGCAGGATCTCATGGCTGGCGGACACCTCGGGCGCGGTCTTCGCGGTGCTCAAGCCGAACCCCCGGCAGGCGTAGCCGAGCGCGCCACCGGACGATCGCCGCGCAGGCGGGAGCGGTGCTTTCGACCTACGGTGGCCTGAGAGGACCGACGAGAGCCGAACCGATGTCGCGGAGGAGGGTGCGGTGGAGGAACACTTCGTCTGGGTGACGACACGCCGTCTTCAGCCGAGCTCGCTGGAGGAGTTCGAGCGTGCCTGGCGGCCGGACCCCTACCCGCAGAGTCTGCGCCACGCCTACGCGTACTGGTCCGAGGACGGGGAGGAGATCACCGGCGTGTCGTTCTGGGAGTCGAAAGAGGCGTGCGACACCTGGCGGGCTTCCGAGCCGGAGACGCAGCGGCGTGCGGCCATGGCGCCGTACGTCGTCGAGGAGTGGGAGGGCTTCTACCGGGGCCGTGAACTCACGGTCCCCCGGCGATAGTCGAGGCGATCAGGGGCAGCCCCGGACTTCCGTGCGGAGTGCCGCCGGTCGTCTCACGGAGACGGCAGGGACGACGGGGACGGCAGGGAAGCAAAACGGTCCGGCCCTCCCGCCGGAGGGCCGGACCGTTGCGCTGCCCGGTCCGGAACCGCTGGATACGGCCGGGTCAGCGGCTTTTGAGTCCGAGAGACAGCTCAGGGAATGGTGACGCTGATCCCACCGCCGTCCTCCACTTCCACTTCCTGGCCGGCCTGCTCGTTGCCGACGCCCTGCTGCCCGTCGCCGACGCCCTGCTCCTGACCGGCACCGGCGTCCTGGCCCGCACCGGCCTCTTCGCCCGCACCGGCACCCTGACCAGCACCGGCGTCGCCGCCCGCACCGGCCTCGCCACCGGCGCCCGCTTCTCCGCCGGCACCCGCTTCCTCACCAGCGCCCGCTTCTCCGCCGGCACCCGCTTCCTCACCAGCGCCCGCTTCTCCGCCGGCGCCCCCTTCCTCACCGGCACCGGCCTCGCCGCCGCCGGCCGCGCCGCCGTCACCCAGGGTCGCGCCGGTCGCCTCCAGGGCGGTCGTGACCGGCTGGAAGAACGTCTCGCCGCCGACGGTGCAGTCGCCGCTGCCGCCGGAGGTCAGGCCGATGGCGCTGCCGTCCGCGGTGAACAGGGAGCCGCCGCTGTCGCCCGGCTCGGCGCAGACGTTCGTCTGGATGAGCCCGGTGACCGTGCCCTCGGGGTAGTTGACCGTGGCGTTGAGGCCCGTGACCTCGCCGTCGCTGAGGCCGGTGGTGGAACCCATGCGGATGACCGGCTGGCCGACGGTCGCCTCGGCGGCCTGGGTTATCTCCACGACCTGGCCGTCGCCGGTGTCCACGGCGCTGGCCGCCTGGGTGGCCGGGTCGTCGTAGTTGACCAGCGCGAAGTCGCCCGCGCCGGGGAAGGTGGCCGTCTGCGCGTCGACCGTGCCGATCGGCGCGCCGTTCTCCTCCTCCGACCACTCGGCGGCCGCGACACCGCAGTGACCCGCGGTCAGGAAGGCGGGGTTGCCCTCGGAGTTGGTCACGTTGAAGCCGAGCGAGCAGCGCGCGCCGCCGCCGAAGATGGCGTCACCGCCCTCGGCGAAGATCTTGAAGGTGCCCTCGGACTTCTTGACCGTCGCAACACCGTCGCCGAGCGCCTGCACCGTCGACTGCAGTCTGTTCCACGTGTCACCGGTGACGGTGGAGTCGGCGGTGACCCGGACCTCGTTGGTCTTCGGGTCGACGGCCCAGGCGGTGCCCGGGATCGTCGCGTCCGCCTTCAGCGTCTTCTCGGCCGCGTCGATCGCGGCGAGGCTGTTCTGCACCTCGTTCGGGACGGCGCCGGCATCCTTGATCTGCTGGATCACCTGACTGTTGTCGCCGACCACGTTGATGATGATCTGCTTCTGGTCACCGTCGTAGTACGAGCCGGCGAACGCCTCACCGAGCAGTTCGGAGAGCTGCGCGGCCACGTCCGGGACGTCGGCCGCCGTGAACGTCTTGGGGGTGGCGGCCTCACTGTCGTCCGACTGACCCGCCATGGCGTTCGGGATGATCAGTGCCGCCGCTCCGAGCGCCACCACGCTTCCTGCCGCGATGACAGCCTTGCGCTTGGGTGTGCGTTTGTGACTCAACTCTGAACCTCCTGGGGACGGGGCCAGGGCCACCGTCCGGAAGTGACTGGGGCGCCTGGATGCCTGTTGATACGCACATGCCGCGTGGGGTGTTCAACGCTCGTAAGAATCAGTTCAGGGCACCGGCCCGCTCCAGGACAGAGAAGATCATTTCCGCGAACTTCCCCCATGGTGCAGTGAACTGCCGGTTTTCGTACAGGAGTTGAGTGAGCGTCGGACAGTGGCACGCCTGCCGGCCGGGGAAGGTGGCGCTCGCCTCGGGCGGACGCTGACGGCCACCGTCGACACGGCGACCGTGATCACGGTGTCCGGGGCGCCCGGTACCCACGCCCCCTTTGGCGACCGTTCCGCGGTCCACCGACTTCCAGCGCCCCGTCACGGAAGCGAACGCCGTCACCGACGGCGTACCTCACCGAGCTCCCCTTGAGTCCGTCCCCGCTTGCCCGCACTCCGGTCACGGCAGCACCCGAGTGCACTCCGAGCGCACCCCAAGTGCGCTCCGAATACGCCCGACACGGTCTGTTGTCGATCAGTAGCGATCCGTTCACGACAGCGAGCGGAATCCTGGCTTCCGTGAATCTCCACATCGATTGCGCAACCAAGTCACGCCACGCGGTGAATCGGCACACCCTTCCAGCGCGCGCCGTGCCATTAAGGCGGGAGTGTCCTGTTCGTTTTCCGGGTGGCAACGAAGGGAACGCGACGATGCCGCGCACCCTGTGAAGAAGTGGAAACCGAGCCGTGCGCGGGACTGCACGGTTGACCCCTTGGTGGGCCCAAGTCCTCTGGTGAGGGCCGTCGTTGATTGGAAGCGCGGAGCGCGACCGTGCTTTGATCCATCGCATCGCGGGGGTCGCCGCGGGTTCTCCGGGGAACCAGCGGCCGACACCCGCGGCCGCGGCCGACCGTCTGTTCCAGAAGCCGTCTGTTCCAGGAGGGGGCCGCTCTCCCCCTTATGAATATCCATTACGAAGGGAAGTTCCATCATGAACTCCACCCCCCAGGTTGAGACCGTCGAGATCTCGGACGCCGACCTCGACAACGTCTCCGGCGGTCTGTCCGTGAACGCGGTCAACACCCTCACCGGCGCCGTTGACGGCATCGTCCCGCTGTCCGCCACCGTGGACACGGTTGTCGGCACCGTCGAGGGCGCGACCGGCCTGAGCACGGCCCCGGTCACCAACCTGGTCGCCGGTCTCTGATCGCACCTTGTTGCCGCTGAGTCCCGGAACCGTTCTCCGGTTCCGGGGCTCTCGGTTGTCGTCACACCCGTCCGCCGCGGGGGCTTCGTACGTCCCGCTCCGTCGCGCGCGGACGCCGTACTCCTTTCCTAGCAGGTGAGGGAAGTCCCGTGCAGTTCCGCCAACAGGCCCTCGCCAAGCTGCAGTCGCCCGAGGAGCTCGATCTCCCGGTGCGCTTCGCTCGCCCCCAGGGCTGGCTGGTGCTGTCGGTGACGGTGGTCGTCATGGCCGCCGCGTCCGTATGGGCCGCGACCGGTTCGGTGGCCTCCACGGTCAGCGCGCCCGCCATTCTGACGCACGGGCAGGGCAGTTACGTCCTGCAGAGCCCTGTCGCCGGCCAGGTCACCGCCGTACTCGCCAAGCAGGGCCAGCGGCTCGACGCCAAAGCGCCCGTCCTCAAGGTCCGTACCGAGCAGGGCGAGACGGTCGTACGCACCGTCGCCCCGGGCCGGGTCACCACGCTCGCCGCCCAGATCGGCCAGATCATCTCGACCGGCGCCAATGTCGCGGCCGTGGAGAAGGTCGCCAAGGCCGACGACCCGCTGTACGCGACCGTGTACGTGCCGGCCGACAACGCCGCCACGATCCCCAAGGACGCGTCGGTCGACCTCACCGTGCAGTCCGTGCCCACGCAGCAGTACGGCGTGCTGCGCGGCCATGTGAAGTCCGTGGACCGTACCCCCCAGACCCCGCAGTCGATCACCGCGTTCCTCGGCGACAGCCAGCTGGGCGAGCAGTTCACGAAAGAGGGCCGGCCGGTGGCCGTACTGGTGCGTCTGGACAGCGGGTCCGCCACCAAGTCCGGCTACGAGTGGTCCTCGCAGGACGGACCGCCGTTCAGGCTCACCTCCATGACCATGGCCACAGGTTCGATCCGCATGGCCGATCAGCGTCCGATCGATTGGCTGCTGCCGTGAGTTCGCCCAGCACGTCCCAGGAGACCGCGCCACCGCCCGTACGGGGACGGCGGAAGGCCGCGCCGAAGCGCCCCGTGCCCAAACCGAAGCGGCGGCAGAAGGGCGTCCGCACCCCGACCGTCCTCCAGATGGAGGCCGTGGAGTGCGGTGCCGCGTCCCTCGCCATGGTGCTCGGCCACTACGGGCGGCACATCCCGCTGGAGGAGCTGCGCATCGCGTGCGGCGTCTCCCGCGACGGCTCGCGTGCGAGCAACCTCCTCAAGGCCGCCCGGAGTTACGGGCTCACGGCCAAGGGCATGCAGATGGACCTGGCCGCGCTCGCCGAGGTCAAGGCGCCGGCCATCCTGTTCTGGGAGTTCAACCACTACGTCGTCTACGACGGCATGGGGCGCCGCTTCGGCCGCCGTGGCGTGCTCATCAACGACCCCGGCAAGGGCCGCCGGTTCGTGCCCCTGGAGGACTTCGACGCCAGTTTCACCGGGGTCGTCCTCGTCATGGAGCCCGGCGAGGACTTCGAGCGCGGCGGACGCAGGCCGGGCGTGCTCGGCGCCATGCCGGCCCGGCTGCGCGGCACCTCGGGCACGCTGCCCACCGCCGTGCTGGCGAGCCTGCTGCTGGTGGCGGTCGGCGCGGCGGTGCCCGCGCTGAGCCGCACGTACATCGACATGTTCCTCATCGGCGGGCAGACCTCTCTGCTGGGTGTGCTGTTCGCGTCGATGGGCGCGTCGGTGGCGCTGACGGTGGTGCTGACCTGGCTCCAGCAGGCCAACCTGCTGCGCGGCCGCATCATCTCCTCTACCCTCTCCAGCGCCCGCTTTCTGCGCCATCTGCTGCGGCTGCCGGTCACGTTCTTCTCCCAGCGCAGCCCCGCCGACCTGGTGCAGCGGCTCCAGTCGAACGACGCGGTGGCGGAGACGCTGGCACGTGACCTCGCGGCGGCGGGTGTGGACGCGATCGTGGTCGTGCTCTACGCGGCCCTGCTGTACACCTACGATCCGCAGCTCACCTTCGTCGGCATCGGCGTGGCCCTGCTCAACGTGGTGGCGATGCGGGTGGTCATCAAACTGCGCGCGACCCGTACGGCGAAGCTGCGCGCCGACAGCGCCCGGCTCACCAACACGTCGTACACCGGCCTGCAGTTGATCGAGACGATGAAGGCGACCGGCGGCGAGGACGGCTACTTCCGCAAGTGGGCCGGGCAGCACGCCACCACCCTGGAGGAGCAGCAGCGCCTCGGGGTGCCGAGCGCCTGGCTGGGCGTGGTCGCGCCGACGCTGGCCACCCTGAACAGCGCGCTGATCCTGTGGATCGGCGGCATGCGGGCGATCGAGGGCCATATCTCGGTCGGTCTGCTGGTCGCGTTCCAGGCGCTGGTGACCCGCTTCACCGCGCCGATCACCCGGCTGAACGGCGTCGCGGGCCGTATCCAGGACTTCGCTGCCGACGTGGCCCGGCTGAAGGACGTCGAGAACTTCCAGGCCGACCCGCTGTACGCCCGCCGCGAGGGGGCCGAGTCCACGCGCCGGCTGCACGGGCACGTCGAGCTGCAGAACATCACGTTCGGCTACAGCCCGCTGGACAAGCCGCTGCTGTCCGGCTTCGACCTGACGGTGGGACCGGGGCAGCAGGTGGCGCTGGTCGGCGGCTCGGGCAGCGGCAAGTCCACCGTGTCCCGGCTGATCTCGGGCCTCTACACACCGTGGGAGGGCGTGATCCGCATCGACGGCCAGCGCCTGGACGACATCCCGCGCGGCGCGCTGGCCGCCTCGGTGTCCTTCGTCGACCAGGACGTGTTCCTCTTCGAGGGCACGGTCCGCGACAACGTGGCGCTGTGGGACCCGTCGGTGCCGGACGACGCGGTCGTGGCGGCGCTTGAGGACGCGGCGCTGTACGACGTGGTGACCCGCCGGCCTGGCGGCATCCACAGCCGGGTCGAGCAGGACGGACGGAACTTCTCCGGCGGGCAGCGCCAGCGGCTGGAGATCGCCCGCGCGCTGGTGCGCAGGCCCAGCATCCTGGTCCTGGACGAGGTGACGAGCGCCCTGGACGCGGAGACCGAGCTCATCGTGATGGACAACCTGCGCAAGCGCGGCTGTGCCTGTGTGGTGATCGCGCACCGGCTCAGCACGGTCCGCGACAGCGACGAGATCGTCGTGCTCCAGCACGGCACGATCGTGGAACGCGGCCGGCACGAGGAGCTCGTGGCGCGCGGCGGTGCGTACGCCCAGCTGGTCAAGGAGCGGTGAGATGACGACCGTTCACGAAGGACACGAAGGAGACCTCGTCCTCGGTGCGCTCGGCGCCATGGGCACGCCGATGGACTGCACCGGTCACAGCCGCCTCGACCTGGAGGGTCCGCAGGTCCTGTGGCTGGTGGCGTCGGGCGCGCTCGACCTGTTCGCGGTCGACGCCGTGCAGCAGGGCCACTGGCACCACCTGGGCCGCCTGGAGGCGGGCTCGCTGCTGCTCGGCCCGGTGGCGGGACCCCAGCACACCCTGGTGGCCCGCCCGCTCAGGGACTGCGTGGTGCGCCGCATCGGACTGCGCGAGCTCTACCAGCAGGCCGACACCGCGAGCTGGTCGTACGACGAGTACGGCAACCCGCAGTACGTGCCGCCCACGACGAGCCCGCTGGAGTACGCCCTCGCCCTCGGCGTCGGCCGGGGCCTGTCGATCCTCTTCCAGGCGCCGATGGCCACCGAGAACGCCGCCGCGCTCACCGACGACGACGTCTTCTGGATGCAGGTGCCGCCGGGCAGCGTGCAGTACGGCTCCCTGTACGGGGCGGAGGCGGCGGCCGACCTGCTGATGGACCCCAGGGTCTGGCAGGGCATGGTCGACCAGCAGTACCGGCTGCTGGCCACCCTGGACCGGTGGATCGAGCAGCTGGAGCGCACCCACGAGGACCGTACGGCCGCCGGGATCAAGGCCGGCGAGGCCGTGCGCGCCCAGGCCGACCGGACGTTGCTGGCCTCGATGGGCAAGCCGTCGGCGCGGCGCACCACCTCCGCCGACGCCGACGCCACGTACGCGGCCTGCGAACTCGCCGCCCGCGCTGCGGGGATCAGCCTCTCCGAGCCCGCGCAGAGCGGCACGGAGAGCGACCGGATCGACCCCGTGGAACGCATCGCGATCGCCTCCCGCGTCCGCACCCGTGCCGTACGCCTCACCGGCCACTGGTGGCGGGAGAACGTCGGCCCGCTGGTGGGGCACCGTGCCCTGTCGGGGGCGCCGGTCGCGCTGCTGTGGCGGCGCGGCGGATACGTGGCCGTGCAGCCCTCCTCCGGACGCGAGACACCGATCGAGAAGGCGAACGCGGCGGAGTTCGAGCCCCGTGCGGTGATGTTCTACCGCCCGCTGCCCGAACGGACGCTGAGCCCTCTGCGCCTCGTGCGCTTCAGCCTCCAGGGCACGCGCGGCGACCTCGGCAACCTGGCGGTCAGCGGGCTGGTGACCGTCGCGCTGGGCGCGCTGGTGCCGATCGCGACGGGCAAGGTGCTCGGCGAGTATGTGCCCAAGGCACAGGAGAACCTGATCGTGCAGGTCTGCCTGGCCATCATCATCGCGAGCGTGGTGTCGGCGGCGTTCATGCTGCTGCAGAACCTCACGATCCTGCGGCTGGAGGGAAGGATCGAGGCGACGCTGCAACCGGCCGTCTGGGACCGGCTGCTGCGCCTGCCGACGAAGTTCTTCGCCTCCCGCTCCACGGGCGAACTCGCCAGCGCCGCCATGGGCATCAGCTCGATCCGCCGGCTGCTGGCGGGCGTCGGCCCGGTGGTGGCCCAGTCGGTCACGGTCGGCGCGATGAACCTGGGGCTGCTGCTCTGGTACAGCGTGCCCATGGCGCTGGCCGCGATCGGCATGCTCGTCGTCATCGCCGCCGTGTTCCTCGCGCTGGGCCTGTGGCAGGTGCGCTGGCAGCGCCGTCTGGTGGTACTGAACAACAAGCTCAACAACCAGGCGTTCCAGACCCTGCGCGGACTGCCGAAACTGCGGGTCGCGGCGGCCGAGAACTACGCGTACGCGGCCTGGGCGGGCGAGTTCGCACGCGGCCGGGAGCTCCAGCAGCGGGTGGGCCGCATCAAGAACCTCACCACGGTGCTCGGCGCGGTCTACCTGCCGCTGTGCACGCTGGTGATGTTCATGCTGCTGGCCGGACCGGCCCGCGGCTCGATGTCGGCCGGCGCGTTCCTCACCTTCAACACCTCGGTGACCATGCTGCTGACCTCGGTCACACAGCTCACCGGCGCGTTCGTGTCGGCGGTGTCCGCGCTGCCGCTGTTCGAGGAGATCAAGCCGGTGCTGGAGACCCAGCCAGAGGTGCGCACGGCGAGCACCCGGCCGGGTGTGCTGTCCGGTGCGATGGAAACCCGAAAGCTGTCGTTCCGGTACGCCGACGACGGTCCCCTCGTCCTCGACGACGTGTCCTTCAGGATCGAGCCGGGTGAGTTCGTGGCGATCGTCGGCCCGAGCGGCTGCGGCAAGTCCACGCTGCTGCGGCTCCTCATCGGCTTCGACAAACCCGTCTCGGGCAGCGTCCTGTACGACGGCCAGGACCTCGCCGCCCTCGACCAGTCGGCCGTACGCCGCCAGTGCGGTGTGGTCCTCCAGCACGCGCAGCCGTTCACCGGCTCCATCCTGGACGTCATCTGCGGCACCGAGCCGTACACGCCCGAGGAGGCGATGGCGGCGGCCGAGATGGCAGGGCTCGCCGAGGACATCAAGCGCATGCCGATGGGCCTGCACACCATCGTCCAGGGCAGCGGGGCCGTCTCGGGCGGCCAGCGTCAGCGCCTGATGATCGCCCAGGCGCTGATCCGGCGCCCCCGCATCCTCTTCTTCGACGAGGCGACCAGTGCCCTCGACAACGAGACGCAGCGCAGGGTCATCGAGAGCACGCGTGCCCTCAACGCCACCCGGGTCGTCATCGCGCACCGTCTGTCCACGGTGATGGACGCGGACCGCGTCATCGTGATGGAGGACGGCAAGGTGGCCCAGCAGGGCCCGCCCGCGCAGCTGCTCGCGGACACGGGCGGGCGACTGCACGAGCTGGTGCGGCGGCAGATGGCGTGAGGGTCACTCCTGTCCGGGGATGGGGGCGCCGGACGGTACCCCGGCGTCGACGTAGCCGCGATAGATCTCCTGCCAGGGCGCGTTGCTCCCTGCGTGCGGTCCCCCGAAGTCCTCGCCGCGGGCCCACGCGTCCAGGGCGGCCAGGCACACCTCCCAGCCGGCGCCATTGCGGGCGGCCGTGTTCGCGGCCAACAGGACGTTGGTGAGCGTGAACCGGGTGCGCTTGTCGTCCAGCGCCTCCAGCTCGAAGTGCAGTTCGTCCCCCTCCCAGCTGAAGGAGAGGTGCCGGGGCGGGTCGACGGCGAGCACCGTGCCCGTGGAGTCCTCCGTGTTGGGGTCACCGCTGAAGGTGATCGTGCCTCCGACGCGCAGCTCGATCTCGGCGCGGCACGGGAACCAGTGGGTCAGCTCGTCGGCGTCGGTGACGAACTGCCACACGCGGTCGACGGGGTGGTCGTAGGTACGGCTGAAGCGGACCGCGGGGCGGCCGTCGTCGAGGATGAGGTAGGTGCCGGTGAGTTCGGCGGCCATGGTGGATCAGTCCTTCGATGGGGGTCGTTCCTTGGCGTCGGTGTCCGTGTCGGTGCCGACGTCGGCATCGGTGCCGTCCGACGCCTGGTCGAGGCGCCGGCCCAGGGCGTCGAGGCGCTCGTTCCAGAGTCGGCGGTAGGGGGCCAGCCAGGCGTCGAGGTCGGCGATGGGGGCGGGGTCGAGCGCGTAGACGCGGCGCTGTGCTTCCTGGTCCACGTGCACGAGACCCGCCTCTCGCAGCACCTTGAGATGCTTCGAGGTACTCGGCTGACTGAGCCCGCACGCCTCCACGATCTCTCCGACGGGCCGCGGCCGCTCCAGCAGCAGGCCGATGATCCTGCGCCGATGCGGGTCCGCCAGCGCGGTCCAGAAAGAGTCGTGGAGCATGGGTCCAATATGCCTCGGCGGTTATATTCCCGTCAAGGAATACACACGGGGGTCTCGTCCGCCGGACTGGGCGGGTGCCCGGGTGCGGGTCCGTGGTGGCTGGTCGCCCACGCTGCGGAGCCGCACATCCAACACAGCCCCGCGCCCCTGGAAGCACGGACCACGCGCCGCGAGCTCCGTACACATCGCCGCACCAAAGGCAACGTGTGCGGGGCCCGCCCCCACGCACCGGCAGCCGCGTACAGACCTAAGGGGGTGTGCCGGGAGGTGTCCGCCCGCAGCGGCCGGCGTCCGCCGCCGAGCACTTGCTCCCCCACAGACCCGCCGGACCGAGGACGGAGACCTCCCGGCACACACCCGACCCACGACGAAACCGCGGGCGACGCGAACCCCCATGCGCCCGCAGCACCAGGACGAACTGTCCGCGGCTCACCGCGCCGGTGTCGCGATCCGCAGCGGCACCGCCTCCCCCGTCGCCGCGCCGCACCACGACATCTCCTCGCCGAACCGGACGATGTCCTCCCACCATGACGGCCCGTCCTCTATGTGCCGCAGCAACACCCCCTCCCGCAGCGCCCACGGACAGATCGTGACCACCTTCAGCCCGGTCAGCTTCATCGTCGTGTGGCCGATCACCGCCCCCGCCAGACTCTGCGTGGCCCGCGGCGCCGAGATCCCGGGCAACCGAGCCCGCTCCGCCGCGGGCAGCGCCGCCAGCCGCTCCAGCGACCTGCGCAGCTCCGTCCGGTGCAACCGCCGCTCCATGAACGGCCCGTGACGCCCGGGCGCGGCCCCGCACAGCCGTCCGAGCTGCTGGAAGGTACGCGAGGTCGCCACGGCGGTGCGCGGCCCCTCCCACCGGATCCGGGCGGCCACGTCCCGGAGCTCATGGCGAACCTTCCGCCGCAGCGCCTTCACACTCCGCGCCGACGGCGGGTCCTCCCCCTGGAAGAACTCGTGCGTCAGCCGAGCGGCCCCCAGCGGCAGCGAGGCCGCGAAGTCGGGCAACCGCCCCCGCCCGAAGGCCACTTCCAGCGAACCCCCGCCGATGTCGAGCAGCGCCAGCGGACCCGACCTCCACCCCATCCACCGCCGCGCAGCGAGGAACGTGAGCTCCGCCTCCACCTCACCCGGGAGCGTGCACAGCCCTATCCCGGTCTCTGCACGAACGGCCCGCAGCACCTCCGGACGGTTCGGCGCACTGCGCACCACGGCCGTGGCGAACGCCAACGGTTCCGCCGCGCCCCACCGTTCAGCCGTCCGGCCCGCCGCCGCGACCGCCTCGCACAACTGCTGCACGGACTCGTCGGGGATACGGCCCCCGTGCGCCACGTGCTGGGAGAGCCGTAACCGCCACTTCGCGGTGTGCACCGGCAGCGGGACACCCCCCTCGGCATCCGCCACCACGAGCCGGACGGTGTTCGATCCCACATCCACCACGCTGATCCGCATGGCTGCGACGTACCCGAAAGTGGTCCCGGCACGCGTGCGGCGCGCACGAACATGCAGCACGAGAGTGCCTACGAGTCACGCACTCCCCGAGCACGGGACGCACGCCCCCGATCAGACGGCGCACATCTCTGATCCCCCGTCCGATCCGTCTCCCCGATCGCCCCATCCCCGATCCTCGATCCCCGATCATCAAGCGCAATCCTTAATGCATATGATGCGCAGGTGCAGATTCAGAGCATCAATGGCCGGGGCCACAGCATCAGGGAAGCAGCCCCAGACGACCTCGACGGCGCCCGAGCGGTGATGCTCGACACCGTCTACCGGGACTTCGGCACCGGCTACGTGCCCCGGTGGCACGGCGACATCATCGACCTCCACGGCGCGTACGTCGCCCCCGCGCGCCACACCCTGCTGGTGGCCGTCGACGACCGGCACGAAGAGGTCGTGGCCACCGCCGCACTCGACTCACGGGGCCCGGCTCATCCCCCCAACCCCCGTCGGCTGGCGGAGCGTTACCCGCCAGGCACCACCGCACAGCTGCGGCGCGTCTACGTGCGCCCCGACCACCGCAGGCGCGGCCTGGCCCGCCGACTGGTGGCCGCGCTGCTGGACTTCGCGGCGGCGGACGGCGGTTACCGCTGCGTCTATCTGCACACCGACCCGGGCGTGCCCGGCGCCGAGGCGTTCTGGCGGTCGCTGGGCGAGGTGGTGTGCGACGAACGGCAGGAGACCGGACAGCGGGTGGTGCACTTCGAGATCTCCTCCTTCCAGCCCGCCGCGGAGTTCCCCGAAGGGGCCACCCTCGACCGGCGGACCGAGCCCCAGCCCTCCGTATGAACACCATCCCCACGCCGACCCACCCCACACCAAC